>CAZOVW010000020.1:0-18277 GCA_964583545.1 uncultured Dehalococcoidales bacterium | reverse complement strand
CCTTGGCAATAAAGTCCCGTACCTCCTGCCGAAATCTCTCTTCGTCCGGGCTGAAGCTAAAATCCATCCTGATACCTCACTTTTTACACGCTATGGAAATCGGCGTCTTGAGACGCCTCCTACGTCTCAAATTCGTAAACACGCTATGGAAATCGGCGTCTTGAGACGCCTCCTACGTCTCAAATTCGTAAGAGGTCTCTCCAGAGACCGAACTCCTATTTGAAGGAAGCGACGTCCTTTGTCATTCTGACCCTGACCCTGAACGAAGTGAAGGGGAAGGGGAAAGATCTCGATCAGATTCTTCGGTCGCCTCGCTCCCTCAGAATGACACATGATTACTCTCTAAGGCTAAAGGCCCAATTGCCGAGCGACCACCGCCTTCTGGAAATCGGTATCGCCGAAGGTGGGGACAGCCGCCCGCGCCCTTCTATAGTAGAGCCCCATATCATGGTCCCTGGTAGTGCCGATAGCGCCGTGGACCTGTATTCCGTATTCGGTGGCAAACTTATAGGCCTCGTTAACCCATCCCTTGGCGATGGCTACCTTTTCGGCAGCCGGTAGCCCTTCGGAGACCATCCAGGCAGCCTCATAAACGATGTTTTTCCCCATATCCACTTTTATCCACATATCTGCCAGGTAGAACTGGATCGCCTGGTAGGAGCCGATGGGTCGGCCATACTGTACCCGCTCCTTGGCGTAGGCCACGCTCATATCTAATGCAGCCTGCGCTCCACCGATCATCTCAGCGCACTTGGCTATCGTGGCCTTCTCCAGTACCTTCGCCACGATGGGCCAGCCTTTATCCAGCTCGCCGAGCATATTCTTCTTGGGGACACTGACATTTTCGAATACCACCTCGCACTGCTTATCGAGCGCGGTGGTGGGCACCACCTCAACCTTGAGCCCCCCCCGACCTGTCGGGGCGTCCACCAGAAACAGGGTGATCCCATCCTCATATTTGCCCGCGCCACTCTTGGTACGGGCAACGCATATTATGTAATCGGCGATATGGGCGTTCTCTACAAAGAGCTTGGTGCCATTCAGCACGAAGTTATCGCCCTGGGACACCGCTGTTAGCTCGACCCCGGCGGCTTCGTAGCTGGCGCTGGGCTCGGTGAGGGCCATTGTGAGGATTGCCTCCCCGGCAGCTATTTTTGGCAGGAGTTCCTTTTTCTGCTCCTCGCTTCCCGCCTCGAGGATGGGAAGCGCCCCCAGAACCACTGTGGAGAAGAAGGGCCCGGGCAGGATATTGCGCCCCATCTCCTCGAGAAGGACGACCAGGTCCAGAAATCCCATCCCCATGCCATCGTATTCCTCGGGTATCACCAACCCTAACCATCCCAGCTCCGCCATCTTGCGCCAGAGCTTCGGGGAGTAGCCCTTCTCGTCCTCCTCCATCTCCCGGACCAGCGTTTTGGGGCACTCGGTGGTCAGGAAATCGCGGGCCGAAGTGCGGAGCATCTCCTGCTCTTCGGTAAAATCAAGATCCATGGTTCGCTCCTCTGTCCCTTCATTGCTTGCCCTTCGCCCATGTCATTCTGACCCTTCACAAAGTGAAGGGGAAGAATCTCAGGTTGCTCAGGGTAAACTCCGCGAAGAATCTACGTGGCGCCGAGCGAGATTCTTCGGTCACTTCGCTCCCTCAGAATGACACATCACCCGCTTGCCAGGGTCGAGTCTTCACCACCCTCTGGACGCCCCTTTCCACTGTGCCTGTCATTGCGAGCCGAAGGCGAAGCAATCTCATGCTTCCTCCCTTCCCCTCACTGAGATTGCTTCATCCCCCGACAAGTCGGGGTCCTCGCAATGACATGGGGGGGCACCCCCGGACTCCCTCTCCTCAACCGCCTGTGTCATTGCGAGCAAAGCGAAGCAATCTCAAGGTTCCTTTCTTCCACCCCCGAGATTGCTTCGTCCCCCGACAAGTCGGGGTCCTCGCAATGACAAGCGAAAGAATGCCTTTTCGGTTTACTTAATCCTGGGCAGTCCCAGACCGACCCAGGCGATGATGTTCCGCATAATCTCCGATGTGCCTCCCCCGATCTTATATCCCGGGGTTGTCTGGCAGAGAGTCTCAAACTGACCTCGCAAGGGAGCCCATTTTGAGCCCCCCTTCACCGTCCCATAGAGGCCCATGACCTCGATGCCGGTGCAGGCAGCGTGGTGCCACAGCTCGGTGCTGTAGACCTTGGCCCCACACGCCGCTGCAGCCGCCGCTATTATCTCCCCTTTCTCTTGGAGCCAGCCGACCCGATAGGACATGGCACGCCCCACATCGATCTCAATAGCTAGCTGGGCCAGCTGGTGGCGCACAAAGGGGTTTTCGGCCAGGGGTTTCCCCTGCCACCTCGTCTCCTTACAAAAATCTACCAGGTCGAGTAACGCCCGCCTCACGCCGGAGATTACCCCCACGCTGGAGCGCTCAAAGTTCATCGTCGCCTGGGTGATGGCCCAGCCTCCATTCACCTCGCCCACCATGTTCCTTGCCGGGACCCGCACATCATCGAAGTATATCTCGTTGAAGTGGCGAGACCCTTCCATGCTTTCGATGGTTTTGACGGTGATCCCCGGGCTCTTCATGTCGACGAGAAAGTAGGTGAGCCCCTTGCTCCTTTTCTCCTCGGGGTTTGTTCTGGCGAGCATGAAGGTCCAGTCGGCACGGTGGGCGCCCGTGTTCCAGCACTTTTGCCCGTTTATGATCCAATCGTCGCCATCCCTTACCGCTCTGGTGGTCAGCGCCGCCAGGTCAGAGCCGGCGTTGGGCTCGCTCCACCCCTGGCACCAGAATCTTTCCGCCCGGGCGATGGGGGGCAGGTGCTCCCTCTTCTGTTCCTCACTCCCCACCGCCAGAAGGGTGGGACCTATCATCCCCACGCCCAGGGGATCGACCCCCGGCGCTCCATAGTATCCGATCACATCGCTGAAGATGAGCTGCTCCATCATTGGGGCGTTGCACCCGCCGTATTCCGCGGGCCAGGGCCTCACCAGCCAGCCCTTCTCCGCCAGCCTTTTGGCCATATACACATTGAACGGCCACCCCTCGTCGGAATATAAACCCTCCAGCCCATACACCCATCCCGGGGGGGCCTTTTTCATCTCCTCCTCAAAGAACTGTTCAAACTCCTTTTTCAGGGCCTCTTGCTCAGGGGTGAGTTTGAAGTCCATTTTTACTCCTTGGTTTCGCCCTATATTGTAGGAGGTCTCTCCAGAGACCGAATTCCATAAAAAGTGTTTGAGAAAGGGTGAAAAAGGGATTAGCCGAGCTTCACGCTGAGGCAGGTCACCGTCCTCTCGACGCCGCTAACCGACTGAATGTTTTTGGTTACCAGGTCGCCAATGGCATTCACATCTGGCCCTTCGATTTCGACGATAACATCATAGGGACCGGTCACTGCATCCACTGAGCGTATCTCCTTCACCTTCTGCTGAAGGGCAGTGAGGCCGGCGACCACCCCCTTGGTCTTGCCCGCGGTAACCTCGATAAGCACAAAAGCCTTCACTGTCATGGTCTCCCCTCCTCAAAGGCCGAAAATGCCGGCAAAGATGGTGCAATGTGGCGGCTGGCCCCCCAGGTTATGGGTCAGCCCCAGCTTGGGGTTCTTGATCTGTCGTTCGTCGGCCTTTCCTTGAAGCTGCTTATACATCTCATATATCATTCTCAGCCCGGTGGCCCCGATGGGGTGGCCGAAGCACTTTAGCCCCCCATCCGGCTGAACCGGCAGCCCTCCATCGAGGTCGAAGAAGCCACTCTCGATATCCTCCTTCACCTTCCCGCGCTCGCTGAACTGGAGGTCCTCCATAGTCACCGCCTCGGTGATGGAAAAGCAGTCATGGACCTCGGCCATGCTGATCTCCTCGCGGGGGTTCTTTATCCCCGCCTCCTCGTAGAGCGCCAGGCCCGCCCGGTAGGTCGACTCAACATGGGTAAAGTCGTATTTCGTCGTCGTGGTACCATCGCCAGGGGCGACACACATCTGCAGCGCCTTGATGTAGACCGGGTCGTCCCGGTATTTCTTGGCATCCTTGGCCGGCACAATTATTGCGGCCGCCGCCCCGTCGGAGACCCCGCAGCAATCGAACAGCCCCAGGGGCCAGGCAATTATCGGTGCCTTCATCACCTGCTCTATGGTCACCTCCCTGCGGAAGTGGGCCCGCGGGTTCAGCGTGCCATTGTGGTGGCTCTTCACCGAGACACGGGCCAGCATCCTCTTCCCATCCTCGGGGGCAAGGCCGTAGCGATCGAAGTACCTGGTGGCCAGCATGGCGAACATGCCTGGCATCGTCATGGAGAACATTAGCCCGGTCATATCCAGATTCCGTACCGCAAGCCCGCTGAAGCCGTGGTCCTTGATCTTCTCAACCCCAAGGACCAGCACCAGGTCATACATCCCGGCGGCTACCGCATAGGAGGCGTTCCTCAGGGCATCGGAGGCAGTGGCGCAGGCATTCTCTACCCTGGTCACCGGCTTGTACTGCATCCTCAGGGGCCCGGCGAGTGCCATTCCGGTTAAGCCGGAGGTGTCGTAGTAGTTCCCCACCCAGGCGGCCTGGATGTCCTTCTGCTCAACGCCGGCATCCTCGTATGCTTCCTTGGCTGCCTCCACGATCAGGTCAACGCGGCTCTTATCCCACAGCTCCCCGAACCTGGTGCAGCCCATTCCGATAATGGCGACTCTATCTTTAATGCTTCCTATCATTCTTCCCTCTCTCTAGCACCTTATAGGTCGCGTCTTCCAGAAATAGTTGTGGATCCCGCGGTCGCTAAACAGCTTCCTGAAGGTCATCTCCACATCCATCCCCACCTGAATTTCAGCGGCCCCGCGGTCGGTCATATCGAATATCCCACGGCCCCCACCCTCGAAGTCGACCACGGTGACCGTGGTTGGGGGGTCAGGGCTGTCGGCCAGCCTGTCCTCGGTGAAGGTGACTACCTTGGCCTTCTTATCGGCGAACCTGTAAGGCTCCATCTGGTCTATGGCCTGGCACTCAACGCAGACCCTTAGGGGGGTGAAGTAGCCATAGCTACCCCCCTGACTGAACTGCGGGGTGCCGCAGGCCTTGCATCTCACCCCGTAGAGGCCCAGCGCTATCATGCGGTCGCGGTGCAGCCCCGCTATCGAGACGGGGGACTGCTCGGACCGGCGGGCCCGCTCTAGGGGTACCAGCCTGCGCCAGCGCAGGTAGCGGTCATTGTTCTCCAGCATTTTTTTGGAGGCAAGGTGATTCTTCATCCCCCGCCGACCCTTAACCTTCTTTATCTGCGGCGTCACCTGCAGCACGAAGGCATCGGCCCCATTGCCATAGCTGGCAAACACTATCTTGTCCCCGGGCTTGGCCTCCTCTAAAGTGGTGACCAGCATCATCATCGCCAGGGATGAGCCCGTATTGCCCACAGTGTCAAACAGCGGGTCCTGGACTTGCTCGGGCTCGAATTTCAGCGTCCTGGCCATCTGGGCATGCCTTCTGATTTCGAGAGGGGCGTCGTAGACCACCTTGGTGATGTCGCCCGGCGATAGGCTGTACTTCTCCATCAGCCCCTTTATCCCCTCCGCGAGCACATCGGAGTAGCCTTTGTCGTAGACCATGCGGTCTTCCCATGAGCGGATGAACTCGTCGGTGTCGGTTCGCCACATCCCGGCGAACTCATCGGAAATGGTGTAGCTTCCCTCGATGCTGGCGATAACGCCCTTATCCCCTATGAGCAGGGCAGCAGCGCCATCGCCTAGCGCCATCTCGAAGTCGCCCGCCGGAGCCGCCATGCGGTGCTCGCCGGAGGTCACCAGGATGCTCTTCGCTGAGCCGGCCTTGATAACATCTACGGCGGTGGCTACGGCACTGGTCCCCGCTCGCGTCGTGCCGGTCACATCCAGGGTGCGGATATCGCGGCGCATATCGAGGACGGTGGCCAGTAAACTGGCGCACAGCTTCTCCTTGTACGGGGCGGTAGTGGTGGCAAAAAATAGGCCATCGACTGTCTTCGGGTCTATGCCCGTTAAGCAGTCGATGGCTGATTCCGTCGCCATGGTTAAGCTGTCCTCGTCGAAATTGCAGACGCTCCTCTCCCCCGCCATTTTTACGCCGCCCCAGGCGTTGTAAAACACCTCGCGTGAGATTCGGTGTAAGGGTATATAAGCGCCATACGATGTGATCCCTACTGCCATATCTATCCTTTCTATACGTCCCTAGAGCGTTCAACCTTTTAAACGTTTAAAACGTTCAAACGTAGTATATATTACCGTTCGCGGTCCCGTCAAGCCTAAGGGGTGCCAACGATGCAGATGCTGCATATAAACCTGCCGGGATTGCCCCCCTGGTTGTGGCTCAGCGCCAGGTTCACATTCTTCAACTGGCGCTCCGGCAACTGGGCGTGTCCCAGGATCTCCACATATCCTTCATAGACCTCCCTGATCCCGCTGGCACCGACGGGATGGCCGAAGGATTTCAAGCCGCCACCGACATTGAAGGGGTACTTCCCATCCAGCGCGAAGTCACCGGCTTCAATATGTTCCTTTGCCTTTCCCTTCTCGCAAAAGCCCAGGTCTTCGTAGCACATCAGCTCGGCGATGGAAAAGCAGTCATGGACCTCACACATATCGATCTCCCGGCGGGGGTCCTTTATCCCGGCATCGGCATATGCCTGCTTGGCCGCCCGTTGGGTTTCCTCCCAATGGGTGTAGTCGTAGTCTGTCCGCACCTTGCCCATCCCTGGACCTGTGGAGAGCCCGAAGGACTTGATGGTGATGTAGTCATCCTTGAATTTCTTGGCATCCTCGGTACGACACAGGATCGCTGCTGAGGCACCATCGGTCACCCCGCAGGCATCAAACAGGCCAAGGGGCCAGGCAATCATCGGGGCGTTAATTACCTGCTCTTCGGTAACTTCCATCCGAAGGTGGGCCCGCGGATTGAGGAAGCCGTTGTGATGGCTCTTCACCGAAATCTTCGCCAGCGTTCTCTTCCCCTCCTCCCTGCTCAGGCCAAACTGGTAAAAGTACCTGGTTGCAGCCAAGGCATAGCGCCCGGGAGCCGAGTCCCCTGAGCCGAATACAGGATGCCACTTCTCGCTGCCCGCGGTTTGCACCGCCGGCGGCAGGCCGCCGTAGCCCGTGTCCTTGAGCTTCTCATAGCCAACAGCCAATACAAGGTCATATGCCTTGGCGATCAAGGCGTAGGCCGCAGCCCTCAGCGTCTCCATTCCAGTAGCACAGACGTTTTCCAACCTGGTGACCGGGATGTAATCGGTCTTCAGCGGCACGGATAATTGGGTCGCTGTGGAGCCCATAACGGTCCCTACCCAGGCCGCCTGAATATCCTTTGGGTCGATGCCAGCATCCTCATAGGCCTCATAGGCGGCATCGATAACCAGGTCATAGGCGTCCTTGTCCCATAGCTCCCCGAACTTGGTGCAGCCCATCCCGATAATGGCAACCTTGTCTTTGATACTCTCCATGTCATTCTCCTCCTATCCTACCCTTACCGGGCGGCATTTCCAGAAATAGTTGTGAACCCCTGCCCCTTCGTGGATTTTTCGGAAGGTCATCTCCACTTGCATTCCGATGTTGACCTCTGCAGGGTCCCGGTCGGTCATCACGCAGTAAATCCTGCCCCCCTCATCGAAGTCACTTATGGTCCAGATGCGTGGCAAGTCCACTTCCATCGCTCGCTCGTCCATACTGAAGGTAAAGACAGTAGCCTTTTTGTCGGCAAGCCTTACCTCCTCGTAATCGTCCTTTGCCTGGCAATAGGCGCACACCCTCTGGATGGGGAACTGTGTGTTTCCGCAACTGTGGCAGCGGCCTCCGTGGAGGGGGAACACCTGTTTGCGGTCTCGCCACATCATGGGCAGTGAGCTGATGTACTGGGGTCGGCGCTCTGCCTCCCCCTGGATGAGAGTGCGAAAGCGGACGTATTTCTCGTAGTTGGGTATCTCCATCTTAGACTCCAGGTGGCGCTTGATGCCCCGCCGGTCCCTGATCTTTTCTATCTGGTCGGTTACCTGCAGCACAAAGGCATCAGCGCCATCGCCATAACTTGCCCACAGGATTCTATCCCCGGGCTTTGCCTCTTCCAGGGCAGCGACCAGCATCATCGGGGCAAAGGCGGCGCCGGTATTGCCGACCGTATTGAACATCGGGTCCTGAACCTGGGTTGGGTCAAGCTTGAGCCGCCTCACCATCCGGCCGTGACTTCTGGCGTCGGGGGCGTAGTAAACCACCCTGGCAAAATCCTGGGGTGCTAAGCCGCACTTCTTCATGAGATCGGAGATCACCTGGTGAAGCTTTTCACCATAGCCGTGCTCCAGGATAAAGCGGTCCTCCCACGTCCGGATATATGCATCCTCGCTTCTTTTCCATACATCGAGGAAGTCACTGGAGATGGAATGACTGCCCTCGATGGCGACGGCCACGTCTGAATCTCCTATGAGGAAAGCGGCAGCGCCATCGCCGAATATGGGCTCGAATTCGGAAGCAGGCGGGGCCAGGCGGCAGTCAGCCGCGGCTACCAGAATGTTCTTTGCCGAGCCGCTTTTGATGGCGTCATGGGCGGCCCTCATGGCGCTTGTTCCGGCCCTTAGAGAATTCCCCAGGTCCAGGGTGAAGAGATCATCGCGCAGATCGGTTGCTGCTGCCACTATGCTGGCGGACTGCTTCTCATCATAGGGGGGTGTGGTGGAGGCAAAGTATAAACCGTCAGCGAGGTGACGATCCATATCATTCATGCAATCTATGGTAGCCTCCACCGCCATAGTGATGCTGTCCTCATCGTAATTGGCCACCGCTCTCTCCCCACGTCCCCCTCTCCCCCCCCAGGCTCGGGCAAGTTCACCTTCGCTCAATCTATATACTGGTATATAAGCGCCGTATGATTTAATCCCGATCAATGGTCTGCTCCTTTCTTTGGTCTGCCTCGCAGCGCACCTATTTTAATCCCTGCGAATCACAAGGTCAACGCTTGGATAAAGGGTGCTCCCCTTCAGACTCATTGCGAGGCTTGTCCCGAACGAAGTGGTTTCATTGTCATTGCGAGGGCCCCGACTTGTCGGAGGACGAAGCAATCTCATTCCCTCTCCCTCGACGGGAGAGGGATAGGGTGAGGGTGATCCTTGCCCGAGGGGCAAGGATCACCCCTCTAACTCCCTTCCACCACTGAGATTGCTTCAGCGCCCGTTATAACAGAGTGGCCTCAGGCAGCAGCGGGGACACTGCGGAATTTTTCGGCAGACCCCCTTGCCATGGCACACCAGGAGGGCATGATATTCGTTAAAGAGACCCTCATCTTCGGGGAGGTTTTCGGCAAACAGCGCCTGGAACGCCTCGTAGCTATCCTTTGCCGGGGCGAGGCCGAGGCGGCTCATGATCCGCCTGGTGTAGGCATCGATGACGAATATCGGCCGCCGGGCGGCGTAGAGCATTATGGAGTCCGCGGTTTCCTTGCCAATGCCGTGGATGGAGAGGAGTTCCTGGCGCAGCGTGGCGGTATCAAGGACAAGAAGTCTTTCCAGGTCGCCGTTATATCTTGAGTGGAGTCGGTCGGCGAAGGCCTTAAGCTTTAGTGCCTTGGCGTTATAGTAGCCGGAGGGGTGGATGAGGTGGGCGAGTCTCTCGATGGGGAGGTCATGAAGCGCCGCCGGGGTAAGGGCGTTTGCTGCCTTAAGGTTCGAAATAGCCTGCGCCACATTGGTCCACGCCGCCGACTGGGTAAGGATCGCCCCCACGATCACCTCGAAGGGGTCATCTGCGGGCCACCAGCCTTGCGGGCCGTAGCAGGCATAAAGGCGGTTGTAGATCTCCCGCAGTATTTCCATTGCTTTCTCCAGCGTTATTGTCAGCGAAGCCCGATAAATCGGGGAACTCCCTACCTCTTCCCTCCTAATCTGAATTGTTAAGGGGTTAAGGTAAGGATCTTGCATGCCTGCTCTGGATAGGTAGCAAGGAAGCGAAGCTCATCGTCGGTGAGCGGCTGCTGGGTGTGGGCACTGGCGAATTGGACCAGCTCCAGGATACGTTTGGCACTATCATCGTTGGGGAAGGTGATGCCTAGGTTCCCGTAGACATGCCTGAACCCGGCGATCCCGCCAAACTCGCCGGTGGTAATTATCCGGCCGGTGGGGATTCGCTCATCCTCCCCGCGCCCCAGTATCTCGTAGTCGAAAAGCTCATAGTTGCGGCGGTCCTTAAGGGCGCCATCAGCGTGGATGCCGGCCTCGTGGGCAAAGATGTTTGCCCCTACCCCGGGCTGGTTTATGGGGATCGGAATGCCAAATGCATAAGAGACATATTTGGCCAGCCTAGCGGCTACCGTGAGATCGAGGGGGTCGGCGATCTCATACTCTTGCATATCCCGGCCAAACTCGAGGGCCAGGATGCAGCTTGTGAGGTCCGTCTGCCCCGCTCGCTCGCCAACCCCGTTCACCGAGGTATTGATATAGGCATCAGCACCGCCATCGATCGCTCCTTTGGCCCCGGCAATGGAGTTGGCCACCGCCATACCTAGGTCATTGTGGCAATGGAGTTCAATGGGGAGCTTAACCGCTTCCGCCAGGGCTTTTACCCGCTCATAAATGCTCATCGGGGTGTCGTAGCCCAGGGTGTCGCAGTACCTTATTCGCTCGGCCCCCGCCTCCTTGGCTGCCTGGGCGAACTCGATGAGATAGCCCATGTCGGTGCGTGAGGCGTCCTCAGCATTTACCCCCAGGGTCCTCACCCCGCCACTCCGGGCATAGTTTGCAGCCTCCACCATCTCATGGATTACCGTTTCCCGGTCCAGCTTGCCGCGGAACTTGTGAAGGATCATTTGATCCGATGTGGAGATGGAGATGTTGAGGTCGCGCACCCCGGTGGCCAGGGAATCCTTCACATCCCCAACGATGGCACGGCACCAGCCCTCCAGAACCAGGTCTCCCAAAGCCCCCTTCTCTTTTAGCTCCAGATTACCCTGAATATAGTTTCGCTCATGTCTTACCGTAGGGAAGGAGAACTCCGATTGATGGATGCCCATCTCAGCGAGATAGAAATTGAGCATGGTCTTTTGCAGCTTGGCCATGATGATGCGCGATGCCTGGACGGCATCGCGATTGGTCACATCGATAAAATAGATCTTGGGCATTTAACCCCCTTGGCTTGCCAAACAGCAATGCTATATGTTAGCATACCAGGCGTTGGTTTGCAACAGCTACTTGACAGCGGGCGATATTGTCTCTATAATAAGCAAACTTTACTAAAGAACCATGATATTCGACGTCTCGCAGCAGCTTAAGGAGCCCGTAGGCTCTCATCGCCATTATCAGGTTAGCGAAACCGGCGATCCCCCAATCTATGGGGAGGTAGATTTGCTCCGCACCGACCGAGGCGTCTTTGTTAGCGGCACCCTCAAGACCACGCTCCAGGCAGTTTGTAGCCGATGCCTCAGTTCCTTTGGCCAGCCCTTGACCCTGACGATCGAGGATGAGTATTTATCTAAAGCTGAGGAAGGCACCTTCTCCATCGATGAGAACCAGGAGATCGACCTGAGTGAGGCAGTGCGCCAGTATGCGCTTTTAGCCCTGCCGATGAAGCCGCTTTGTCGTGAGGATTGCGCCGGGCTATGCCCCCGTTGTGGTCATAACCTCAATCTGGGCCCTTGCGGTTGCTCTATCAGCAACCTCGACCCCCGGTTTGCCCTGCTGGCGAGAATAGGAAAGGATAGGCTTTAGGATGGCATTGCCGAAAAAAAAGACAGCTAAGGCGCGTCAGGGAAAGAGGCGTGCGCACCTGGCGTTGCGCTTGCCTGCCATCGACTACTGTCCCCAGTGCCACAGCCCAAAGCTGGCACACCATGTTTGCCTCACCTGCGGAAGCTATGCGGGGAGGGAAGTGATCAAGGTAGAGGCAAAGAAGAAGGGGTAAAAATGCGCACAGCTTTAGGAGTGAAGTTTGGCTGAGCAGGCAGGAAATTTCGCCTATGTCTTCCCGGGACAGGGCTCCCAGCGGGTAGGGATGGGGCGTGACCTTTACGATAACTTCATTCAGGCCAGGGAGGTCTTTGAGGAAGCAGACGATGCGCTGGGATTTCCCCTCTCTCGGCTTTGTTTTGAGGGACCTGAGGAGGAACTGGGGCAAACGGTTAATGCCCAGCCGGCGATCCTCACCGTGAGCATTGCCTGCCTGAAAGCTGCTGTCAGCGTAGCTGGCGGGCTGATCTGCCCCGCGTTTATGGCGGGGCATAGCCTTGGAGAGTATACTGCCCTGGCAGCCGCTCAGGTGCTCGATTTCAGAGAGGCAGTTCGGCTTACCAGGCAAAGGGGGAAGTTGATGCAGGAGGCAGGAGAGAGGGTCCCTGGGGGCATGGCGGCGATCATCGGCCTCGATGAGGTCTCCGTAGAGGAGGTATGCCAGGAGACCGGGGCTCAGATCGCCAACCTGAACTCCCCCGGCCAGATCGTGATCAGCGGGTCCAGGGAGACGCTGGTGCGGGCTATGGACCTGGCCAGGGCTATGGGGGCGCGCTACATCATGCCCCTTAAGGTAAGCGGTGCCTTTCACTCCCCCCTGATGCAGCCCGCCGCTAAGGGAATGGCTCAGGCGATCTCCCAGCTTAACTTCCGCGATCCCAGCGTGCCCATCGTGGTCAATAGTACCGCTCAGCCAGTGATCACTGCCGCGGAGATTGAGGATGAACTGCTTAAGCAGCTCTCGAGTTGTGTCCAATGGCAGAAGAGCGTGGAGTATATGGTGGGAGCGGGAGTTTCCACCTTCATTGAGATCGGTCCCGGACAGGTGCTGCACGGGCTGATCAAAAGGATTAATCAGGAAGCGCAGATTCTAAATGTCGAGGATGCAAGCTCGATAAGAGTGATGAGCATCTAAACGGCCCTTCATCTCACCTAGGATTCGCCATGAGCTTACCTCCTAAAACCATTGTCAAATGCCGTGGCTGTGGCCGGGAGTCCTTTCTCATTTCCCAGGCCCTCGAGCTTTGCCCCGATTGCCTTCGCTCCAGTTTCCCCCAAGTCCTGTCCTATATTGAAAGGGTGCATCAGGAGGCCAGGGAGCCCTTCGACCTGCCCGCTAAGCCACCCAACGATGAAGAGGGCAGGCAATGCAATCTTTGTGTCAATGAATGCCTCATTGGCCCGGGTCGTAAAAGCTACTGTGGACTACGCCAAAATAGGGAGGGCAAACTTATTGGGGCCAATGCGGAAAAGGGGAACGTTAGCTGGTATTACGACCCCATGCCCACCAATTGCGTCGCTGATTGGGTTTGCCCCGGGGGAACAGGGGTTGGTTACCCTGGGTTCGCCTACCGGGATGGGCCCGAATACGGGTATAAGAATCTGGCCATCTTTTATCAGGCCTGTTCCTTCGATTGTCTGTTCTGCCAGAACTGGCAATACCGCCTTTCAGCAAGCCAGGAGGCAGCGGTTAGCGCCTCCACGCTTGCCGACCAGGTGGATGAAAAGACATCTTGTATCTGCTTCTTTGGCGGCGACCCCACCCCCCAGCTTCCCCACGCCCTGCGTGCGTCAAGGCTTGCCTTGGAGAGGAATCAGGGGCGGATCCTGCGAATCTGTTGGGAGACCAATGGCACCATGCACCCCGCGCTACTAAAGAAGGCTGCTGAGCTCTCCCTCCATTCGGGCGGCTGCATCAAGTTTGACCTCAAGACTTGGAGCGAGGAACTCTCTATCGCCCTATGTGGGGTGACCAATAAAAGGACTCTGGAGAATTTCGAGCTTTTGGCCCGCTACACCGCAGAAAGGCCATCGCCACCCTTTTTGATCGCCAGCACCCTACTCATCCCGGGCTATATCGATAGAGGGGAGGTCTCAAAGATCGCTCACTTTATTGCCTCCCTTAACCCAGATATTCCTTACAGCCTTCTTGGATTTCATCCCCAATTCCTGATGGGCGATCTGCCTACTACCTCCAGGCGCCTTGCCGATGAGTGCCTTGAGGTAGCAAATGAGGCGGGGCTTAAAAATGTGAGGATCGGCAACGTTCATCTACTTAGGGATTACTAAAGGGAGATATAATGGGTACGCGGAGAAAGGCGAGGGTTATCGCGCTTCAGGCACTTTTCGAGGTGGACTCAGTAGGCCACGATGCCG
Source organism: uncultured Dehalococcoidales bacterium (assembly GCA_964583545.1). Taxonomy (GTDB): domain Bacteria; phylum Chloroflexota; class Dehalococcoidia; order E44-bin15; family E44-bin15; genus CAZOVW01. The sequence continues at coordinate 4,191 of CAZOVW010000020.1, read as the reverse complement.
GGGAGACCGTGGCGCGGCTGGTGGCGGAGGCCGCGCTGCCTGAGGAGGGGATGGTTTTCGTCCGGGAGCTGGTCGGTGGCGTGTTGACAAACAAGGATAGGATCGATAACATGATTCAGACCTATGCCCCTGCCTGGCCTGTGGTGCAACTGGCGCTCATCGACAGGAACATCCTCAGGCTTGCTATCTTCGAGATTTTGTTGAATAATAGGGTGCCGGTTAAGGTGGCCATCAATGAAGCTGTAGAGTTGGCCAAGACCTTTGGCAGCGATAATTCCCCGAAATTCATAAACGGGGTTTTAGGTACCGTTAGTGCCCAATTAAGTAGAGAAAGGGGGTGAAAAGGTGGCCACCGTCTTCGAAAGGCTGAAGAAGATCATCATCGATCAGTTAGGCGTCGAGGAGGAGCAGGTGATGCCTAATGTTTCCTTTGTCGAGGACCTGAACGCTGACTCCCTGGACCTGGTGGAGCTGATTATGGCCATAGAGGAGGAGTTCAGTGATGCTAACAGAGAGATACGAATACCGGATAATGATGCAGAGGGGATAAAGACGGTGCAGGATGCCATCGATTATATTAAGGAACTAGGAATAGAGGACGAGTAGTTAAGGAGCTATTGTTCGCTCTTAACCGACTTTTTTGAATAATCGCCTTGAAATTAGAAGTCGGTTTTTTGTAACGGCGCCACTAAAACGAAATTATTTGGTAAGGAATTTCTCTGCGGAAATGGCTGCGGTAGCTCCATCCCCTGCGGCCGTGATTGCTTGTTGTGAAGAGTTTTTGCGGATATCGCCCGCAGCGAAGAGCCCTCTCATCTCTGTTTCCAGCCGCTCATTAGTGGGAATGCGCCCCTCTTCATCTAGGGGAATGAGCCCCCTCAGGTAATCAGTATTAGGGCGTTGTCCCACATAGATGAAGGCTGCTGATATCTCCAGGGTCGAGGTCTTGCCCGTTTTTACATTGCGCACGCCGAGCCCGGTGACCCGATCATCGCCCAAGATATCCTCGACCACTGTGTTCCAGAGGAACGCCATTTTTTTATTGGCGAAGGCTCTCTCTTGGATGAGCCTTGAGGCGCGAAGCTGATCGCGGCGGTGAATTAGGATCACCTCGGAGGCAAATCTGGTGAGCAGGATCCCCTCCTCCACCGCTGAGTCACCGCCACCGATCACGGCCACCACCCGCTCCTTAAATAAGGGTCCATCGCAGGTGGCGCAATAGGAGACCCCTTTGCCTGAGAGCCGTTCCTCCCCGGGCACGCCAAGCCTTTTGAACTCAGCGCCTCCGGCGAGGATCACCGCCTTTGCGGGATATTCGCCCTCGGTGGTTTTAATCACTTTTTCGTGCTTCCCAAGCTCGATCCCGAGCGCCTCGGCAGCGACGGTCTCCAGACCATATTTTACCGCCTGCCGGTGCATGAGCTCGCCAAGCTCAAGCCCTGAGATGCCATCGGGGAAGCCGGGGTAGTTCTCCACAAGGGCGGCATTGGTGATCTGACCGCCAAGGATGCCCTTTTCAATTAGCAGGGTGCGCAACCTTGCCCTTGAGGCATAGAGCCCCGCGCTCAAGCCCGCCGGCCCGCCCCCGATAATGACCACATCATAGGCATTACCCATAACCACCCTCTTATGATCCCGCTAATTGGTGCTGAAGTCACAATCTCCTCTCCGCCGTTAGGAGAGGATTTCATCTAGGGCCTTCTTGAGCTCGGCTTTCGGTCTGAAGCCAACAATCTGACCTACCGGCTTGCCATCTTTAAACAGGAGCATGGTGGGGATCGAGGAAATGCCATACTTGCTGGCATTTATGGGGGCCTCATCGACATTGAGTCTGGCGATGCCTAACCTCCCCGTATACTCCTCTGCAAGGTCATCCAGTATCGGGGCCACTGCCAGGCATGGGGCGCACCAGGGGGCCCAGAAATCCACCAGCATCGGCGTTTCTGCCTTAAGCACCGCTTGGTTAAAGGATTTGTCATCAACTTCCACTGGTTTTGCCATAACTACCCCTTGCTTTAGCTAATCCCTTTCTTTAGCGCCTCCACTACCTCCTGCTCAACCGCCCGTTTCGCAATGAAGACGGCGTTCTTAATCGCCTTGGCCTCGCTGCGCCCATGAGCGATGATCACATTCCCATTTACCCCCAGAAGGGGCACCCCGCCGTGTTCGGCGTAGTCTAGGGATTGGATCGCGCTGCGATAGGGACGCTGTAACATGAAGGAGATCACCCTGAAGTAGGGTCGCTGCGTGATCGCCTGCCGCAGCGACTGGAGCACCATCTCCCCGATCCCCTCGCCAGTCTTAAGCACCACATTGCCGGTGAAACCATCGGTGACAATCACGTCCACGATACTGCGGGGGATGTCATTCCCTTCCACATTGCCCACGAAGTTTAGGCTGGTGTCCTTCAGCAGCCGGTGGGTCTCGCAAACCAGAAGGTTCCCCTTGGTCTCTTCCTCCCCATTAGAGAGGAGGCCGATTCTCGGGCGTGCCAGTCCGAAAATCCTTTCCATATAAACGCTGCCCATTTGAGCAAATTGAACAAGCTGGCTCGGTTTGCAATTGGCGTTGGCTCCTACATCAATCAGGAGCACGGAGTGCCAGGGGAGGACGAAGAGGAAGCCCAGAGCGGGGCGCTCAATCTCCTTGATACGCCCCAGGGTAAGCGTGGCAGCGGCCATCACGGCTCCGGTATTGCCTGCCGAGACAAAGGCGGAGGCATCGCCCCTTTTTAAGAGGTTTATGCCCACCACAATGGATGAATCCTGCTTCTGGCGCACCGCCACAGCAGGGTGGTCCCCAAACTCCACTACCTCACTGGCATCAACAATGTCGAGATTGAAGCGATGCTTTTCTAGCTCCGCCGCAATGGCGCTCCGTTTGCCCACTAGCACCACCTCTATCCCCAGCTCCCGGGCAGCCGCCACCGCTCCCCGCACCACCTCTCGGGGAGCATGTTCCCCTCCCATAGCATCCAGCGCGATTCTCATCTTAAGTCTCTTTCCCATAGGTCGCATCGCCCGCCCCATCGGGCCAGCACCTTGCCGTCCCGAAAGACCTGGGAGATCTCACATATACTGGGGCAGGCCTTGCATTCGAAGGAGGAGGTGCGAAAATTGGCTTCCGCCACGGCGAACCCTTTGAACCTTGTCCCGTTGCCCCGAATCGCCATCTCCTCATGGGCGAGAAGCGCTGCCCCAATGGCCCCCATCACCTCATGGTGGGGGGGTACAATTACCTGGGTGCCCAGGGTTTCCTCGAAAGCCCTTACTATGCCCTGGTTAAAGGCAACACCCCCCTGAAACACGATGGGGGATAAAATCTCCAGCCCCACGCCGACATTATTCAGGTAGTTACGCACTAGAGCCTGGCAAAGCCCGTAGCTGATATCCTCAATGCGGTGCCCCATTTGTTGCTTATGGATCATATCTGACTCGGCGAAAACGGTGCACCGCCCGGCGATGCGCACTGGCTTTTTGCTCTGAAGCGCCTCCTTGCCGAAATCCTCGATCCTCATATTCAGGCGTTGTGCCTGCTGATCAAGGAAGCTTCCCGTGCCCGCAGCGCATACCGTGTTCATCCCAAAATCGGTAACGATGCCCCCTCTAATCACGATCATTTTTGAGTCCTGTCCCCCGATCTCGATAACGGTCTGCACATCGGGGACGAAGTGAAGGGCAGCCACCGCCTGCGAGGTGATCTCGTTCTTGACCACATCGGCGCTCACCATTACCCCCGCCAGGTAGCGGGCGCTCCCCGTGGTGCCTACCCCTTTGATCTGGGCCTCCGGAGGTAGCCTTGTCGCCAGCTCCTTAAGGCCCTGCTGGATCATGGCGATGGGCCGCCCCTGAGTTCGTAGATAGAGGGAGGTAACAAGCTGGTCGTCCTCATCGAGCACCGCAAACTTGGTGGTCACCGAGCCCACATCGATGCCCAGGTAAACCTTTCGTTCTTTGGTACTGTTTTCAAGGCGGCTGAACTCAGAAACAAATATTCGTCGTGTCATTAGGCCTTCACCTTAGTTACGCCGAAAGGAACTCTTCCTTTATCCTGGCCATTATCCCCGGCTGAGCAATCAGGTCCACCACCGTCATCGCCAGGGCCTTTGCCCCATCGAGGAGCCCGCGACTGCCCTCCGCCGAGGCAGCTGCCTCGGCGAACTCCGGAGAGTGGGGCGAGACCTCCGGCGGG
>CAZOVW010000019.1:0-21317 GCA_964583545.1 uncultured Dehalococcoidales bacterium | reverse complement strand
TTAAGAATAAGGAATGAGCCTCTTTACGCGCGCCTTGAATGAGGGATGGAGGGGCAGCTTCTCATCATAAAGCATCTTGGCGCGGCGGGACTTGTTTCGCCTGAGGTGGCTCTTGCCGCCCTTCATGCGCATTATCTTGCCGCTGCCGGTAACATGGAAGCGGCGGCTTGCTGATTTATGAGTCTTTAATTTGGGCATCAGTGGATCCCCCGGCGGTTTTGAGTTTCTTGGCAGGGGCGAGTACCATGATCATACGTCTCCCATCCATTATCGGGGCCCTTTCCACAGTAGCTTTCTCCTCCAATTCCCTGGCCACCCGCTCAAGAAGCTCCTTTCCGAGCTCAGGGTGGGTGATCTCACGACCCCGGAAAAGTATGGAGACTTTAACCTTGTTGCCTTCCGCAATGAGCTTCCTGACGATTCGGGTCTTAAATTCGATGTCATGTTCACCGATCTTGGGCCTTAGCCGAACCTCTCTAAGGAAAATAGCCTTCTGCCTCTTCCTCGCCTCGCGCTCCTTCTTGGTCTGCTCGTATTTGAACTTACCATAGTCGAGGAGGCGACACACCGGAGGTACAGATTGGGGAGCGACCTCCACTATGTCATAGCCCCGCTCCTTAGCCACCTCCCGAGCCTTGTAAAGCGGCATGGTGCCTAGCTGTTCGCCCGTTTCGCTAATCAGTCGCACCTCTCTGCCGATGATCTGTTGGTTAACGCGATATTTCTTGATTATGCTTCCTTACCTCCACGAAAAGCCTCTTATAGAATGGCAATATACTATGTCTTTCCATAAAAATCAAGATGTCTTCTGCGCGATGGCTGCCCGGGCCATCTCCTTGAAGGCATCCAAGGTTTGTCTTCCCATGTCCTCACCGCTTCTCAGCCTCACCGAGACCCCGGCACTCGCTACCTCCTTATCCCCTACGATCAACATGTAAGGTATCTTCTGAAGCTGCGCCTGGCGAATTTTCAGGTTCATCCTCTCGGGGCGGGCGTCCGCCTGGGCACGCAGCCCCTCAGCCTTGAGTTCCGCGGCCACTTGACGGGCATAGTCCAGATGGCGATCGGCTATGGGAATCACCACTGCCTGAACCGGCGCCAGCCAGACGGGGAAAGCGCCGGCATAGTGCTCAATGAGGCAACCGAAGAAGCGTTCCATGCTTCCCAGAACGGTGCGGTGAACCATGACCACAGGACGCGCCACGCCGTCAATGTCCATGTAGGTAACATCGAAGCACTCGGGCAGGTTGAAGTCGACCTGTATGGTGGGGCCCTGCCACGCCCTTCCCAGAGCATCCTGAAGGCGGATATCGATTTTGGGGCCGTAGAACACCCCCTCCCCCGGGTCCAAGCTGTAGGGGAGCGCAAGGCGCTTCAGCGCCCGCTCCAGGGTCTCAGTGGCCTCCTCCCATGTCTTAATAGTGCCGGCATAGCGCTCAGGTCGGGTGGCGAGCATCACCTCATATTCCGGAAAGCCGAAGGTGCGCATCATAAAAATGGCAAACTCCAAAACCCCCACCACCTCATCCTCAAGCTGGTCGGGGCGGCAGAAAATGTGGGCATCGTCCTGGGTGAAGCCCCGCACCCTGGTTAAACCGTGAAGTACCCCGGAGCGCTCATAGCGATAGACCGTGCCCAGCTCCGCCCACCTCAGGGGAAGCTCGCGGTAGCTTCTCAGCCTTGTCTTATACATCAGGATATGGGCCGGGCAATTCATCGGCTTGATCAGGTATTCCTGCCCCTCAACATCCATCGGTGAGTAGAGGTACTCCCGGTATAGCTCCCAGTGACCGCTCATCTTCCAGAGGTCGAGCTTGGCGATGTGGGGGCTGTAAACGATCTCATACCCCCGCTTCAGGTGCTCCGCGATCCAGAAATTCTCAATGATGCGGCGCACCGTAGCTCCCTTGGGGTGCCAGTGAACCAGCCCAGGACCCGCCTCCTCATGAAAGCTGAAGAGGTCGAGCTCCTGGCCCAGCTTTCGATGGTCGCGCTTTGCCGCCTCGGCAAGCTTTTCCAGATAACGCGCCAGCTCCTCTTGGGTCTCGAAGGCAACGCCGTAGATTCGCTGGAGCATCGGGCGCTGCTCATCGCCCCGCCAGTAAGCCCCGGCGATGCTCAGGAGCTTGAAGGCTTTTATCTCCCCTGTAGAACTCACATGGGGACCTTTACATAGGTCAGTGAAGGAGCCCTGCCGATAGATGCTCATCCGCTCCTCGGGGATTTCATTGATGAGCTCCAGTTTATAGGGCTGATGGGTAAAGATGCGCCTCGCCTCCTCCTTAGCCACCTCCTCATGGGTGAAGGGGAGGTCCTGCGAAATGATCTCCGCCATTCTCGCCTCGATTGCCGGAAGGTCCTCCGGGGTGAGGGAGGGGGTGAGGTCAAAGTCGTAGTAGAAGCCATTCTCAATCACCGGCCCGATGCCGAATTTAGCCTTGGGGAATAGCGACTGGACTGCCTCCGCCATCACATGAGACGTCGAATGCCTGATTCGCTTTATTCGCTCGTTATTTTCGGGCTGGTCACTCATCTAATATCCGTTCCCTAATTAATAGCCTCCCGTCCTTTTAGGGACGAGAGGCACGCGCAGTTCGAGTGAAAAAGTGGGCGGTACTGGATTCGAACCAGTGACCTCTGCGATGTCAACGCAGCACTCTTACCAACTGAGCTAACCGCCCTTCCCATTATATCCCAGCGAATTCTAGCAAACCGCTTATGCGAAGTCAAGCGCCCGCTATCTTGAATTTCGCGGGGTGTTATGCTAAACTTGAATATGCGTCTGGGGCTGTAGCTCAATTGGGAGAGTGCTTGACTGGCAGTCAAGAGGTAGCGGGTTCGAATCCCGCCAGCTCCACCATCGTGGACGATAGGAAGAACCCCTGCCTGCGAGGTGTTCTGCTTGGGGGCAGGGTTTTTGTTCAGGGGGACCTGGCCACGATTGCGCCCACCGGGCAGACTTCGGCGCATAGACCGCAGCCGTCGCATCTGGTATCGACCAGGCGATCGCCCCCGAAGGCGCTGATGATGGTCTGGTCGCCGCGAAAGGCATAGTTGATGGCGCTGATGCCCCGCTCTGTCACGCAGGCCCAGATGCATTTGCCGCAGACGATGCACAGATTAGGATCGAGGATGATGCCGGGATGGCTGTCGTCCACCGGCAGGTCGCGGTATTTGGTGCGGAAGCGCTTTTGCTTCAGCTTGAGACCAAGGAAAGCGGCGATCCTCTGGAGTTCGCAATCACCGTTTGCCGGGCAGGATTTGCATACAATGGGATGGGAAGCAAGGAGCAGTTCTAAGGCGGTGCGCTGGAGCCTCCGGACGTGCCGCCCGTCGGTGTGAACCACCATGCCTTCGGTTACCTCTTCAGTGCAGGCGGTGACCGGCTCGGGCCTTCCTGCGATCTCAACGAAGCAGAGACGGCAGCCGGCATGCGGCCTGACGCCGCGAATCGCGCACAGGTTGGGGATATAGATACCTGCGTCTAGGGCAGCGAAAAGGACTTTTGCGCCCCTTCTCACCTGGACTGGGACATTGTCAATAGTCAGGTTTACCGTTTCGTTATTCATCAGTAGGTCTTTCATCAGGCGGTCTCGGCTCTGAAGGGGGTACCAGGCTCGGCGGAGAGAGCTTGATCACAGCGCTGTACTGGGGCGGGCAGGCATCGATGCAGGTGCCGCACTTGACGCACTTTTCCTGGTCGATGACCTTGATCCCTCGTTTGCCAGTGAAGATTGCATCCACGGAGCAGGTGCCGACGCAGGCATCACAGGAGCGCTCGCACTTCTCAGGGAGGATGTAGTGGGCGATGAGCTCCGGACACACCAGCGCAGGACAGCGCCGCTCTGCGATGTGAGCCTCATACTCCTCCGGGAAATAGCGCAGGGTGGTCAGGATCGGATTTGGCGCTGTCTTCCCCAGGCCGCAGAGCGCCCCTTCCTTGATATCAGCCGCAAGCTCCTGAAGGAGCGTGAGGTCGCCAGGCTTACCCTCGCCCCTGCTTATGTCCTCGAGTATATCAAGCATCTGCGCCGTTCCCAGGCGGCAGAAGGTGCACTTGCCGCATGATTCCCTGCGGGTGAAGTCGAGGAAGTAACGCGCGGTATCGACCATACAGTTATCCTCGTCGAGGATGACCATCCCCCCAGACCCCATCATAGCTCCAGCCTCGGTGAGCGAGTCGAAGTCGATGGGTAGGTCCAACAGGCTCTCGGGGAGACAGCCGCCTGAGGGCCCTCCAATCTGCACCGCCTTGAATTTCCGGCCCCTGGGGATGCCGCCACCCACCTCAAAGATGAGCTGGCGCAGCGTCGTGCCCATCGGAACCTCCACCAGGCCAGTGTTGAGCACCTTGCCCGCCAGGGCAAAGACGGCCGTTCCCTTGCAGGTCGGGGTGCCAATGCTGGCATACCACTCAGCACCGCGGCTGATGATGGGGGGCATGCTGGCTAGGGTCTTGACATTGTTGATCAGCGTCGGCTGGCCCCACAGGCCTTCTGTAGCGGGGAAAGGAGGGCGGTGCTGTGGCCAGCCTCGCCTACCTTCAAGCGATGCGATTAGCGCGGTTTCTTCGCCGCACACGAACGCTCCAGAGCCCCGCATCACCTCGATCTCGAAGCCAAAGCCGCGGCCCATGATGTCATCGCCGAGGAGTCCCAGCTCCGTGGCCTGCCTCACGGCGGTCTCGATACGCGCCACTGCCAGCGGATACTCGATGCGAACATATATGTAGCCTTTGGCTGCGCCAACGGCGTAGCCGGCGATGATCATGCCCTCAATGACTGAGTGCGGGTCGCTCTCTAGGATGGCACGGTCCATAAAAGCGCCCGGGTCGCCCTCATCGGCGTTACAGATGACGTACTTGGCGGTGCCCGGAGCATCGCGACATATCTGCCACTTCTCCCCAGTGGGGAAGCCGGCGCCGCCACGCCCCCTAAGCCCGGAGCGTTTGATCTCCGCGATGACCTGCTGCGGCGCCATCCCCAGAGCCTTCATCAGGGCAGCGTAGCCATCGTTGGCGATATGCTGGTTAATATCTTCGTGGTCTATGTACCCGCAGCGGCGCAGGAGGATGCGCTTTTCATACCGAAACCTTGGCTGATCGAAGATGGCGGGGATGAGCTTGTTCTCCTCAAGGGCACCGAGGGCGAATTCGGGGCATGGGTCATCGCCGAGAATGTAATCGGAGATGAGCCGCACGGCGATCCTTGGCGTCACATATCCGTAGCAGATCGGGGGAAAGCCCGGCTTGGTAATGACCACGAGCGGCTCGGCATAGCAATAGCCCATGCACCCCACCTCGGTGAGGATGGCATCGATGTTTTTCTCCGCCAGTTCTTCCTTGAAGGTCTTGAGGACCTCCAGTGCGCCAGCAGCCCGACCGCAGGTCGCAGTGCCAATGGTGATACGTGGCTTGGGGCTATTTGAAAGGGCTTCCCACTCGGCGACGGCTCGCTCCCGAATGTGTTCAAAGGTCACTTTGTTAACCCGGCTCTTCTTCACCCTTTTCCTTCTGTTTCGCCAGCTCGAAAGAGAGCAGAATTCCTTTGACCCTGGTGGGCGATATCTTGCCTTCGACCTGGTCATCGACCACCGTCACCGGCGCCATGGCGCAACAGCCGACGCAGGCGACCCGCTCCAGACTGAACTCGTGGTCTGCGGTCGTCTCCCCCACCTTGATGTCAAGCTCCCGCTGCCACGCCTCGAGAATTATCCTGCCACCTTTTATCTGGCAGGTCGTGCCCAGGCATACCTTTGCCTGATGCTTCCCCGCTGGCACGAAGCGAAACTGATTGTAGAAAGTGGCCACGGAATAGACTTCACTCTCCGGGATATCCAGAAAATTGGCGGTCTCAAGCATAGCCTCACGGGGCAGGTAGCCAAACTTAGCCTGGATGTCTTGTAAGATGGGGATAAGCTTGCCCCGCTCTCTGGAGCAGGACTCAAGGATTTCGAGGGTCTGCCCTTTTGTTTCTTCCTCTTCAGCCATCTACCGAATTCCAGACCTCGCTGTTAGTCGAAGCGCTTCGCAAGTCGCCCCGTTCATTATACCAGTCCATAGCCTCACTGTTAAGCTCTTGAGTTCCTTTACAGCGTGATATATTTCTGCTAAAATGGACAATGGCTTTCCGGTGGTTTGAGCGGGGTGGCCCCACCCGTTCCCATCCCGAACACGGAAGTGAAACGCCCCAGCGCAGACGATACTGGTCGCGCAAGCGGCTGCGGAAAATATGCCACTGCCGGGAAGCCTTATACTATCCTTGACACATTGCTCTTAAGTGGCTAAAATACTTCTGATATGCCGTGCCCTGAGCGGCAGGAAAGGAGGGGATCATGTGGCTGAGGTAATGCTTGAGGAGAATGAGAACTTCGAGAGTCTTCTCAGACGGTTCGGTCGGAAGGTGCAGCAGGCTGGTATCCTCGCTGAGTTTCGGCGGAGAGAGTATTATGAGAAACCATGTACCACGCGCAAGAAGAAAGAGGCGGCGAAGCGTCGCAAAAGCGCTCGAAATCGCAGGTGAGGCGTTCCCGGTGGTGAAGCGGCGATGACGCTACAGGAAAGGCTGACAGCCGACTTAAGACAGGCGCAAAAGGCGGGCGAGAGGGCGCGGGTCTCGGCGCTGCGCCTGGTTAGAGCAGGGGTTAAGAACGCTGAGATCGCTAAGGGCGCTCCCCTGGATGATGCTGGTGTTATCGATGTCATCGCCCGGGAAGTGAAGCAGCACCGAGAGAGTATCGCCGAGTTTGCTAAGGGGAATCGCCAGGACCTTGTGGCTAAGGAGGAGGCGGAACTGGCCACTCTCTTTGAATATCTGCCGAGACAGATGAGCCGTGAGGAGGTTGTGGCGGCGGCCCGTCAGGTGATAGAGCAGGTTGGGGCCCGGGGGCCCGGTGATAAAGGCAAGGTGATGTCCCAGCTTATGCCCCAGCTCAAAGGCAAGGCGGATGGGCACGAAGTCAGCGATGTAGTCTCTGACCTGCTCAGTGGTTTATAATACGCTATTAACGGTGTTTTAAGGAATGTGTTTTAAATCCCGCACCGATGTTTCATAATGGTGCGGTTTTTTCATTCTAGAGCAAGGACTTTTTCAGCAATCTCAATAAATGCCCATATCCAATCCTTGATGAAACCGCCTTACTTTTTTCTGCGGCGTGGATTATAATAATGGCGATCAGGGCGAAAAGATGAGAGTGATTTTGCTTCAGGATGTACCCCGGTTAGGGAATGCGGGAGAGGTGAAGGAGGTGGCTGATGGCTACGGCAGGAATTTCCTTCTCCCCAGGGGGCTCGCCGAGTTTGCCACTCCTGCCGGGTTGAAGAGGGCGGAGGAGTACCAGAAAGCTGAAGAGCGGCGCCAGCAGCTTCTCAATGCCGAGATGGTGAGCCTGGCCCAGACCCTGGAGGGGTTAACGGTCACTATTAAGGCAAGGATTGGGGCTCAGGACCGCCTCTATGGGGCGATCACAAGTGGGGATGTTGCTGATGAGGTTTACCGGCTCACGGGACAGGATATCGATAAGAGGAAGATTGCGCTTGATGAGCCGATTCACCAGCTTGGCGAATATGAGGTTTCGATAAGGCTATCGAAGGAGCTCGTGCCTAAGATAAGGGTTATCGTTGTGGAGGAAAAGGGTTAGCCATGCTCACCGAGAAGTTGCCACCCCACGATATCGAGGCTGAGGAGGCGGTAATTGGTTCTCTCCTGATAGATGGCGATGCCATTTTTAAGATCGTCACCTTCCTCAGGCCCGAGGACTTCTACCGGGAGAAGAATCGGTGGGCGTATGAGGCCTGTTTTGACCTCTATGAGCGAAATGAGGTTATAGACCAGGTTACTGTGGCCCATGAGCTGGGGCGGCGGGAGAGGTTGGAGGCGGTGGGTGGGGCTGCCTACCTTAGCCATCTCGTCTCTAATGTTGCCACCTCGGTGCATATCGAGCACTACGCCCAGATTGTGCACCGCATGTCTGTAATGCGCCGCCTGATCAGTGCAGCAGGTCAGATTGAAGCCATCGGCTACGAGGCGGGACCGGACATTGATGCCGCCCTCGCTAGAGCGGAGGACATCCTGTTCCGCTTGCGCCACCGTCAGCGCCCGCGGGACTTCGTCCCGATTCGTGAGCTCCTCGATCGATACTTCGAGGAAAGCGAGATTCGTCCCTTCGAGGGGGAGGTGGTATATACTGGCTTTCCCGCTCTGGACGATTTCCTCGGCGGGCTCCGGCGCTCCGACATGATCGTGCTTGCTGGCAGGCCGAGCCTGGGCAAGACGAGCCTCGCCCTGGGCATCGCCAGGAACGCTGCGGTGCTGCAGAAGGCCCGTGTCGCCATCTTCAGCGTGGAGATGTCGCGGGATCAACTGGTGCAGCGCCTCCTCGCCAGCGAGGCGAGTGTCGATACCAAGAGGTTACGCCTCGGCCAGCAGACGGAGGCCGAGGAGCAAAGGATCATGGAGGCCACGGGCGTTCTCTCTGAGGCACCGGTCTTTATCGATGACTCGCCCATCTTGAGGGTGGTGGAGATGAAATCGAAGGCGCGGCGGCTTCACTATGAGCAGGACATCAACCTCATCATCGTCGATTACATGCAACTGATGCGGGGCGATGGCAGGGAGGGGCGGGTCCAGGAGATGACTGAGATCTCCCGCTCCCTCAAGGAGCTCGCCCGCGAGCTGGATGTGCCGGTGCTCGCCGTCTCTCAGCTCTCCAGGGCAATAGAGTGGCGGGCCTCTCACCGCCCTCAGCTTTCCGACCTCAGGGAGAGCGGCTCTATCGAGCAAGACGCCGATGTAGTGGTGTTCATCTCCCGGGAAGACATGCATATAAAGACAGAGGATGAATGGGAGAAGCTGCATCCCGGTGAGCCATACCCCAGGGGTGTTGCTGACATCATAGTTGCTAAACACCGCAATGGACCCGTGGGTGAGGTGAAATTGCGCTTTCTGCCGAGGACGGTAAAATTCACTGATTACGAAGTGGAGTTGAAGGGATGAAGCCCTTTCCCGGTTTCCCCAAAGGGATGCGCCTTACCGCGCTGCCCAGTCTTTTCTTCAGCCAGCTCCTGCCCCACATCGATGACCTGGCTGAGCTGAAGGTCACGCTTCACCTCCTGCACACCCTTTACCAGAAACGGGGCTACCCTAAATTTGTCACCTATGGAGAGCTCCTCGGTGACAGGACGCTGATGGCAGGGCTCGGCGATGGGCAGGCGCTTCGTCATGGCCTGGAGCAGGCAGTAAGCCGGGGCACGATAATTCAATTAAGTTTGGAGCAGGCCGGAAAGCCTGTGGAGCTTTTCTTCCTGAACACGGATGGCGACCGTAAGGCGTGTGACAGGATCGAGCGGGGTGAGATAGATGTCGGGGCGTTGACCCTAAAGGAGCCCTATACCGAAGTTGGAGAGCAGCCCAATATATTCACCCTTTATGAGGAGAACATTGGCATGCTCACCCCGATGATCGCTGAGGAGTTGAAGGATGCGGAGCGGCTTTACCCTGCCACCTGGATCGATGATGCCTTTAGGGAAGCGGTGAGCCAGAATAAGCGCAATTGGAGATATATCGAAGCTATTCTGAAGCGCTGGGCCAGTGAGGGTAAGGAACATGGAGCGCCTGGGAGATATCCTAAAGAGGACAGGGACAAATATATCAAGGGAAGGTACGGACACCTGGTCAAGCGGCGAATCGACTGAGGCAGTGGAGCCGGAGTGTCCCATTTGTAAGGGGGCCGGTTTTGTATATCCCGTGCTTCCCTCTGGGCGTCCCGATTTTACCAGGGTGATTCCCTGCAAGTGCACTAGTGAGGAGGGCGAGGGGGAGCGCTTCTCCCGCCTGCAGCGGGCAAGCGGTGACCTGGGGCTTGAGCTACTGCGCAAAATGACCTTCGATACTTTCGACCGCAGGCGGGTTAATCTCCCCCCTGAGCAGCAGCAGATACTAGGGGATGCCTATAAGCTGGCAAGGCGCTTCGCCGAAGAGCCAGAGGGTTGGTTGGTGTTTTTGGGCCCCAACGGCTGTGGCAAGACCCACCTTGCCGCCGCCATTGGCAATTATCAACTACAAAAGGGCAAGCCCGTGTTTTTTAAGGTGGTTCCCGACCTCTTGGACTACCTTCGTGCCACCTTCAGACCGGATAGCCAGGTGACCTATGATGAGCTGTTTGAAAGAGTAAAAAATGCGCCGCTTCTTATCCTGGATGACTTTGGGGAGCAGGCGAGCACCCCGTGGGCACAGGAGAAGCTCTATCAGTTGATCAACCATCGCTATAACGCGCGGCTGCCCACGGTGATCACCACCTGCCTTTCCTTGGATGAGATCGAGACCAGAATGGGCTCGCGGCTTGGCGACCCCAGGGTGAGCACCCCGTTTAATATAAATATCCCTGACTACCGGTCCGACCTCACCTCGTCGAAGAAGGGAAAGCAGAAGGGGGGGCGCGCTAAATGGTAAACGCCCCGGTTCTGGTGCTGAATCAGAACTACGAGCCGCTCAATGTCTCCCGAGTGCGGCGGGCGGTGGTTCTGGTCATGCGCGGCAAGGCGGAGACACTGGAGAATGACTCAGGGGTGATCCACACCGCCAATGATGCTATCCCTATGCCCTCGGTGATCCGCCTCGTTTATCTGGTAAAGCGCCCTCGCCCGGAGAAGCAGTTAACCCGCCACGAGGTGTTCCAGCGAGATAAATATACCTGCCAGTATTGCGGCAGGGAGACGAGGGAGCTTACCCTAGACCATGTTACTCCCCGCCATAGAGGGGGCCGGCACATCTGGGGGAACGTGGTGAGCGCTTGCCTCAGGTGCAACAATCGAAAGGCGGGACGCACCCCTCAAGAGGCGGGGATGAGGCTCATCCGCCAGCCCTTCGCCCCACATGTTAGCGGCTACTATGTCCCCTACGAGTATATTCAACGGCACAACGGGTGGCAAAAGTTCCTTCCCCTACAGCAGAGAAGTGATGAGGATTAAGCGCGCTTCTTCCTGGAGGGCCTTTCCCCCTCCCCTTTCACCTCTTCAACAGGCAATTCCACGGTGGCCTCGCTCTCCAGCTGCACGAGCACCGTCTCCTTTAACGGGTTCCCTCCCACCACAGTGGCGACCCCCATGAGGGTGTTCACCCGCTGCCCGATGGGGGGGAGTTTCTCCTTCATGATGCGGTATTGCGCACTCTCGTGGCTCAAACAGCACAGTAGCCTTCCACAGACCCCGGAGATCTTCATCGGGTTAAGGGGCAAGTCTTGCTCTTTAGCCATTCTAATGGAGACCGGGGTGAACTCGGAGAGGTAGGCAGTGCAGCATAATGGGCGACCGCATCTGCCATAGCCTCCCAAGAGCTTTGCCTCATCGCGCGGTCCCACCTGGCGAAGTTCGATGCGGGTTTTGCAGGTGGCGGCGAGTTCCTTCAAGAGTTCGCGAAAGTCCACCCTGCCCTCAGCGCTGAAGAATATGGTGAGGCGTGAACCATCAAGGTTATACTCTGCAGAGATGAACTTCATGGGCAGGCCCAGTCGGGAGCTTATCTCCTGGCACTTTTGTATGGTCTCCTGCTCCTTGCCCTTGAATTCATCCTGTTTCTTGAGGTCCTCCTCCGCTGCTTTGCGGAGCACCGGCTTAAGTGGCTCGGTTATCTCGCTGGCGAGCACCTGCTTTGGGGAGATGACCACCCTGCCCAGCTCAGTGCCGCGCCCGGTCTCTACCACAACCCACTCGCCCGCGTTTACCTCAATGCCTGCCGGGTCGAAGTAATATACCCTCCCTGCTCGCTTGAATCGCACGCCGACTACTTCGGTCATATCTTAGGCCTCTAACCCCCCCTTCCTTTTTGGCATGTTAAGCATGAGCACATCCAACACCAGGCGGGGATTAGCGTTCTGGACCAACGCTTCCATAGCCTGCTGCAGGCTCTCAATAAAACCTTTGATCCCCGTAAAGTGATAATTTCCCGCTTCGCGATATAGCGTGGTCTCTTGGTCTATATTGGTAATGAAATCGCGGCATCCCCCCTTGATCAGCAGGAGGTCGCGCCACCAGCCAACCCATAGGGAGAGCACCTCCCGGATCGCTCCCCGATTTCTGCTGAACTGGCTTGCTAGCTGGGCGGCATAGGTGAAGCGCTCCGCGCGCCCTTCGCTGGCGAGTTGGAGCAGGGCGCTAAGCCGCTCCATGCGCTCGCTGAGGACCTGATCATCACAGAACGCGCCCACCGCCCAGCCAAGGCAACCTGAGGAGAGCTTCGCCAGCACCCTGGCTCGTTCCGGGGCTACCTCCCAGCGCTTGATAAGCGCCTGTTCCACCACAAGGATTGGGAGCGGTCTTAGCTCCAGCTTCTGACAGCGGGAGTGCACCGTAGTCCACAGCAGCCGTTCATTTACGGTGAGCAACATTAGCTGAACATTGGGCGGCGGCTCCTCCAGCGTCTTTAAGAGACAGTTTGCGGCCTCAGGTGAGAGGTGCTCCGCCCCATCGATGATAAATACCCGATTCCTCCCCTCGAAGGGCTTCAGGGTGACGAAGCGCTCCATCTCCCTGATCTGATCGATGCTGATCTCCGCCCTGCCATTGATCCCGATTACCTGGACATCGGCATGTTTTAGTCCGGCGATCCGCTGGCATGGTGAGCAAGCATTACAGGGTTTTTCATCCCCCTCGCAGTTTAAGGCTTGAGCCAGATTCAAGGCCAGCGTCATCTTCCCCACGTGAGGTGGGCCGACGAAGAGATAGGCATGAGATAGCTTACCACTCTTTAGACTGTTGTCCAGCAGCGCAACAGCCATTTCATGTCCCACTACCTGCCACATTTTTCTTTTCGTCCTATATTGTTCCGACTGGCGGTATTAAATAATGTCGCAATTCATCAGATCTTCATAGCTCTCGCGGCGCCGGACGAGGCGCGCCTTTCTATCCTTAACCAGAACGATGGCTGGCTTCAGCGAGGCGTTATAATTTGAGGCCATGGGGAGGCAGTAGGCGCCACAGCAGGGCATGGCAATGATGTCTCCGGGCGCGAGTTTTGGAAGGTCGATGTCCTGAATCAGGATATCCCCCGATTGGCAGAACTTGCCCGCCACGGTGACCCGCTCTTTTTCGCCCGCCACTTTATTTGCCACTATCGCCTCGTATTTCGCTCCATAGAGGGCGGGGCGGATGTTATCGGCGATGCCCCCATCCACGGAGACATATTTGCGCACCCCCGCGATCTCCTTTATCGCCCCTACAGTATAGAGGGCAACCCCCGCCTGTCCCACGATGGACCTCCCCGGCTCCACGATAAGCCGCGGCGGCTCAAGGCCAAGCGCCTCGCTCCTTTCCAGAAGCGTGGCTGTGATCGCCTCGGCAAATTCGCCGATGGTGGGGGCTGGGGAGTCCTCAGTATAGGCGATAGCCAGCCCTCCCCCGGTGCTTAGCTCTTTGAGCTTAAAGCCATATTTACTTCCCATCTCGGCGGCAAAATCCAGCACAATCCCGATAGCCTGCTTAAAAGACGAAATTTCAAATATCTGGGATCCAATGTGAAAGTGCACCCCGAGCAGTTCGAAAAAAGACATCGCCCTGGTGAGCGCCTCCTCAGCCTGGGCCATGGGGAAGCCAAACTTGCTATCGAGCGCCCCAGTGGTTAGATGAGCATGGGTGTGTGGGTCAACACCGGGGGAGAGGCGAAGGAGTATTTTTGTCCTTGCCCCCGCCTCCTTGGCCACCTCATCGAGCAGGGAAAGCTCATAAAGGTTGTCCACCACAATGCGCCCTACCCCCAACCCCACCGCCAACTCTAGCTCCTGACGGGACTTGTTATTGCCGTTGAAGTAGACCCGCTCCATGGAGAAGTCCACCGATTTGGCGATGGCAAGCTCCCCCCCGGAGACCACATCGAGACCCAACCCCTCTTCCCTGAAGAGCTGTGCCAGCGCCCGGTTGATGAAGGCTTTACAGGCGTATATCACCAGGCTATTGGGGTAGCGCTGAGAAAACTCCTTGAGATACTCGGCACACTTGCCTCTCAGGGTCGCTTCGTCAAAGACATAGAGCGGCGTGCCAAATTCACCGGCCAGTGCCACGGCATCGCATCCGCCGATAAATAGATGGTTTTTTTCGACCTGAGTGGTTTGCGGAAATAGCTTAAGCACATCTCCCTCTTTAGCGGGCTAGTTTATAACGGGCACCCTCGCCACTTCCCTTCGAGGATGCCTTTCCCTCCCTCTCCAGTTTTATCAAATGGGCATGTACCTGTCCCTTGGCCATGGCATAGGGGAAGCCAGTTAGCTCAGGATAGATCTCGGCCACCAGCTCCTTCACCGTGCCCTTCCCCTGGCTTAACCCGGCAATTACCTGCTCCTCGCGCTCCAGGCGATGCTCGATCAGCTCCTCCAACCTTCGCCTCGGTTCCCTTATCGGGGGACCATGTGCGGGTAACATCAGCTCTATATCATAACCGAGGAGCTTCCTCAGGGAATTGATGTATTGCGCCATATCTCCCCACGGTGGCTGTAACGCCGTAGTGCTCTCGGCCAGAACGTGGTCGCCGGTGAACATGATCTTATCTTTTCTGATATATAGGCAGATATGTCCCGGGTTGTGCCCGGGGGTATGTACTACCTCGAGGTCGATGCCATCGAGGGAGATAATATCGCCATCCGCCACCACTTTATCCACCGCGATATCGGTTTTATCGGCGGAGTGAAGGACAATTCTGGCCCCCGTTTTTTCCCGGAGCCTCGTGGCCCCACTGATATGGTCGGGATGTGCATGGGTGATCACGATATAAGCGAGCTTTAGCCCAGCAATGTCTTTTGCATAATCTACTATGGAGTCAGTTGACTCCTCACTGCCGTAGCCGGAGTCGATAATGGCTCCCTTCCCACCGGCGACAAGATAGATTCGGGGCGCAAAAGAGCCCAAAAAAGACTCGAGCCCAGTGGGGATGTCGTGAATACCCCGCGCAATCTCCATCCTTCCTTTCCTATAGGTTCATATTAGCAATTGACCCGTTCAAAGTCAACTCTTTGACCTTTGCGGATGAGATATTGAAAAGCCTGTTTTTACTTCCACATCATATTGTTTGAAACGTTCGAGATGTTCGAGAAAGTTGACAGGAGTAGGGGGTGGGCCTAAACTTTGTCTGAGGTTTGTGGTGTATCAGAGGAGTGTACTGGATAACGGGCTCCGCGTGATCACCAGCGCCATGCCCCATACCCGCTCGGTGTGTATCACCATCTTCATCGGCGCTGGCTCGCGCTATGAAGGGGAGGAGGAGGCGGGAACCTCCCACTTCATTGAGCACCTCTCTTTTAAGGGGACCCAGCGCCGTACCACTGCGAAGGAGATTGCCGAGACTATCGAGGGGGTGGGTGGTATGCTCAACGGGGGCACAGATAAGGAGTTCACCATCTACTGGTGCAAGGTGGCACGCCCCCACTTTCCCCTCGCTTTGGACCTGATGGTCGATATGCTCCGCTATTCTAGGTTCGATGCCCAGGATATGGAGCGGGAGCGCCGGATTATTTTAGAGGAGCTTAACGAGAGCATGGATTCACCCCAGGACCGGGTGAACCGGCTTATCGATGAAGTGGTCTGGCCTGCTCAGCCCCTGGGGCGTGATATTGCCGGGAACAGGGAAACGGTGAGTGCCCTAGGTCGCCAGATGCTTCTGGACTACCTGAGCCGCCAGTATGGGCCCAATAATACTGTGGTCAGTGTTGCTGGCGACATCGGCCATGATGAGGTCTTGTCGAGCATGAGCGAGGCCTTCGGCGGATGGGCAATGGCGACGCCTAACCCCCCCTATCCTGCCGAGGACCGCCAGGAGGAACCCCGCCTCCGTATTGAGCGGAGGGATACCGAGCAGGCCCACCTCTGCCTGGCGGTGCGTGGTCTCCCCATCGCCCACCCCGATCAGTTCAATCTGGACCTCCTGAACGTGATATTGGGCGCGGGGATGAGTAGCCGCCTAAATCTGGAGATTCGCGAGCGCCGAGGGCTAGCCTACGATATCCATAGCTATGTGGACCACTTCCTTGACTCAGGGGCGGTCACTATCTATGCAGGGGTGAACCCAAAGCACATTGCTGACACTATCGCGGCCATCCTTGAGGAGCTTGCTGGCCTCAAGGAGGAGGTCCCCGCCCTTGAGCTTACCAAGGCTAAGGAGCTGACCAAGGGACGCCTGCTGCTTCGCATGGAGGATACCAGGAGCGTTGCCGGTTGGGTGGGAGGTCAGGAGCTACTTACCGGGCAGATCCGCACGGTGGATGAGGTGGTTTCCATAGTCGATGCTATTGCCCCTCAGGATCTGAAGCGGGTGGCCGCGCAGCTACTCCTTACTGAGAAGCTTAACCTGGCCATCGTGGGCCCTGTCGCTGGCGAGGATCGCCTTTTTCAGTCTTTACGATTGTAATTTTTCGTCCTGTTTTAATATTCGGGCATCGTGGGCGGCCCGACCTTCTCTTTTTCCTTGATGTCGGAAACTAGGCACTCTGTGGTGAGTACCATGGCGGCGATGCTCGCAGCATTCTCCAGCCCTGCTCTGGTCACCTTTGCCGGGTCGATAATCCCCCGCTCCTGCATGTTGGCATAATCGTCCCGCAGGGCATCGTAGCCAACTCCCCGTTTACTCTTCCTCACCGCATCGACTACCACTGACCCCTCTCTGCCGGCATTGATGGCGATCATGCGCAGCGGCTCCTCCATGGCGCGCCTCACAATAGCCACCCCGGTGGCCTCGTCGCCCTCCACCTTCACCTTATTGAGAATGGGAATGGCGTTAATAAAGGCGACCCCACCCCCGGGGACAATGCCCTCTTCCACCGCGGCCCTTGTCGCGGAGAGGGCATCCTCAACGCGGTGCTTCTTCTCCTTGAGCTCCACCTCAGTAGCGGCCCCCACCTTGATCACGGCGACACCTCCGGCAAGCTTGGCCAGGCGCTCCTGGAGCTTCTCCTTATCGAACTCGGAGGTGGTCTCTTCTGTCTGGGTCTTAATTTGCTTGATCCGCGCCTGAATCGCCTCATCCGAGCCCTTGCCCTCGATGATGGTGGTTTCCTCCTTGGTGGAAACTATCCTTCTGGCCCGGCCCAGGTCCTCAACAGTGACCGAATCGAGCTTGCGGCCCATCTCCTCGGTGATCACTGTGCCCCCGGTGAGGATGGCCATATCCTCGAGCATTGCCTTCCGCCGATCGCCGAAGCCCGGCGCCTTGACCGTCAGGCAATTAAGCACGCCTCTCAGCTTGTTGACCACCAGGGTGGCCAGTGCCTCACCATCGACATCCTCAGCAATGATCACCAGGCTCTTGGTCACCTGAAGTATCCTCTCCAGGGCAGGCAGCAGGTCTGCGACTGCGGAGATCTTCTTATCGGTGATCAGGATATAGGGATCCTCGATCGCCGCCTCCATCCTCTCCGGGCTGGTGATGAAGTAGGGGGAGATATAGCCGCGGTCTATCTGCATCCCCTCAACATACTCCGTCTCAAACTTTATCCCCTTCCCTTCCTCAACGGTGACCACCCCATCCTTACCTACCTTCTCCATGACATCAGCGATGAGGTTTCCGATCTCCTCATCGGCTGCTGAGATGGAAGCCACCTGGGATACCTGCTCCTTGGTGGTCACCGGGATTGATA
Organism: uncultured Dehalococcoidales bacterium; assembly: GCA_964583545.1. Taxonomy (GTDB): domain Bacteria; phylum Chloroflexota; class Dehalococcoidia; order E44-bin15; family E44-bin15; genus CAZOVW01. Next base: position 3,707 of record CAZOVW010000019.1, on the reverse strand, counting down.
TCCTCTTCAGCTCCTCCAGAACAGCGGCTGTGGCCTTCTCAATGCCCCTCTTTAGCGCCATGGGGTTGGCCCCGGCAGCAACATTCTTCAGCCCCTCATGAACCATCGCCTGGGCCAGCACGGTGGCGGTGGTTGTGCCATCGCCAGCGACATCATTGGTCTTGGTGGCCACCTCCTTGATCAATTGCGCGCCGATGTTCTCGTAGGGGTCCTCCAGCTCGATCTCCTTGGCGATGGTGACGCCATCGTTGGTGATCGTTGGCGGGCCAAACTTTTTCTCCAGCACCACATTCCGTCCCTTCGGTCCCAGGGTGATCTTTACTGCGTCAGCAAGGGCATCTATACCAATCTTGAGATGTCGCCTTGCATCCTCATCGTAAGCTAACTGTTTTGCCATTTTCCCTCCTTATTAGCTGATCTTAGCCAGGATATCGCTCTCCCGCAGGATCAGAAGCTCCTCATCGTTCTGCTTGAGCTCAGTGCCAGCATACTTGGCGTAGATCACCTTGTCGCCCTTTTTCACCTCCATTGGGACCCGTTTGCCCTCCTCATCTAACCTCCCCGGGCCTACCGCGATGACCACGCCCCGCTGCGGCTTCTCCTTTGCAGTATCGGGCAGTATAATACCACCCTTGCTGACCTCTTCCTTGCTACTTGGCCTTATCACCACCCGGTCTCCTAACGGCTGTAACTTGATTGCCACGCTTAACCTCCTATTAGCAGTCTCACCATGAGAGTGCTAATTATACTAACCTAGATTGCTTAATGCCGCAAGTAGGTAGACAGCCTATTATAGCGATTGGTGGGCGCTGAGACAAGCTCAGCTCTCTTTTTCTTCACTCTATCTCCTTCAAAGATTATACTTTCCCTTGAAAAGGGCTTTTGACATGATACACGGAAACGTGTAAAATGGAATTGTGAGAGCGCAGGGAGGAAAGAAAAAGGTTCAGTGGGATGGGCAGAGCATTCGTGCCCTGAGGCGGCATTTGGGGCTCACCCAGCAGGAGCTGGCCGGTGAGCTGGGCACGCGCCAGCAGACCATCAGCGAGTGGGAGACCGAGATGTACCAGCCTCGCGGCGCCTCATCGAGGCTGCTCACAATCATCGCGGAGCGGGCTGACTTTAAGTATCAGGTGGGTCCCTCGGAAAAGGACGAAAAACCTTGATAAATACACGGAGGTATGGTGAAGTGATCCTTTTCCTTCTGGGAAACTTAAACAGGCTGTCCAAAAAGGGTAGCTCGAAGGGGCGAAGCCCCTTCGGAATCAACTCTTCCCCCTCTCCTTTGAAGGAGAGGGGGATACAGGGGGTGAGGTTTTTAGACAACCTCTTAAAGGGCGGTTTATTTTTTGGCACGCGCTACACGAAATCGTGTAAGACAGGAGACAGGGATGGATCAAATAATGGAAAGTCTGCTGGCTCGGGTCTGGCAGAGCCAGATATTGCGGGATAAGGAGTTGGTCACCGTAGGCGCCGAGCACCTCCAGGTGATCTACCCAGGGAGAACAAATGGTGAGGGTGGTCCCGACTTTCACCATGCCATTATTGCCACAAGGGATAGAGAGCTTCGGGGGGATGTGGAGCTTCATGTCAGGTCCAGTGGGTGGCAGGCCCATGGACACCATCGAGACCCTCGCTACAATGGGGTCATCCTTCACGTAGTGATGTGGCATGATAAACAGGGGCCTACGGTTCTTCAGGATGGCAGGGTTGTGCCCGTCCTCCCATTGCACCCTTACCTGGAGGGCTTGGATTGGGTTTCCCTTCTCGCTGCCCCCGATGAGCCTTGCCATGATGTGGCGGCGTGCCTGGGTGGTGATGTGGTGGGGGAGCTGTTGGATGAGGCGGGGGAGGAGCGGTTTTTGGCGAAAGCGGGCCGCTTTCAGACGGAGATCGCCATTAAGGAAGGAGAGCAGGTGCTTTATGAGGGGCTGATGGGGGCTTTAGGATATAGCAGGAATAAAGAGTCCTTTGAGCAGCTGGCGCGCCGCATGCCCTTAAAGGTGCTAAAGCCGATTGCCTATGTCGAGAGCTTGGCAAGGCGCGGCGCGGCGCTTGAGGCGGCGCTCCTGGGCCAGGCGGAGCTATTAAACTGGCAGCTCTCTGGGGTGCGCCCGGGGAATATGCCCCAGCGGCGCATCGCTGGGGCCGGTTATCTGCTCGCCCGTTACCTTGAGAGGGGGCTAGTTTCAGGGTTGCTCCAGCTTGTCAAGGAGGCGGATGTGAAAAATGGGTATCGGAGGCTGGAGCAGGGGCTGATGATCAGCAGGGGCGATTATGGGACCTTGATTGGGTGGGGGAGGGCTCGGGAGATGGTGGTGAACATCCTTCTGCCCTTCTCATTTGCCTGGGGGGAGGGGGAGTTAGGGGAGCATGCCCTTGCGCTTTATAGAAGCTATCCTCTGCTTGAGGAAAACCAGATAACAAGGCAGATGTTAAGGCAGCTTTTCGGTGACTTTGGATACAGGGTGGTGAATTCAGCAAGGCGCCAGCAAGGGCTGATTCACCTCTATAAGAGCTTTTGCCTGGATAGGAAATGCCCCCAGTGTCCCCTTCTCATCCCAGCCTGAGGTTGGGCGCAACATCGAGGTCCCAGCCTGAGAGCGTGCCCGCTTTAAGGTGAAAGTAGCCACAGGAGGCGATCATGGCGGCGTTATCGGTGCACAGGATGGGACTGGGGATGAGCACGGGGATGGGTGAGCGCTCGGTCATCCTCTGGCGAAGCAGGATGTTTGCGGCGACACCGCCGCAGAGGAGGATCTGGTGTGTGCTCAGCCGCTTCGCTGCGGCCACCGTTTTGGTGACCAGGACATCGACCACCGCCTCCTGAAAGCTGGCGGCGATATCGGCTCTGGGGAGGTCGCCTTTTTCTGAAAGATCCGCCGCGAGGTGGAGCACCGCAGTCTTTAATCCACTGAAGCTGAAGTCGTCGGTGTCTTTGAGCCAGGCACGGGGCAGGCGGTAGCGTGCGCTATCGGCATTGCGGGAGGCCTGCTCAATGGCGGGGCCGCCGGGGTAGCCCAGACCCAGTATCCGGGCCACCTTATCGAAGGCTTCGCCAGCAGCATCATCCCTGGTTCTCCCCAGAGGCTCATAGTCGCCATGCCCCCTCATCAGGAGCAGGTCGCTGTGTCCCCCGGAGACGATGAGGCAGAGCGCGGGGAGGTCCGGGGCATTTCCCTCAAGCCAGTTGGCATAGATGTGTCCCTCCAGGTGGTTTATGCCCAGCAGGGGGAGACCCTGTGCCAGAGCGATGGCCTTGGCGATGTTCACCCCGACAAGGAGGGAGCCAGCGAGCCCCGGCCCGATGGTAACCGCGATAGCGTCCAGGTCGCTCCAGGCGGTTTGGGCCTGAGCCATTGCCTCCTGGATGATGGGGATGGTAGCGAGCAGGTGCTGGCGGGAGGCCACCTCCGGGACGATGCCTCCATAGCGAGAATGGATATCTACCTGGGAGGCGATGACATTGGAGAGGATCTCCCTGCCATCCTTGACCACGGCGGCCGCTGTCTCATCGCACGAGGTTTCAATACCGAGGATCTTCATTCTTATCGCTCGATGGCAATATACCAAATGTTACACTCAATGTAAAACGGGAGTCACCCGCTCCTTCAGTAGGGGGTGTCCAGAGGGGTCTCCCCTCTGGCGGGGTTCTGGGGGTGTCCCCCACGTCATTGCGAGGCACGAAGTGCCGAAGCAATCTCGGT
>CAZOVW010000018.1:0-21600 GCA_964583545.1 uncultured Dehalococcoidales bacterium | reverse complement strand
GCCGTAGCTGGGTTACCAAGTAGCTCATTGACGGTTATTGAAATGTCACTCGCGTTTAGTAGGGGAAGCATGTCGTTAAGGAGCAACGAGAGGTTAGGGTTTCCAAGCAGACGATTGACCGTTACTACAATGTCACTCGCGTTTAGTTCATTAAGCAGGGCGTTAGTGAGATCTGCCGTAGCTGGGTTACCAAGTAGCTCATTGACGGTTATTGAAATGTCACTCGCGTCCAGTAGGGGAAGCATGTCGTTAAGGAGCTCTGAGAGGTTAGGGTTGCCAAGCAGGGTATTGACGGTTACCGCAATGTCGCTTGCGTCTAGTGCATCAAGCAGGGTGTTAAGGAGATCTGCCGTAGCTGGGTTACCAAGCAGCTCATTGACGGTTACTGAAATGTCACCCGCGTCTAGCAGGGGAAGTAAGTCGTTAAGGAACAATGACAGGTTCGGGTTGCCAAGCAGACTATTGGTGGTATTTGCAACGGCACTCGCCTCTGTTGCATTAAGCAGGGCGTTAAGGAGGTCTGCCGTAGCCGGGTTAGCCAGCAGGGTATTGGTAGTTACTGCAATGGCACTCGAGTTTAGTTCGGGAAGTAAGTCGTTAAGAAGCAACGAGAGGTTTGGATTGCCAAGCAGGGTATTGACGGTTACTGCAATGGCACTCGAGTTTAGTTCGGGAAGCATGTCGTTAAGGAGGTCTGCCATAACTGGGTTACTCAGCAGGCGATTGGTGATTACTGCAATGCCACTCGAGTTTAGTTCAGGAAGCAAATCGTGAAGGAGGTCTGCCGTAGCTGGGTTAGCAAGCAGGGTATTGGTAATTGTTGCCAGAGCAGAGGCATCGAGCTTGGGCAGCAAATTATCGAGCAAGGCGGAGATATTAAGTAGGGGTAGCAGGTCACTGGTGAAATCTGCCAGAGCTGTGTCGGTCAGCAGGGAATTGGTAAAATCAGCGATGGCCTCATCATCTAACTCCGGCACTATGTCGTTAATCAAGCTGGCTAGATTTTCCATCATTTGAGGCTGGTGCTCGGAGTCATTGAGCATCGTAGCAACAGCCTCTGGCTCTAGCCGCTGCACTGTGTTATCAATGATTCTGAGTAGGCGATCCCTTTCCCCTTTATCATTAATCATTCCAGCGATAACACCTGGGGTGACGTCTTCTATTAGGGCCATCGTAGGTCCGGCGACGGCACGAATTATTGCTGCACGGGTGGCGGGCACTGCCATGAGAATCCCGGTTATTACCACCAATGCCGCTATGAATATGAGAACAAAATTAATCACCTTCTGAAGGCGCCGGCTCAGCAGGAACCCAGATATTTCCCCTGCCTTCTCTGGCGGCGCATCCGGCGGCTTCATAATCCACGTCGCCACCCACCTCAGCGGCGGTTTACTGAGCAGCTTCAGTGTGAAATTCCTCGTCATAATCCACGTCAGCAGCGGTATACTCAGCAGCTTCCGTATGAAATTCCTCATTGTGAAATTCCTCCTGCTCCGTCCCTACAATGTAGTATCGTTTTGTACGACCTTAGCAGATTGGCAATGCAATGTCAACACGAACTTAATCTTATATATAATTAATGACCGGAAGATGTCACCGATCTATCTGAGCATGATGATACCTTTTCCTTGTTGAAAAAACCTTGAGCTAAATTGAAGCTCGAGGTGATGATTTCTGGTGGAGACGGGGGAGAGTCGAACTCCCCGTCCAGAGGAGGTCCACCCAGGATGTGCTACAAGCTTAGTCAGCTCTTTGCTCTCACCCAGCCGTCCTCTGCCGACCGAGTACGGTTGAGCCAGCCGATAGATTCTTTGGCAACCCTTATCGACGTCTGGACTGCCGCACCTCGACTGCTCGTCGTCCTCCCCAGCCCGTCGAGGGAGACAAAGGGGGACGTGTCCCGCTTAGCTAGCGTAGACGTGTTCGCCAGTTACTTTTTGCCACTTGTTTTGCGAGATAAGTGGCACCTCGGCCTGCAATCCTGTAGCGCTCCTCCCCTGTCGAAACCTCTCGTCCCCTTTTTCCCTCTTCACGAGGGGATTTCACAGAGAAGCTTGAGCCCGCTGCTCCGCCAGTTTCAGGGCGCGCTCCATATCCTGCTCTGCCTGGCGGCGCACCATGGATTCGCGCTTGTCATAAAGCTTCCTTCCTCTAGCCAGGCCAAGCTCCACCTTGGCGATTCCCTTTTTAAGGTACAACTTTAAGGGCACTATAGTGAAGCCCTTTTGCGTCACCTTACCGATAAACTCATCGATCTGCCTGCGATGAAGTAAGAGCTTCCTCGGGCGTGTCGGTTCATGATTGTAGCGACTGCCCGGCTCATACCGGGCAATGTGGGCATTGAATAACCATAGCTCATCGCCCTGCGGATGGGCGTAGGCATCACGAAGATTCACCCTTCCCGCCCGGATGGACTTGATCTCAGTGCCGGTAAGGACAATACCAGCCTCGACCCTATCCTGGATAGCATAGTCATGATATGCTTTGCGATTGAGGCTGATGGTCTTCATAACTTATTTTACCACATCTTCGTTCTTCAAGAAAGGATTTTTATTAGAGATTGTTTAGCAACCTATCCCCCTTACCCCCTTCCCTTAATAAGGGAAGGGGGAGTGTAGGTAAGAGAGGGGCTTCGCCCCTCTCTAAAATCTCTTCCCCCTCTCCTTAAAAGGAGAGGGGGATAAAGGGGGTGAGGTTAATAAACAATCTCATTAAAACCGCATTGGCGCCCTTTATCACTGAGCCTCCAGATAATCGATAGCAAATTCCAGTTGCGGATCCTGCCCGCTAGCGATGTCTTCCTCAGTAATCTCCACCTCAAAATCCGGGGACAGCCCCACTCCCTCTATCAGGCGACGGTCTGGAGTTAGCCATCGGGCCGTGGTCACATATAGACCGGAGCCATCGCTAAGCTCCCGAACGATGCAAACACTTCCCTTACCATAGGTTCTGGTACCAATAAGCTTGGCACGCCCGCGATCCTGAAGTGCCCCGGCAAGCACCTCGCTGCCACTGGCGCTGCCGCCATCGACAAGAACAACGAGAGGCAGCTCGGTGGCCAGGCCCCCTGAGCTTGCCGACCACTCCTTTATTATATCCCCCTCGTCATCAGCCTCGTAAAGGACAATGCCGCCATCAAGGAACTCACTGGCCACATCTACTACGCCTTGAAGATAACCGCCAGGGTTGCCCCTGAGGTCGAGAATAATACCCAAAGCTCCGCTCTGGAGAGCATTATTAAGGACAGCGGTGAACTCTTCATGTGTGCGCTCCGAAAAGTAAGTGATCCGGACGTGGGCGATGTTGTCGGGCAGCATATCCAAGTAAACGCTGTCAAGCGTGATCTCCTCCCGAACGATCTCGATCGTCACCGGCGTGGTCTCACCCTGGTGCAGGATAAGGAGGGTTACCGTGGTGCCCTTGGGTCCCCGGATCCTTAATACCGCCTCCGCCAGGCTCATCCCCGCGGTAGGCTCGCCATCGACCTCCAGGATCTTATCGCCGGCCCTCACCCCTTGCCGCTCAGCGGGACCGCTGGCAATAGGGGAGACCACGGTTAGCTCACCATCTTCCATAGAAACAATTGCCCCGATGCCCTCAAAGGAGCCTTCAAAAGCGCTCCACGCCAACTCATAGCTTTCAACATAGGAGGTATAAGGGTCGCCCAACGCTTCCAGCATCCCCTCAATGGCCCCCTCGCTCAGCTCCGCAGGGTCAACCGCCTCCTTGTTGACATAATCTTCCGAGAGGAATTCCCACACTTCACCTAAAACATCGAACTCCTCGGGAAGCTCCGGGGCCGCGCGGGGCGACAACAACTGGGAATAGGCAAAGCCCGCCCCAAAAGAGAGGACGATAATTAACACTCCCAATATGGTGAGCAGCAAATTTCGCTTAATATTCATTTACCCCCCAATCCAGACGCCCTAGAAGGCTAAAAAACATCTTCGTTTATGTCAATCCCACCGCCTGCTATACTACATAACCAGCATTGTGCGAATCACTTCTCACTAGCTTCTCCGCAATCCTCTCCAGCAAGCCACTGAGCCCCCATCCCTTAGCTGCCGAGATCAATACCATCTCTTGACCCTTAATTGCGCTGGCAAACTCGCCAATATTCTCCTCACTGGGAGCAAGGAGATCAATCTTATTGAGCACCGCGATCCTTGGCTTTTCACTCAACCCCAGCTCGGTGAGGATCTTCTCCACTGTCACGCTCTGCTCCACAGCATTTCGATGCGTTATGTCAATAACGTGAAGGAGCAGGGCTGCCTCATCCAGTTCCTCCAGGGTAGCTCTAAAGGCAGCGATCACCGCGGGGGGCAGCTTCTGGATAAAGCCCACCGTATCGGTGATCAGCACCTCTTGCCTATCAGGAATGGTGAGCCTTCTGGTGGTCGGGTCAAGGGTGGCGAAGAGCTTGTCCTCAACAAACACATCGGCGTTACTCAGCGAATTTAGCAGGGTGCTTTTGCCCGAGTTGGTATAGCCAATCAGGGCGACAACAGGGATGCCCCGCAGGGTGCGCTGACGCCGATAAAGGGCGCGGTGTTTCCTCACCCCCTCGATCTCCCTTTGGAGCCGGCGGATCTTCTGGCGGATGAGGCGCCGATCGGTCTCAATCTGCGACTCGCCAGGTCCCCTGGTGCCGATGCCACCGCCGAGACGCTCCAGGTGACTCCATTGCCCCACGAGACGAGGCAGGAGATACTCATGCTGCGCCAGTTCCACCTGAAGGCGCCCCTCGTGGGTCCGCGCTCGCCTGGCGAAGATGTCCAGGATCAGGGCGGTGCGGTCGATGATCTTGACCTCGAGAGCCTGTTCCAGGTTTCTCTGTTGGGTCGGTGAAAGCTCATCGTCGAAGAGGACCACATCATACCCAACTTCCCCCTTAAGCGCAGCGAGCTCCTCCACCTTTCCCTTGCCCAGATAATAGGTGGGCGTGGGACGCTCTAGGCGCTGCATCAGTGCTCCCACTACCTCGGCACCGGCGGTAACCGCCAACAGGGCCAGCTCCTCAAGGGAGTCCTCCACAGACCAGGTATTTCCGGCCCCCTTTACCTCGACTCCTACCAGAAAGGCTCGCTCAGTTGATGGATGGGTGGGGTGAGTGAAATGTTTCGAAAGTGTATTTCTGGTGATGGCTATCTCCTTATGTCAACTTCTTCTTGTGCCATGCCGTAAGTCGCGCCATGGCTTCCTCCAGGCGCTCATCAGGGATGGTCAGGGAGAGACGGATGTAGCCCTCCCCATGCTTCCCGTAGCTGATGCCCGGGGTAACCACGACCCCAGCCTCCTCAAGGAGCGAGGTGGCGAATTCCAGCGAGGTATAGCCCTCAGGCACCCTGGCCCAGATATAGAGGCTAGCACGCGGGGGCCTAGCCTTAAGTCCAATCTGGCTGAGTGTCTGGAGCAACCGATCGCGGCGACGCTGATATATTGCATTATGTTCTGCAACGCAATCCTGAGGCCCCGTTAGCGCCTCGATGGCGGCGTGCTGGATCGCCTGGGGAATCCCCGAATCGAGGTTCGACTTTACCCTCCTCAGGGCGTCGATTATTGACGCATTCCCTACCACCATGCCAACCCGCCAGCCGGTCATATTATAGCTCTTGGAGAGGGAGTGAAATTCCACCCCAACCTCCCTAGCCCCAGCCGCCTCAAGAAAGCTTGTCGGGCGGTAGCCATCGAAGGCCACCTCGGTGTAGGGCCCATCATGGCAAACCGCGATGTCATATTTTCTGGCGAAGGCGACCACACGGTCAAAGAATTCGCGCTCCGCCACCGCCGCCGTGGGGTTATTGGGATAACTGATCCATAATATTTTCGCTTTTCGGGCAATATCCTCCGGAACACGATCCAAATCTGGCAAAAAATCGTTATCTTCAGTAAGCGGCATAAAGTGCGAAGAACCACTGGCAAACATGGTACCTATGGAGTAAACGGGATAGGCCGGGTCGGGGACCAGGGCCACATCTCCGGGGTCGATAAAGCAGAGGGCGATATGCCCGATGCCCTCCTTAGCACCGATGAGGGGCAATACTTCCCTATCCGGATCAAGGGTCACGCCAAATCGGCTTTCATACCACTGGGCAATGGCACGGCGGAACTCGGGGAGGCCATCCGACTCAGGATAGCGATGGTTTTGGGGGTCCTGGGCTGCCTGGCATAACCGCGCGATGACATGCCAGGGCGTCGGGATATCCGGGTCGCCGACTGCGAGGCTGATCACATCCTTCCCCTGAGCCCGCTTCTCCGCGATCTTCCGCGAGACCTCGACAAACGGGTAGGGCGGCAGGTTTTCAATGCGCCTAGCCGTTCTCATTCTTTCGCTCTTTTCACTCGTTTCGCTCGTTAAACCTTGTATAAAATGACATCGGCGACGATACTTCCGCCCTAAGGCCACTTCGCAAATTTAGCTTTCAGGGCCTCAAACACCGGTGGGTCCCACTGCGCCCGATCCCAGGCCCGGGTACCTGAGATGTCGAGCTTCTCCACATCGAGCTTCGTCCCCCTGAAGTCGGCGTCCTCGAGATCGGTCTGGGCCAATATTGCGCCCGTGAGGTCAGCGCCGATGAAGAGCGTGCCCCTGAGCCTGGCACGAGTCAAATCTGTGCCCACCAAGCAGGCTCCTGATAAATCAGCGTCGGTCAAATCGACGCCGTTCATATTAGCGCCGGATAGATCTGCTCCGGAGAGGTCACAATTCAGCATATCGGCCTGCACCAGTATGGCGCCGGATAGGTCTTCGCCACTTAAATCCTCGCCGCGCAGATCGGCGCTGGGCATATTTTTATCCATACTAATCCCCCAGCTATTTTAATTGTCTGAACATGATATGTCCACGCCTAGTCAGCCCACTCACCCTGAAAAACCAGCTCCGCAGGTCCGCTGAGCATCACCTCCCCTACCCCATCCCAAGCAACCGTGAGCACGCCTCCAGGCAATATTACATCGACATCGCCAGCCACGCGGCCATGAAGTCGGGCAGCCACCGCCACCGCACAGGCACCGGTGCCGCAAGAGAGGGTCTCCCCTACCCCACGCTCCCAGACCCTGGCCACGATTTTTCCCCGTCCAAGAACATTCGCCACTTCAAAATTTACCCTGTTGGGAAATATGGGATGAGATTCCACCTTGGGGCCAACTTCGAAGAGGGCGAAATCTGCTACCGGCTCATCTAAGAAGCAGACAGCGTGGGGATTCCCCATAGAAAGGCAGGTCAGGAGGAGTTTTTTGCCCTTTTCGCACTCTCCACCCTTTCCACCCCCCACAGTAATGGGGTAATTTAGTATTATGTCAAGTTCCTCCTTCACCGGTATCTCCTCAGCCTTAAATCGCGGCATCCCCATGTCTACCTGGATGAGGTTTCCGCAGGATCGCACCTTTCGCATGCCGCCCAGCGTTTCCACCGTCAGTTCCCGAGCATCAACCAGCCCCCTATCGATGGCATATCTGGCGAGGCACCTCAGACCATTGCCGCAGGCCTCCGCCTCCGACCCATCCGGGTTGAACAGGCGCATCCGCAAATCCGCAACCGTAGCAGGGAGCAGGATGATGAGGCCATCGGCACCGATGCCGAAGTGGCGCTGGCACATGGCTTTAGCCAGCAATGACCAATCGCGCTCCTCCCCAGCCTCGATTAATATAAAATCATTGCCCGTCGCCTGCATCTTAGCGAATTTCATTTTTTCGCCTTTTCGTCTTACTCGGTTGCTTTACCAATCCGCTACTTTTTGCTCAAATACGAAGCCTTTAATAAGGCCCTGAACAGTATCCTCCACACCATTCCTCACGTCAAACCAGTGGATTGCCTCGTCCTTAAGGCGGAACCAGGCGTATTGATGGCGGGCGAAGCGGTGAGTCTCATATTTTATCCGCTGCACCGCTTCAGCGAGACCCAGATCCCCCTGAAGATACTGACCGATCTGCTTATAGCCCAACCCCGACATCGCCGGGAGGTCAAGGGAGTAGCCCCGCTCCAGAAGCCCCTGAACCTCCTCGACAAGGCCGCACTCCATCATCCGATCCACCCTTGAATCAATCCTCCTATACAAATCCCCCCTGGCAGTAGTAAGCCCTATAGTTAAAGTGCGAAAAGAGGGCGAAATACTCTGAAGCTGGGAGAAGGGGAGCCCAGTAGTACGAAAAACCTCAAGCGCCCTGATTACCCGCCGCACGTTTCGCGGGTCGACCCTTTCTGCCGCAGCGGGGTCAGCATTCTCCAGTTCCTCATAGAGCACCATATACCCTTCCCGCACCGCTTTATCCATCAGGTTTCGCCGCAGCTCAGCGTCCGGGGCCACCTGAGGGATTCGTAAGCCCCCAATCACCGCCCGCACATAAAGGCCGCTACCGCCAACCAGGAGCGCCAGCTTCCCCCGCCGCTGAATGTCCTCTATCACCCTCATGGCCATCTCCTGATAAATAGCGAGGGTGAAATCCTGGTCAGGGTCGACCACATCGATAAGGTGGTAGGAGATGAGGGCACGCTCCTCGGGGCTTGGCTTTGCCGTGCCGATGTCCATATAACGATAGACCTGGCGACTATCTGCGCTCACGATCTCACCACCAAAAACCTGCGCCAGACGGAGCGCCAGAGCACTCTTGCCCACAGCGGTGGGGCCCACAATCGCAATAAGGTGGCTCATTTCTTGATCGCTGCCGTTTGCTCCACGATGCTTAAAAATTCCTTCGCTTTCAGGCTCGCTCCCCCCACCAGAGCACCGTCGACCTCAGGCTGCCTGATAAATTCGGCGATATTGGCAGCAGTCACGCTTCCTCCATATAGAATCCTCATCCCCTTGGCGATCCCCTCACTGTAAAGCTGGGCTACTGTCTTCCTGATAATGCCAATAGTAGCATTTGCCCCCTCACCGGTCGCTGCCCTTCCCGTGCCAATAGCCCAGACGGGCTCATAGGCGATAACCATCCCTTGAGGCGATGCAACGCCCTGAAGCGCCCCCTTCACCTGCCTGGTTACCACCTCCTCGGTCCTTCCCGCCTCATTTTCCTCAAGCCGCTCCCCCACGCAAAGGATCGGGGTTAGCCCCGCGGCCAGCGCCGCTTTGACTTTTTCGTTCACTATTTGGTCAGTCTCCTTGAAGTGCTCCCTTCTCTCAGAATGACCAAGGATGACGAAATCGCAAAGCTCTTTAAGCATCAGGGGCGAAATCTCACCGGTGTAGGCACCCTTTTCCTCAAAGTGCATATTTTGCGCCCCCAGCTTGATAGATGAGCCCTGGAGAAGCTCCCCGACCAAAGATAACGAAATGAAGGGGGGGCAGAGCACCTTCTCCACGCCGGCGATGCGTTCCAGCTCCTCCCTCATCTCCATTACCAGGGCTGAGCCTTCCACCAGCGTGGTATTCATCTTCCAGTTGCCAGCAATCATCGGTGTTCTCACCTTACGCTCCAAATTTTTTAAGCTTCAGGGCATTTGCCAGTGCCAGAGGCATGGTCTCGGTTGCTGGAAACCTTCCCAGCGCCCCGCTAATGCAGGCACGCTCCGAGAACTCCGCCACCCCATCAGGGCGGCACCATTTGGAGCGCAACAGGAAGGGGACAGGATGCCAACTATGCCCCTTCAGTACTGCTGGAGTGGAATGATCAGCAGTGACAATGATGACCTCTGGATCGAGATCGATGAGCCTGGGCAAGGCACGATCCACCTCCTCGATAATGCTGACCCTGCGCACGAAGTCACCGTCCTCGCCAGCGCTGTCGGTCTCTTTAACATGGAGAAAGAAAAAATCGTAGCTATCGTAGTGTTCGGCCAGCGTGGAAAGCTCCTCCTCAATGGTCACGCCTGTGGGGAGAACCGCCATGCCAACCACCTTGGCCAGCCCGCGATACATGGGATAGGGGGCGATGGCAGCAGGCTTAAGACTGAAGACCTCGCTCATCTTGGGGAAATCGGGATAGTGGGCAAAGCCCCGTAGCAGCACCATGTTTGCGGGATGGCGATCGGCGAGGGTCGCCCTTGCCTTAGCGATAAATTCATTGGCAATACGAGCCGCTTTAGCGGCTTCCGCAGCAAGCGGAGCGACAAGCTTTGGTGGTAGTTCCTCCCGCTGCGGGTCGGAATCATCAAGCGCGCTCGAGAGCCCCGGCCCGCGAAACACCACCACAAAACGGTGCTCCCTTACCGGCGAGACCAGGATCTCTACGCCTTTGATATTCATCCCATCAAGGAGCTGGCATAACTGGGTGCATTTCTCAGTGGAGATACGCCCCGCCCGGCGGTCGGTGACTATGCCACTAGCATCCACGGTGCAGAAGTTGCCCCGGGCAGCGACATCGCCTTCTTTAAGATCGAAATCTATGCCCAAAGCCTCCAGGACGCCGCGCCCGACGGTAAACTTTAGGGGGTCGTATCCGAAGAGAGCCAGATGGCCAGGGGCGCTGCCCGGGGTGATCCCCAGACCAACCGGGTCGATCATGCCACAGATACCCTCTTTTGCCAGCCGATCAAGGTTGGGAGTTTTAGCGCTCTCCAGCTCTGTCCTGCCCGTCTTGGGATGGGGCAGCCCTCCCAGGCCATCAATGACCAGGAGTACGATCTTGGAGGGGGTGGGGCTTACGATCTCCCTTATTTGGTCAAGCCTCATCATCGGCTCTCCTTGTCCTCGAGCACCGCCACCCCGGGCAGGGTTTTGCCCTCCAGAAACCTTAATGATGCTCCGCCACCTGTGGAGACGTGGGTCATCTTATCTACCAAGCCCATCTCCTCGACAGCCTCAGCGGTGGAACCACCTCCAATGATGGTGGTGGCATCCAGACCAGCGAGCAGGTTTGCGATAGCCTGGGTGCCCTTGCTAAACTTGGGGAACTCGAAGACACCTACTGGACCGTTCCAGATAATTGTTTTACTCTTGCGTAGTTTAGCCTCGAATAGCTCAATAGTGCGTGGCCCGATGTCCATAACATACCAACCGGAGGGCACGCTAACGACAGGCACAGTCTTGGTCCGGGCATCAGGGGCAAATTTATCGGCCACCACCACATCGCTGGGCAGCAAGAGGTGAACCCCTTTCGCCGCAGCCTCCTCCACCAGCCACTGGGCCAGGTCCACCTTATCCTTCTCTACCGCGGATTCGCCAACATCGTACTTCAAAGCCTTTAGAAAGGTGGAGCCCATGCCGCCGGCAATGAGCAGGGAATCGACTTTTTCCAGTATATGCTCTAAAACGCCGATCTTGTCGCTTATCTTTGCCCCTCCAATAAGGGCGGCGAAGGGACGAACTGGCTCATTTAAAGCTTTGTCCATAATATCAATCTCCTTCTCCATCAAGAAACCGGCGACCGCAGGAAGATGGTCAGCAACACCTACAGTGGAGGCGTGTGTCCGATGGGCCGTGCCGAAGGCATCGTTGACATAGATGTCAGCCAGTCGCGCGAGGCCATGGGCAAACTCGGGGTCGTTCTTCTCCTCCTCAGCGTGAAAGCGCAGGTTCTCCAGCAGCAGGACACCACCCTCGTTGAGCCCGGCTACTGCCTCCTCAACCTCCGGGCCGATGCAATCGCTGGCCATTGCCACAGGCATGCCCAGAAGCCTGGAGAGTTGCTCCGCCACCGGAACCAACCTCAGCTTATCCACCACCTTCCCATCGGGGCGCCCCAGATGGGAGCAGAGGATCACCCGCGCCTTCCTATCGATGAGATACTTGATGGTGGGGAGCACTGCTCGAATGCGGGTGTCATCGGTGATGACCCCGGTCTCCTCATCTAAGGGAACGTTGAGGTCAACTCGAACCAGCACCCGCTTCCCGCTGACATCGATGTCACTGACGGTTTTCTTATTCATTTTGCCTCCTTGCGCTCTAGCCTTTCTTTTATGCTTCTCACCTCCGCCACGACTGCTGGGTCAGCGTCAAAGACGCTCATCCCGCTCAGATCAGCCTCCCTGATCTTTTCCCCTAGTACTCCCGCTCCACCAGAAAAGATGTTACCTCTTTTAGCTCCTTCAGAGCTTGGTGGGAAAGGTTCGCCCCCTCAAGCTCTCCTAGCGCTTCCCGGTAATATTTTCTCGCTATTTCCTGGGTATATTCTTTGGTGCCAAGATGGCCAAGAATCTGGGTTACGCGATCAACGTCCTCAAGACTTATGGTCTCCTTTGCATAGATTCTTAAAAGCGCTGCCCGCTCCTCCCCCCCAGCACGCTTCAGGGCATAGATTACCGGGAGCGTTTTCTTCTTCTTCTGGACATCGCTAGCAGATTCCCCGCCCCAGATGCCCAGAACATCATCCAGCATCTGATAGGCCAGCCCCAGCTTCCTGCCAAAGCGCCGAAACCGCGCCACTAGGGTCTCATCCTCGCTGCCCATGAGCGCGCCGAGCTGCAGGGAACAACTAATAAGGGCTGCGGTCTTGCGATCGATCATCTCCAGATAGGCATCAATATTTATGTCAAATAGATTCTCGTAGCAGATGTCCAGATACTGCCCTTCACAAAGCTCAAGGCAGGTCTCGTCGAGGATATGGGCGGCGTGGAGCATTTTCTGGGGGGCGACCCCCTTACCATCAAGCCTCAACAGGGCCAGCCCAGCCAGAGAGTGCATGGCATCGCCCGCGTTTATCGCCTGAGGCTTGCCCCATAGCCACCACACGGTAGCGCGATGGCGGCGCTCCTGATCACCATCCTCGATGTCATCATGAATCAAGGAGAAATTGTGCACCAGCTCCACCGCTGCTGCCGCGGGAAGCGCCACCCGCCAGTCCCCGCCTACCGCTTCACAGGAGAGCAACAACAGGGTGGGGCGCACCAGCTTGCCACCCCCCTCTTCAGGGTGACCCTGCTGATCGATCCACCCCAGATGGTAGCGCATCATGTCATAGAGGGCCAGGCTGCTACCACCGATAATGGAAACGAGCTCTTTTACTATTTCCCCTCGGTAGCGTTGAAACACCTCGGGTAGATCCACCGAGCACCCCGCTTTTTTGAATTTTCCGATATGCCTCATTTAGCAAGGGTTGATCTTTAAGTTGACGGCTATCCACTTCTTCGCCCCATAAAGCGCGAAGCTTTACGTGAGGGCCTTCTTTGTCTAAAGGCCTGATCTACTTCTTCGCTTCCGTCAAGGGCGAAAGTTCTGGAAAGGACGCTATAACCCGCTGAACTATCCCGTCGGCGTCCAGATTATACTTGGCACGGAGCACTCCCTGAGGGCCATGCGCCACGAACTCGTCAGGTAGCCCGATACGCTCGACCCTGAGATCGGATATCTGGGAGCTTTCCAGAAGCTCAACAACCACGCTGCCAAACCCACCCCAAAGGGCATTCTCCTCCACCGTAACCACCCGCTTGGTGCGACGAGCCACATCCAGGATCAGCGAGGAGTCCAGGGGTTTGACGAAACGGGCATTAACTACGGTGCATTCAATGCCCTTCCCGCCCAGCCTCTGGGCCGCTTCAAGGGCAGGGGCCACAGTAACCCCGATAGCGAGAATGCCGACATCCTCTCCCACCCGGAGCACTTCCCCCTTCCCTACGGGGAGCTCATGCCACACCTTATCCAGCGGCACACCCCATCCCGAGCCCCTGGGGTAGCGAAGCGCAAAGGGACGATTTGCCCTCACCGCGGTATTGAGAAGATGCTGAAGCTCGTTTTCGTCCTTGGGCGAGGCGAGCACCAGATTAGGGATAAAGCTAAGATAGGAGAGGTCGAAGGAGCCCTGGTGGGTCTTACCGTCCTCGCCCACAATGCCTCCGCGATCGATAGCGAAGATCACCGGTAGATCCTGGAGGCAGACATCGTGAATGATCTGGTCCAGGGCTCGCTGGAGGAAGGTGGAGTATACGGCGACAATGGGGATAAAACCCTGGGTGGCCAGCCCTGCGGCGAAGGTCACGGCATGTTGTTCACAGATGCCGACATCAAAGACCCGCTCAGGGAACTCATCGGCGAGAAGGTTTAGCCCTGTGCCTTCAGGCATCGCCGCAGTGACCGCTATTATCTTAGGATTCTCCCTGGCGAGGCGAAGGACGGTTTGGCCAAAGACCTCGCTATAGGAAGGGACGGCCACCCTCTCGCCTCGACTTGTGGACACGCCGTGAAAACCGACCGCATCATCCTCAGCAGGGCTATAACCCCTGCCTTTCCTGGTAACCACGTGAACCAGGATAGGCCTTCGAGAGTATTCTCTAGCCTGGGCGAGAGCCACCTCAAGCTCGGCGAGATCGTGACCATCAATCGGTCCAATATAGGTGAAGCCCATCTCTTCCCAGAACATCGAGGGAATAATCAGCCTCGTAACGCCCTTCTTGACCATTCCCCCTACCCGCCGCAACCAATGCCCCAGGGGCAGTCTGGCAACCATCTGCGACGCCTCTTCCTCAGCTCGATAGTAGCGGCGGTCGAGCCTGAGCCGGGAAAAGAGCTTGGCTAAGGCACCCACGTTGGGGGAGATCGCCATCCCATTGTCATTGAGGACCACGATGAGCCTGGTGCCCAGGTGTCCCGCCTGATTGAGGGCTTCAAAAGCCATCCCCCCTGTCAAGGAGCCATCGCCGATGACGGCGACCACATGATAGCTTTCCCCTGCGAGGTCGCGGGCGATCGCCATACCCAGTGCCGCGGAGATCGAAGTTGAGGCGTGTCCAGCACCGAAGGGATCATGCGGGCTCTCCTCCCGGTCGGTGAATCCGCTAAGCCCGCCATGCTGGCGAAGGGTAGAAAAACGTGCCCTGCGCCCGGTGAGTAGCTTGTGAGCGTAGGTCTGATGCCCTACATCCCACACGATCTTGTCCCGGGGGCTTTCGAAGGTGCGATGCAGCGCGATGGTGAGCTCCACCACACCCAGGTTGGAGGCGAGATGCCCGCCATTGGCGTTCACTGTAGTAACGATCCTGCCCCGAATTTCGGCGGCAAGTTGCGCCAACTGGGGAAGGGTAAGGCCCTTCAGGTCGGCAGGTTCATTAATGCCATCCAGCATCACGCTGCTTCTCTCCTTAAGATAAGGCCATATTAGCAATGGAGAGCGAAACTTGTCAAGGAAGCTTTTCTTCTTCCAGTGCCCGCACCTTCTCCAGGCGACGGGCATGCTTCCCCCCTTCAAACTCAGCGGCAAGATAGGCCTTGACGATGTCTTTAGCCAGGCCCTCCCCAATGACCCACTCCCCAAGGCAAAGGACATTGGCATCGTTATGCGCCCGGCTGCGCTGGGCGCTGAAGGTATCATGGCAGAGAGCAGCACGGATTCCGGGCACCTTATTGGCAACAATGCTCATGCCGATGCCCGTGCTGCATATCAGAATGCCATGGTCAGCGCGCCCCTCGGCAACCGCCTGAGCTACCTTACCCCCAATATCTGGATAGTCTACCGAGCCAGCATCGTAGCAACCGAAGTCCTCATACTCGTGCCCCAGCTCTGAAAGGAACTCAATAATTTGCTTTTTTAGATTCAGCCCCCGATGGTCGCAGCCAATAGCGATGCGCATTAGCCCTCCTTTACAGCAACCTCGCATACCCTCGCGATCTCCTCACGGCTTATCACCCCTTCTCTCAGAATCATGGGGGGTTCACCGGTGAGGTCGAGAACCGTGGAAGCAACGGCTCTAGGACATCTGCCGCCATCGATGATGAGATCGACCCTGTCACCCATTTGATGATAAACCTCCTCAGCCGTCAGGGGGCTGGGGCCGCCGGTGAGGTTGGCGCTTGTACCCGTGATCGGGCTGCCCAGCCCCTTAATCAGGGCAATAGGAGTAGGGTGAGCCGGCACCCGCACAGCAATTTTTTCGCCCTCTCCCGTGATCAGACTCGATACCGAAGGCGCTTTATACAAAACCAGGGTTAAGCCTCCTGGGAGGAAGTGCTTCGCCAACTGCCATGCGATCTCGGGGACATCCCTGGCCACAGCTACTATTTGGGAGACGTTGGCAAGGAGGAGGGGCAGGGCAAGATGGCGTGGCCTCCCCTTCGCTTCATAAACCTTTAAAACAGCATCCTCGTCAAAGGCATTGGCGCCCAGCCCATAGACGGTGTCAGTGGGAAAGGCGACGATGCCGCCCTTTTTGAGGATATCAATAGCCTTCTTGATTTGCTCCTCCATCTTGACGCCAGTATACCATAGTGATAAGCTTTGGTCGAGGATTTTGCGAGCGATGGAAAGGAAAGAGGATAGCTTTCGGGTGACCACCAGCGATGACCTGGAGGTCTCCGCATATCTGGAGATCGCCAAGCAAAAAGCTGGTGAGCAGCCCGTCGCGGAGAAGGCACCTGAGGCAGACCGCGAGGCAGTGGTGGTGATCGACTTCGGCTCCCAATACAGCATGCTCATCGCCCGGAGGGCGCGGGAGTGCCAGGTCTACAGCGAGGTACTGCCCTACGATGCCCCCTGGCAAAGGATAGCCGCCCTTAAGCCCAGGGGGTTCATCTTCTCCGGGGGCCCAGCCAGCGTCTACGACCCTGGAGCACCACTTGCCCCTGCCCATATCTATGAAAGCCATCTCCCAATACTGGGCATTTGCTATGGCATGCAGGTGCTTGGACATCAGCTTGGAGGGAGGGTGGCCCGGGGGACGAGGCATGAGTACGGTCATGCCATCCTGCATCAGGCTGCGGTGGAATCGCCCATTTTCGCTGACTTGCCCCCCTCCCTACCTGTCTGGATGAGCCACGGAGACCAGATTGTGGAGATGCCCCCGGGCTTTACCACCCTGGGTTACACCGAAAATTCCCCTGTCGCCGCCATGGGCAATGAGCATGGGATCATCGGACTACAGTTTCACCCCGAGGTGGCCCATACCCCTCAAGGGAAGGAGATCCTGAAAAACTTTCTTTACCATGTCTGTGGCTGCAGCGGCAACTGGACAGCCGGTAACTTTATCGTGGAGAGCGTAGCCAGGATCAGAAAGCAGGTAAGGAAGGGTCGGGTTATCTGCGCCCTCTCCGGGGGCGTCGACTCCGCAGTAACGGCAGCGCTGGTTCACCGGGCCATCGGCGATCAGCTAACCTGCATCTTTGTCAATAACGGTCTCCTGCGCAAGGAGGAGGCGGAGCGAACCCTCAATACCTTCCAGCGTAACCTGAGGATGAACATTATCTACATCGATGCCACCGATAGGTTTCTAAAGCGTCTGGAGGGAATTACCGAGCCTGAAGTGAAGCGCCGCCTGGTGGGGGAGGAATTCATCCGGGTGTTCGAGGAGGAGGCTGCCAAGCTGGGAAGAGTGGATTTCCTGGCTCAGGGAACCCTTTACCCTGATGTTATCGAGAGCGTCACCCCGGAGAGCAGGGCCTCGGCAAAGATAAAGACCCATCACAATGTGGGCGGTCTGCCCACAAAGATGACCCTTTCCCTGATTGAGCCCCTTCGCTATCTTTTTAAAGATGAGGTGAGGGATGTGGGGCTCGCCCTGGGCATGCCAGAGGAGATGATATGGCGCCAGCCTTTCCCGGGACCCGGGTTAGCCATCAGAATTATCGGTGAGGTGACCAGAGAGAAGCTAGAGATATTGCGGGCTGCCGACTGGATCGTGATGAATGAGATCAAGAAGGCGAAGCTATACCGCCAGCTCTGGCAGAGCTTCGCTATCTTGACCGACACCAAGAGCGTTGGAGTGATGGGAGATTTTCGCACTTATGGCTACCTCATTGCGATCCGTGCCGTGACCTCGGAGGATGCCATGACCGCTGACTGGGCCCGCCTCCCGTACGACCTGCTGGCGCGCGTCTCAAATCGCATCGTTAACGAGGTCCCTGAGGTGAACCGGGTGGTTTATGATATCTCCTCAAAGCCGCCTTCAACTATAGAATGGGAATAAGAAAAGGAGGCGATAAATGACCTACGATTCCGACTACGAAGATGAGGGAGCTCCGGAGCTAGATCTGGAGATGCTACGAGAGGACCTGATTGGAGAGCTTCAGGCAATCAATCAGTATCAGGAGCACATCGACACCATAGAGGACGAAGAGGCCAGCGAGGTCTTAGCACACATTCGTGACGAGGAAAAGGAGCACGTCGTCGAGCTCACCAAGCTCATTCAGAAGCTTGATCCCCTCCAAGCCGAGATGTTCAAAAAAGAGGGGCTGTAGTTTTTCACTTCCCATAGGGGTAAGAGTTTGAACATCCTGGTCATCGGGGGTGGGGCACGGGAGCATACTCTGGTCTGGAAGCTCCACCAGAACCCAAAAGTTAAGGAGATCTATGTCGCTCCCGGGAATGCTGGTACCGGGCTTATCGCCAAAAACCTGGATATTCCAGCCACCAACCTCGAGGCTCTAGCCCAAGCTGCTCAAGAACGAAGAATCGATCTCGCCGTGGTCGGTCCTGAAGCCCCGCTTGCTGCAGGCATCGTCGATCTTTTTCAAGGTCGCGACATCCCCATCTTCGGTCCCACCAAAGAGGCAACGAAGATCGAGTCAAGCAAGGTTTTCGCCAAGGGGCTGGTGCAAAAATATGGTATCCCCTGCGCCCAGAGCCGAAGTTTTTCCTCTTTTGGCGAGGCAAAAGATTATGTCAGGTCTCAGTGCCCCCCCATCGTGGTCAAGGCAGATGGGCTGGCGGCGGGTAAAGGTTCAATCGCGGCGAATTCCACTGCTGAGGCGCTAGCGGCGCTCTCCGAGATCATGGAGAAGCGCATCTTCGGCGAGGCTGGCGACCAGGTATTGATCGAGGAGTGTCTTACAGGGAAAGAGGTGAGTCTGCTTGCCTTCACCGATGGCAAAACTGTCACTCCAATGGTGCCCGCCTGTGACTACAAGAGGGCCTGCGATGGCGATGAGGGTCCAAATACCGGCGGCATGGGTAGCTATTGCCCACCAAATTTCTTCGGTAAGGAGATGATAGACAGGGTGAGGGATACCATCCTTGAACCTGCGGTGCGGGCGATGGCAAAGGAGGGCAAGCCCTATAAAGGCGTTCTCTATGCCGGGCTTATGCTGACGGAAGAGGGACCGAAGGTCTTAGAATTCAATGCCCGCTTCGGCGACCCCGAGAACCAGGTAATGCTCCCACTTCTTAAGAGCGACCTGGTGGATATCATGCTAGCGGTGCTCGATGAGCGGCTGGACAAAATCGAGATTAAGTGGCGCGATGAAGCCTGCGTTGGGGTAGTCATGGCGTCGGGCGGTTATCCCGGCAGCTACAAAACAGGCTTCCCCATCGAGGGATTAGATAAAGTTGATGGGGACATCCTTGTGTTTCATGCCGGAACGAAGGCGAGAGATGGCATAATATATACTGATGGCGGGCGGGTGCTCACTGTGACCGCCACGGGCAGGACAATCGCTGAAGCGAGGGATAGGGCCTATAGCAATATCCTGCGCATTCATTTTGAGGGCTGCCATTATCGCAAGGACATCGGGGCGAGAGAGGTGGCCCCTTGAGTTCCTATGATATAATAATCATCGGCGCCGGTCCTGCTGGCGCCACGCTAGGTTATGAGCTGGGCCGAAGGGGGCTAGCAGTGCTTATCCTCGAAAAAGAGAAGCTACCCCGAGGCAAGCCCTGCGCCGGGGGTATCACTTTTAGGGCTGCCAACCTGCTTGACTTTGACATTAGCGCGGTAACCGAGGGAATAGCTTACGGAGCCAGAATCACGTATCAGCTCCGCGACGAGTGCATTAAGCGGCATAAGGAGCCCTTAGTTTATATGGTGATGCGTAGCAAATTCGATCACTTCCTTGTCCAGAAGGCTCAGGAAGCTGGCGCGGCTGTCATCGATGGCGTGAGGGCTGATCAACTGGAGATAACGGATTCCAGAGTTAAGGTAGTGACCCCCGAGGGCCCCTTCAACGCCAAAATTGTCGCCGGCGCAGATGGCGCCAAAGGGATGGTGGCCAAGAAATTAGGCTTGATGAGGGATGTCGAACTTGGTCTCGCCCTCGAAGCCGAGGTCTCTGTTACCGAGGATAAACTAGCCGATTGGGACTCCCTTATTGGGCTGGATTATGGGCAAATACCCGGCGGCTATGGATGGATTTTCCCCAAGAAGGACCACCTCTCGATTGGGGTCGGGGGGCCCATTCATTTATCAAAAGGGCTTAAACCTTACTTGGAAAGGCTGCTCCAGCACCTGGGAACCAGCGAGATTACAGATTTCAAAGGGCACCTCATGCCCGTGCGAAGGCGGGGGATGGCTATTCAGCGGGGTAATGTCCTCTTGCTTGGTGATGCTGCCGGTTTAATTCACCCCTTTAGCGGAGAGGGCATTTACTACGCAATGAAGAGTGCCCAGCTTGCGGCCCCGATAATCGCTAGCGCATTACGGTCTGGCAGTACTAATCTAAAAGACTACCAACAGGCAGTGGATGCCCAGTTAATGCCCAGCCTCGAGTTAGGCCGAGTCCTATTGAACCTTTTCACCCGGTCTCCGCGCTTCTATTTCAACTTAGTCAAGAGGAGCGATCTCATCTGGAGCTATGCCTGGGGTGCCCTGATGGGAGCCAGGCCGGTTTGCGCTTAATCTTGTGATAGGAGCTTCGATATGCCACTAGTCGGCGTGGTTATGGGAAGCAAATCGGATGAGCCATTGATGCAGCCAGCGCTGGACATGCTTCAGCAGATGGGCATCGAATATGAGGTCTCGGTCATCTCAGCGCATCGAAACCCGGAAAAGGCGCGGGAGTATGGGTTAAAGGCCGAGCGGCGCGGGCTTGAGGTGATCATCGCCGGTGCTGGGAGAGCGGCGCATCTTCCTGGCGTCCTCGCAAGCTGGACCACCCTGCCTGTCATCGGCGTTCCCCTGGCAACAAGCGAACTCATGGGGGTGGACGCCCTCTACTCCATGGCTGAGATGCCTGCTGGGGTGCCGGTGGCCTGCGTTGCCATCGATGGGGCGAAGAATGCCGCATTACTAGCTGCTGCAATTCTCTCGTTGAAGCATGAAAAGATAAAAGAAGCATACAAAGAATATCGGCGAAGCCTATCAGAAAGCGATAGAGAGCCATCATCCGCTCAGAGCCAGGCTCGGAAAAGGACGAAAAAATGATTGAGAGATATTCAAGGCCACAGATGAAAAAGGTCTGGTCCGATGAATCGAAGTTCGAGAAGTGGCTCCAGGTGGAGATCGCTGTCTGCGAGGCCTGGGCTGAACTAGGGGCCATCCCCAAAGAGGCGATCCCCAGGATAAAAAAGGCCCGCTTCAGTATGAAGCGCTTCGATGAGATACTTAAAAAAACGCACCACGATATGACCGCCTTCCTCGGCTCGGTGGCGGAGAGTGTCGGGGAGGAGAGCCGCTTCATTCACCTCGGGCTCACCTCTTCCGATGTTATGGACACGGCGCTCAGCCTGCAACTGGTAGCAGCAGCAGACATCCTGGCCCAGGACATCGCCGAGCTTATCGCGGTGCTGAAGGAGAAGGCGGTGGCGCACAAGCAGACCATTATGATAGGGCGCACCCATGGCGTTCACGCCGAGCCCACAACCTTCGGCCTAAAGCTCGCCCTCTGGGTCGAGGAGATGAAAAGGAACGCGCAACGGCTCGCTGAGGCGAGAAAGGCGATAGCGGTCGGCAAGATTTCGGGGGCTGTGGGCACCTATGCCTCAGTCACGCCACAGGTGGAAAAAATCGCCTGTGCCAGGCTGGGGCTTGAGGCAGCGCCGATCTCCAGCCAGATTGTGCAGCGCGACCGCCATGCTCAATTCGTAACC
>CAZOVW010000017.1:20010-22121 GCA_964583545.1 uncultured Dehalococcoidales bacterium | reverse complement strand
AGAAGATGGGCGTTGGTCTTGGGATCGGTGAGGTCATTGACCGCAGCTACCTCAAGCTTCCCTTTGTAGTTTTCATTGACCGCCCTGAGTACCTGCCGCCCTATCCTTCCAAAGCCATTGATGCCGATCTTGGTTGTCATTTTTCAACCCTCCTTTTTTCGAACTTTTCAACCTCTACGCCGAAATTTGATGCCATGTTTTCTATTTTGAAGCGGTCTCTAACTTGGTGCGACGCCTGACCATGTCCAGAAACGCCTCAATCCTGGTCTTTAGGTGCTGGGTGAGCAGATAGTCGTTATTCCCCTCCAGGGTCAAGATGGGTAGGTCGATGCAGTGGCGAAAGATGATGTCGCCGATCCCACGATGGCAGAAAGCCTGAACATAATGGATTACGCCATCCACCCGGCGATCTTGCAACTGGGGCAGAATGTCGTTGAGCCTGTCGAATATGGAGTAGGGGTATGTATAGCTTGAGTATTGCTCGGCGAGGTAGTTCCCCCGATGGGGCATGGCGAACTGGCGCTGGATCTCGTTGAAAACGACCCTGGCACCATGGCGCTCCAGGCAAGGGTAAAGGTCGCGACCGAAGACAGCAGGCACGCCAATATATGCCAGGCGAAGCATGTCCTCAGGATAAGGCTTTCGCCCCCGGCTCTCCCCGAGAAGCTGGCTCAACTGAGCCTCATATTCATGGTAATCGCCAATGAAATCTGAAGTTGAGACCAGCCAGTAGTGGTTCTCCCAGCCGCTGACCACGCCCTCCCTCCAAGTGAGGTCATCAAGCTCCCGGGCAAGCCGCCTCGCCTTTTCCAGTTCTTTTCGGACTTTTTCCGCCGCTTCAACTGTTGTGCCCAAGGTATCAGACAGAGATTTCAAGCAATTCTGCATCTTCGAAATATCGGGGCGGTCGGGGAAAGCGAAGGGGATAACGTGAAGTCCCCTGAGCTTTAACACCTCCATGAGCATGATGGTATTGGAGCAATCGCCGGTGGTGACGCAGAGCACCGTGTCAATTCCCTGCTCCATCGCCACGCCGTATATCCCCTTGATCCAGGTGCAGCAGTTTTGGGGGAAACCGTCCCGCTCCGCAATATTGACCAGCCTTTCAGGGTCAGGGTCAGAGATAAAAACATTATTCAGGTCAACGGGCTGATAGCCCGCCGCTAATAGGACCTCTATAGGGACTGTAGTCGTGATGCCAATGGTGGTCATTGACTTTTAGTTGAATGCACCGACTATTTGTTCAGCCTATTTATTTCCTGTCTGCCAACGCTCGAAACAAGGCTATCTTAACGTCTCTAAAATATTCTTTATGTCCTTTTCCACCCAAGGGAACAGGTTGTTCTGGCAGGGCCCATTTCTTCCTCCAATTAGAGTGCAACGCATCTTTACTCATAGCGAGATGTTTACGCAAATCTCCCCAATTGGTCTTACTCCAGCCGCATCCAGCAGGACATAGAATCTTCTTTTTGTCTCTAGCCATACCTACCTCCCCAAATTATACAGCGCACCCCTCCCTAAATATCTCGCCCTATCGCCAAGCTCCTCCTCGATACGCAACAGGCGGTTGTATTTGACCACGCGCTCCGAGCGGCAAGGGGCACCGGCCTTAATAAAGCCGGTGTTCTTGGCTACGGCGAGGTCGGCAATAGTCGTGTCCTCGGTCTCGCCGGAGCGGTGGCTCACAATCGCTGTCCAGCCGGCACGCTGCGCTATCCTGATGGCAGAAAGGGTCTCACTTAGGGTGCCAACCTGATTGAGCTTAATCAGGATGGAGTTGGAAGCGTCCTCATCGATGCCCCGGGAGAGGCGCTCCACGCTCGTGGCATAGAGGTCATCGCCCACAATCTGAATTTTTCGTCCCACCTTATCCATGAGCACTCGCCAGCCTTCCCAATCGTCCTCCGCCATCCCGTCCTCAATGCTGATAATGGGGTAGTCAGAGACCAACCGCACATAATATTCCACCATCTCAGCACTGGAGAGGGAGAGGCCCTCCCTGGCGAGAGCATAGCGATCATCTCTATAGAACTCACTGGCTGCCGGGTCGAGGGCAATGAAGCAATCGGCGCCCGGTTTATAGCCTGCCGCTTCAATAGCGGCCAAAACCA
>CAZOVW010000017.1:4060-19910 GCA_964583545.1 uncultured Dehalococcoidales bacterium | reverse complement strand
ATGAAGCAATCGGCGCCCGGTTTATAGCCTGCCGCTTCAATAGCGGCCAAAACCAGCTCCACCGCCTCTTTGTTCGAGCTTAAGGGGGGGGCGAAACCACCTTCATCGCCGACATTGGTATTCAGTCCCTTGCTCTTGAGCACCCTCTTCAGGGCCTGATAAACCTCAGCGCACATCTGGAGGGCATGGGCTAAGCACTGCGCCCCCAGGGGGATGACCATGAACTCCTGGAAATCGGTCGAGCCCTCGGCGTGCTTTCCGCCGTTCAGGATGTTCATCAGGGGCACGGGCAAGGTGCACGCCTCCTCGCCGCCAAGATAGCGATAAAAAGGGAGACTCAGAAAGTTAGCTGCGGCGTGAGCGACAGCGAGGGAGACGCCTAGAATAGCATTGGCACCAAGCCGCGATTTATTTGGCGTGCCATCGAGCTTGATCATCCGCTCATCGATAGCCGCCTGTGCCTGGCAAGAAATACCGATTATGGCAGGGGCGATCTGCTCCTCAACATTTTCCACCGCCTTGAGCACCCCCAGCCCCCCAAACCGATCCTTATCGCCGTCACGAAGCTCCAGAGCCTCATGGGCGCCGATGGAAGCCCCAGAGGGTACCGAGGCGTACCCCACGGTGCCATCGGAGAGCCTCACCTCAACATTCACCGTGGGATTGCCACGAGAATCGAGGATCTCCCTGGCACTCACCCCCTCAATTGCCGCCATCTTCATTGCTAGCTCTTCCTTATTAAACTAAGGGCTTTTTCCACAGCATCAGCAGGATTTTGAGCAATAATTATGGATTTATCCGCAACACCTCCCCTTGCTAGCGACCAGGTGCCGAGACTGATAACCGGGATGTCGCTTTGCAGCGCATGGGCGATCTCAGAAAGGGTCCCGTAGCTTCCGCCGATGGCGATCACTGCCTGACCCGACTTGGCGACGATGGCGTTTCTTGCATATCCCATACCGGTGACGATGGGAATCTTAACGTGGGGATTGGCATCATTGCGGCTGTTCCCGGGAAGAATGCCAATAGTCATCCCGCCTTGAGAGGCAGCCCCCCGACATGCCGCCTCCATCACCCCTTCCAGGCCGCCGCAGATCAATGTAGCGCCGCGCCTCGCCAGTTCCCGCCCCAACTCCTCAGCGAGCCTTGCCTCCTCCTCAGAGCAATCGCTAGCGCCGATCACGGTGATAAAAACCCCTTGTGCCATCTCCAAAGCCTCTTAAACCAGATTAATACGAAATTATAGCACCTTGGGCGGAGCTACCGCAACCAAAGGGGGGCTTTTAGTTATAGCGGTTCATCGCCGCCTCGATCCCCGCGGCGAGGATGCAATGGAGGGCATCGGCGACCTGGGCCACGGTCTCCCTAACGATATCCTTTTCCTCAGCGGTGAAATCGCTCAGCACATAGGCGACCTCATCGCCCTCGGGGTGACCGATGCCGACACGAATTCGGGGGAATTGGTCACTTGCTAACGAGGCGATGATGGATGCAACCCCTTTATGCCCCGCGGCGCCGCCACGCTGGCGGATGCGCAGTTTGCCCAAGGGCAGGTCCAGGTCGTCGTAGATCACCAGGAGATCATCAAGTGGAACACCGAAGCGGTGCACCAGTTGGGCCACTGCCGCCCCACTGTGATTCATGTACGTCCGGGGCTTGGCGAGTACCACCGGCGTACCAGCAACCTCGCCCATGCCGTATTTGGCCTTTAGTGCTTTGAGCCTTAACCTTCGCTCTTTAATGGGTATTCGGTACTGACTCGCGAAGTGGTCGAGGCACTGAAACCCGACATTATGGCGGTTATTGATATAGGCTTTCCCAGGATTTCCCAGGCCGACAATTAGCTTCATCGCTTGAGTAGCGCCTTACTCCTTGAAGCTGAGGCGCACCCTTTTGCTCGGGTACTCAATACACGGAAAGAAGTCATGCTTTTAGCCAGTGGCCAGCTTTTTGCCCACCTCCCGCAACTCTGCGAGAATCTCGGGGGTGGCTTTGCCAGGAGCCATGATACCTTCGTCAACCTTCTTTAATTTAAAGGCGGAACATATGCCATCGAGGACGTCCAGGGCTTTTCTTTTTCCCATTCCGCTGCTTGTAAAGGTGCAGTAGGGCTTGTCCGTGACCTTATCCTGGCAGTCGATAAGGCTTCGGTCGAAGAAGTCCTTCAAGCCTCCAGATATGTAGGCGAAGTTTGTTGGTGAGCCAAATGCCACTGCATCGCAGCCAATGAGGTCGTCGGCGGTAGCATCGAAGGCCCGCTTGAGGATGACCTCTGTCCCCGCCACCGACCGCGCCCCTTCCGCTACCGCCTGGGCCATCTCCTCGGTATTCCCTGTCTGAGAATGGTAGACGATCAATACTTTAGCCATTTTTTTCGCTCCTCTCTATCTACGTTCCTCCAGGAGGCGGAGAAACTCCTCCTCACTAAGCTCCTTTACGCCCAGCGCACGCGCCTTTTCCAGCTTCGAGCCAGGCTCAGCCCCTATCACAACATATGTGGTCTTCCTGGTGACGCTAGAGCCCACGCTGCCGCCCAACTCCTTGACGCGTGCCTCAGCCTCGCTCCTGGAGAAAGCTTCCAGCCTTCCCGTGAGCACAAACTCATGGCCCAAGAGAGGCTGCTCCTTTGGCTCTCCCTCCTCCTCCACCAGTTTGACCCCTGCCTGCCTCAGCTCATCGATGATGCGGCGGTTACTCTCCTGCCGGAAGAAGGCGAGGATGCTCTCAGCTATCTTGGGGCCGATGGTGGGCACCTCAAGGAGCTTCTCCTCAGAGGCATGCGCCAGCCTGTCCATGCTGCCGAAGTGGCTTGCCAGAAGCTCCGCCGTCTCCGCACCGACATGCCTGATGCCGATGGCGAAGATCACCCTAGCTAAGGGGCGCTGCTTGCTCTTCTCGATAGCATCGAGCAAATTCTGGGCGCTCTTCTCCCCCATCCTCTCCATCCCGATAAGCTCCTGCTCATGCTCGCGTAGACGGTAGAGGTCGGCCACATTCTTCACCAGCCCCTTTTCGAGCAGGGCGGCCGCCAGTTTTTCCCCCACACCATCGATGTCCATGGCACCACGGGAGACGAAGTGGGTGAGGAGCTCATAGATCTGGGCGGGGCAGGAGGTATTGATGCACCTGGCCATGACCTCCCCCTCAGGTTTAACCACCTCGCCGCCACATTCGGGGCAAACGAGATCATCGGGAGGCTCCCTGCCCCACGTCTGTTTATAGATTTCCCTCGTCTTTTCCTTGAGAGAGAATTCCTTTTCCTGTCCTGTGCGCTTGGAGACCACAGGGGCGACTACCTCGGGAATGACCTCGCCGGCGCGCTGCACCACCACCGTATCGCCAATGCGAATGTCCTTACGCCTGATATCCTCCTCATTGTGGAGCGCTGCCCGCTTGATGGTGACCCCGCCAACGGATACCGGCTCAAGGATGGCGTAGGGGTTGAGGCTCCCCGTTCTCCCCACGCTGATGCCGATATCAAGGAGCTTGGTGGTCCCCTGGACGGCGGGGAACTTATAGGCTACAGCCCAGCGTGGGTCGTGACCCACCGTGCCCAGCGCTCGCTGAAGCTCAAGAGAATTGACCTTGACCACGATGCCATCGGTATCAAATTCCAGGTTTTCCCGCTCCTTTACCCAGCGCTGGTAGTATTCCTCAACACCGTTAATATCGGAAACATGAACATTATAGGGGCTTATCTTAAATCCCAGGGACTTGAGATACTCCATGGTTTCCCAGTGGTTCAGCCCCGATAAATCGGGGTCGGCGTAGCCCAGGGCATAGATATAGATGTCCAGGGGTCGCTTCGCCGTAACCCGTGGGTCTAGCTGACGCACCGAGCCAGCGGCGGCGTTTCTGGGGTTGGCGAAAAGGGGCTGACCCTCCTCAGCCCGTTCCTTGTTCAGTTTTTCAAAGCCAGCCTTGGAAAGATGAACCTCACCCCTCACCTCAAATTTCTTAGGAGCATCTTTAGGAACGGCGAGGGGGATGCTCTTAATGGTTCTCAGGTTCTGAGTGATATCCTCGCCGCGAAAGCCATCGCCCCGGGTGGCACCTGTGGTAAGGCGTCCCTCGACATAGGTCAGGGCGACGGCAAGCCCATCCATCTTGAGCTCACAGACGAAGTCCATCTCACGCCCTGGCACCAGGTTTAAGATTCTCTTGTGCCAGGCAAGGAGCTCCTCGTAGGAGAAGACATTGGCCAGGCTCAAGAGCGGCACAGGGTGCCCCACCACACCGAAGGCCTCAACAGGGGCGGCACCTACCCGCTGCGTCGGCGATTCAGGGGTGATAAGCTGCGGGTGCTCCTCCTCCAGCCTCCTCAGTTCCACCATCAGCGCGTCGTACTCAGCATCTGAGATCTCGGGGCTATCGAGCACATAGTAGCGATGGTTATGGTAATTGATCTGCTCCCGCAGCTCAGCGATCTTTCTTTTCGCCCTTTCTATGTCCGCCACGCCGCTCATCCCCTTTTTCGAACTCCCTCCGCTGCTCCCTTCCCCCAGTCAAAGCTTCACCAGCTTCATCGTGTAGACTTCAGGAAGCGCCTGAAGCTCGAGCAGGTGCTCCTCCCCAACAGGCTCATCAAGCTCGAGCACCAGGAGTGCTGGCCCTCGAGGCTCAAGCCGGCCCAACTGCATTGAGCTGATATTGATGTCAGCGTTACCCAATATCGTGCCTACCGCTCCGATAAGCCCGGGGCGGTCACGATGATCGCTAAACAGGAAATACCCACCACTGGGCACCACATCGATCCAGTAGCTATTGACCCTGACGATGTGAGGCTCGCCCCTCATCACCGTGCCCGCTACCGTGATTACCCCGGCGCTGGTGGTCACCTCAAGGGTGATCAGATTACCATAGTTTTCACAGATTGGATCCTTGTGCTCGGTGATCTTCAGCCCTCGCCTTTGCGCGATGATGTTGGCATTGACCAGGTTAACCCGCTCCTCGCTGATCGCCTCCAGAAGGCCGCCGAGAATCGCCGCCTTTAGCGCCGCGGTGTCGTAATTGGCAATCTCCCCCTCATACTTGATGCTAATGGTGCTCATCTGCCCCTCGCCCAGTTGGTAGACCAGGCGGCCCACCTGCTGACCAACGCCTAGAAAGGGTGCAACCACAGAAAGGGTTTCCGGTGAGATCAGCGGGGTATTTACTGCATATCTGGCAGGCTCACCCTGGAGCACCGCAATGATCTGCTCCGCCACATCTAGGGCCGCGCTAGCCTGGGCCTCGGCGGTGGATGCTGCCAGATGGGGGGTGACCAGAATCTTATCGCTCTTGAAGAGGATGCTCTCCCTTGCTGGCTCCTCAGCAAAAACATCGACGGCCGCACCCGCCACCTTCCCCTCCTCAATGGCCTTAAAAAGCGCCTCCTCATCGATGATGCCCCCCCGGGCACAATTGATAATGCGCACCGTGGGCTTGACCATCGCCAGCTCCTTGGCGCCAATTAGTCCCCTGGTGCTCTCGGTGAGCGGGGTGTGCAGGGTGATGAAGTCCGCTTCTTTAAGCAGTTCCTTTAAGGAGACCAGCGCCACCCCCAGATTGCGGGCGTATTCAACGGATACGAAGGGGTCGTGGGCAATGAGTCGCATCTCCAGCCCCGTGGCCCGCCGGGCCACCTCGGAGCCAACATTACCCAGGCCAATGATACCCAGCGTCTTATTCCTCACCTCGATGCCTATGAAATCGTGACGGCGCCACTCCCCAGACCTGAGTTGGGCGTTTGCCTGGGGGATATGGCGCGCCATAGCAAGCATCAGGGCGATGGTATGCTCCGCAGCCGATATGATGTTCCCCGTGGGGGCATTGACCACCACGATGCCCTTTCTCGTTGCAGTATCAACGTCAATGTTGTCCACGCCCACACCGGCACGCCCGATGACCTGAAGCTTTCGTCCTGCCTCGATGACCTCCGCCGAGACCTTGGTCTCGCTCCTCACCACAATGGCATCGTAATCACCGATGGCGGCGACAAGCTCATCGTGACCTAGCCCCAGCCTGACATCCACCTCAGCATGAGGGCGCAGCGCCTCGATGCCCTCTTCAGCGATGGGGTCTGCAATCAATACCTTCATGCCAAAATCTTCTCCGCCAAGAATTTATTCAGCACCTCTGAAACCTCCTCCTTTTTGCACTTCACCCGCCACATCCCCACAGGGAGGTTGATCTTTAACCACCTCCGGTACCATTTTTCACGGATGCCCTTGCCGATAACCAGAACGAAATCCCCGCTCTTTGGGTCCTCGGATATTTCCATCAGACCCCTATTCCTAAGCCCCCGCATTCTCAACCGAGCTCCAACCCCGATCTCCTGGATTTCCATTTCAGCCTCCCTCTATCTCGCCCCTACGAAGCCTGCCTGTGGCAGGGCAACTCTGAGCGCTTCAATCACTACATCCATGTCCTTCTCGGTTACATAGCCGAGGTGGCCGATGCGAAAGATCTTGCCGTCAAGCCGCTGCTGGCCACCGGCAAGAACCACATTACACTCCTCCCTTAGTATCTTGAGCAGCTTCTTCACATCAAGCCCATCAGGGGCCTTGACCGCAGTCACCGTGTTTGAGGCGCAGCTAACCTCAGGAAATAGGGAAAGCCCCAGCGATTTAACCCCTTTCCTGGCTCTGGCCCCGACCCTGGCATGGCGCGCCACGACCTTGGCCAGTCCCTCTCGTTGAAAAAGCTCCAGGGCCGCGGCTAGGGCGTAAATGGTGGTCAGGGCCGGTGTCCAGGGAGTTTGCCCCTTCTCCAGGAATTTCTTTGCCTGGGCAAAGTCCCAGTAGTAGCGGGGCATCCTGGCCTCAGCATTTGCCTGCCATGCCCGCTCGCTGACGCTGACCATCGCCAGACCCGGGGGAGACATCCAACCCTTCTGGGAGGCGGTAACCACCACATCACACCCCCACTCGTCGGTAGGTAGGTCGATAGCGCCTAGGCTGCTGATAGCATCCACGATGAGTAACTTTTCATACTCTCGAACCACAGCGCTTATGGCAGCCAGGTCGTTGGTTACCCCCGTGGAGGTCTCGTTGTGGGTCACCAGCACTGCCTTTATCCCGGCATCCTGAGATAGCGCCCGGCGCATCTCCTGTGGGTCGACAGGGGAGCCCCACTCGAAGCGAAGCCTCTCAACTTGGGCGCCAAATACTTCGGCGTTATCGGCGAAGCGCTCGCCGAAAAAGCCGTTAGCCACTGCCAGCACCCTGTCACCGGGCGAAAGGGTGTTGACGATGGCCGCCTCCATGCCCCCGGTTCCGGAGCAGGTGAGGAGAAAAACATCCCCCCTGGTCTGAAACATCTCTTTGAGGATGGCGGTGGCCTTTTGGATCATCTCCGCGAACTGGGGCCCGCGATGATCGATCATCTGCCTGGTCATCGTCTGCAGGATTTCATCAGGGATCGGGGTTGGGCCGGGGATCCGAAGCTGCATGCTATACCTCCATATTTAGCGATTTTCAGATATTATACCGCTCATCACCAACATTAGGAAGCTTTTTCCCGACCTGACGCAACTCGGGGGGAGAGGTAAGTAGCGAACCTTCCTCAGGTTCGCTTATCGGCATTAACGATTCTGACAAAGCGGCGCTTGCCCACTTTGATGATGACGCCATTATAAACAGCAATTAAGTTACCAGTTAGCTTCTCGCCGTCTACCTCTACAGCGCCTTGTGCCAAAAGACGCTTCGCCTCGCTCCCGCTCTTGGCCAAGCCTACTCTTGGTAGTATGAAAGCAGCAGGCACTATCAGACCTGGCAATTCTTGACCGCCTATGATAACAGTTGTTTCAAGCATCATAGTGCTGCCAATGCGTTCTCTATCGCTCAGGGGCACCGCCTCGCTAGTTTGCGCTAATGCCTCTGCTTCCAGTTGTTGAAAAGACACAGGGAATATTGGTATCTCCTCCGGCGTCTCCCGCCGCTGGAAAACCCGCTCGAAGTCGGCCTCACCCTCCAGAGCCGCCCTTGGGCCGTGGAACTGGGTCACCAGCTCGCGGGCCAGCTGCTTCTTCACGACCATCGGGTTTACCGAACCAGTATCAAGCTGCCTGCGAAACTCCTCAAGTTCGTTATCTGAAACATCGGTAAGAAGCTCGAAATAGTCCATCATCAGCTCATCGGGGATGCTCATCACCTTGCCATACATATCATTGGGCGGCTCATCGATGGCGATGTAGTTCCCCAGGCTTTTCGACATCTTCATGCTGCCGTCAGTGCCCATCAGCAGAGGGACCAGGAAGACCTGCTGTGGGGGCTGCCCCATCATCTGCTGAAGCTCCCGCCCCACCAAGCAATTAAACTTCTGGTCGGTGCCACCGAACTCCGCATCGGCCTCGATGACCACGGAGTCATAGGCCTGAAGCAAGGGGTAGAGAAACTCGGTGATGGCGATGGGGCGGCCTGAGGCATACCTTTTGGAGAAGTCGTCCCGTTGCAGCATCTGGGCCACGGTGAATTTGCTGGCCAGCCCAATGATATCGGCGAGGCCGAATTTGGTGAACCACTCGCTCTGCCAGACGACCGTCGTCTTCTCCCGATCGACCACCTTGAAGAACTGCTTCAAATAGGTCTCAGCGTTAGCACGCACCTCTTCGGGGGACAGCATGGGACGGGTCTGCGACTCGCCGCTGGGGTCGCCGATCTGAGCGGTCCAGTCACCGACGATGAGGATGACCTCGTGCCCCAATTCCTGAAACTGGTGCAGTTTCCTCAGTCCGACCACATGCCCCAGGTGGATGTCAGGGCAACTTGGGTCAAAGCCCTGCTTAAGGCGAAGTTTTCGCCCTGACTCAAGGAGCTTCGCCAGCTCCTCTTCAACAATAACCTCGGCAACCCCTCTTCTCAGGAGACGCCTGTAGGGCTCATCTGCAGGTATCTTCCCCATTTTTTCGAACTCCCCCTTCCTCACAAGCGCGTCAATAATGACCTCGCCTGTTTCACATCCCTCATTATCTGAGCCTTCAGCTCATCGGCACTTGAGAACTTTACCTCGTCCCGCAGCCTCTCTGCCAGCTCGATCTTAAGCTCCCGCTCATAGAGCTCCCCCTCAAAATCGAGGAGGTGAGCCTCAACAAGGCGATGACCGCCGCCGAAGGTGGGGCGAAGGCCGATATTTATTACCGCCTGATAAACTGTTTCGCTGAAGCAGGCACGGGCGGCATATACCCCATCAGCGGGCAGGGCTTGCTCCTGGTTCGGGATGAGGTTTGCCGTGGGAAAGCCTAAGATTTTACCTCGCGCATCGCCCTTTGATACCTGTCCCGTCAGGGTGAAACGCCGCCCCAGGAGTTCGCTCACCTTCAACACATCGCCCCGGGAGAGCGCCCCGCGAATCGCCGTGCTGCTCACCACCTCACCCTGCCATACCCTGGGCGACACTACCTCAACAGAGAAATCGAACTCCTCCCCCAACGCCTTAAGGGCATGAGCATCTCCTTCTCTCCCCTTGCCCAGAGCGAAGTCGGGCCCGATCACCAGTCCCCCCATCCTGAGGTAGCGCTTAAGTAGCGCAATGAATTCTCGGGCACTAAGCTGAGAAAGCTCGGGTGTGAAGGAGAGGGTAACGATATGCGCCACACCGAGGCTTTCTAAAAGTCTAATCCGTTCTTGAAGGCTGGTCAAGCAGGTAATCTTGGACTGCGGCTCGAGCGCCAAGCGGGGATGTTGATGAAATGTTACCACCCCGCTCAACAGACCCTCCGCACCAGCCTTCTCCTTGAGCTTGGCAATAAGAAACTGGTGACCTAAGTGAACTCCATCAAAAACCCCGATGGTTAGCACCGTGTCACCCTCTGGCACCACTTTGGCCAGCTCTTCTTCAACGAGCATATTTCCCCTCAAAGTTTATTACCGATGATGCGCAGAACTGTCTTTATCACCTCAGGGTCCCACTCACCATCAGGCCATTTTGCGTCCCACCGAGGCCGCTACCGGAACAACCTGTGACATGAGTCGCTGGAAGTTATCGAAGGTGAGTGACTGTGCGCCGTCCTTGAGGGCTTGGTCCGGCGTGGGGTGAACCTCGATCATCAACCCATCAGCGCCGGCAACCACTGCGGCCAGAGCCATGGGGGTAACAAGATACCATTTCCCGGTGCCATGGCTGGGGTCGGCGATGATAGGCAGGTGGCTCAGCTTCTTGATAATGGGGATGGCACTTAAATCCATGGTATTTCTGGTGTAGGTTTCGAAGGTCCTGATCCCCCGCTCACAGAGCATAACCTGGCGATTCCCCTGGGAGAGGATGTATTCCGCGGAGAGCAGCCACTCCTGAATGGTGGCTGACATGCCCCGCTTTAGCATCACCGGCTTTTGAGCCTTACCCACCTCATCAAGGAGGATGAAGTTCTGCATATTGCGCGCCCCCACCTGGAGGATGTCAGCGTAGCGTGAGACCAGCTCGACATCCCCTGGAGCCATCACCTCAGTGATAATGGGCATCCCGGTCTCCTGGCGAGCCTGCGCCAGGAGCTCGAGCCCGTCTATACCCAGCCCGCGAAAGCTATATGGGGAGGTTGAAGGTTTGAAGGCGCCACCGCGCAGGATGTGGGCCCCTGCTGCTTTCACCGCGCGCGCCGTCTCCAGAACCTGTTCCTCGGTCTCCACAGCGCAAGGGCCCGCCATCATCACCAGCACCTCACCGCCGATGGTTACCTCGCCCACCTCGATCACGGTATCCCGGGGCTGAAACTCCCGACTGGAGAGTTTATAGGGCCGGCTGATGGGCACAACCTCCTCCACCCCAGGCCACACCTCCAGCGTATCCTTCAGTTCGGGATAGGTTCGCCCCACCACACCGATCACCGTGCGCTCCACACCCTTGGACACATGACCGGTGAATCCCATCTGGGTGAGCCGCTCCAGAATGCCCGCCACCTCCTTTTCGGTGTGCCCCTGCTGCATTACGATGAGCATTTGTTATCCCTCCACGCTCCTTTTTCGTCACCGCTCCCGGACCTCAATTCCCTAGCTCCCTTAATATAAATATGGACGATCTCCTCTACATTCTTTTCCGTATTAAAAAGGACTAGGATACGCAGGCACATGGGCAGGCTATGGGGGACGTTCATCTCATGCCCACATAACAGGGGTGCCTCTGATAGTCCCAACTCCCGGGCCGCCGCTGCGGGGAAATCGGCGTTAAGGTCAGGGGTGGTGGTGAAGAGGATGCAGGCCACATCCTCTTCCTCAACCCCGTTAGCCTGAACCATTTTCTGGAGCAACTCCTTTGCTGCCGCCAGGATGTCTTCCCTGGCATTGGCATCGACCGTGGTTGCCCCGCGAATGCCACGACACCTCATCTCCTCTAATATATTATCATAAATAATAGGGCAAGGGAATTATAGGCGAAATGGGCGAAGATACAAGTCCATATCGAGCCAGTCCTCATATAAAGCCATGCCAGGAAGAGACCGAGAATGAAAACGGGGAGCAAAGCTCCAGGCTGCATGTGCGCCAAGGAAAAGAGCAGGGCGCTAACGACCGCGCCCCAGCCATATCCGTAGCGATTGCCAATCCCGGTGAAGAGAAAGCCGCGGAAGAAAGTCTCCTCGGCGAACGGGGCAACCATGACAGCAATAACAGCAAGCGTAGCCAAACCAAGACCTGTTTCGGTGAATTCTGGGGGGAAAGTGTAAGAGGGCTCTACCCCCAATGCGGTCATCAGTATCTCGTAGAGAACACTAACCAACAAGCCAACAAGCGCTACCAACGCGGCTAATATTAAGCCTCTCCTCACCTTGAAGGGCCGAAAGCCCAAGACCTGCCAGCCACAGCGATATTTGAGAGCGCTAAAGAGCCACGCCGCAAGGGGCATTGCCCCCTCACCAACTACCATCCCCACAAGCAGTATAACCATCCACTGCTGGAGCACGCCCTCTCTGGTAAGAAGGTTAATGAATTCCGCAAAGGTAAAGTCTTGGGAAGCAAGCTCCTCAAGAGCTCCGGGGCCAATGAGCAGAACAGTAACCAGCCCCAGCCCGAGGGCGATGACAAGTACAACGCCAATTGCCACCCCAATCCCCCTGGCGACATCGCCCACCGTCCACGGGATCGGGCCCAGTCCCGCTTCCTCTGTCGGCTCCTTTTCTTCCATGATATTAAATCTCCGAATATGGCAATGGCTCACTTGCCGTTACCCCATCATCGGCCAGTCGCGATAGCTCCTCGTCAGACATCCCCAAAAGCTCGCCGAAGATATAGTGGTTGTGCTCACCGAAACAGGGTGCATGCAGGCGAAGCCTCCCCGGCGTCCTGCTCATCCTCCAAGACACCCCGGGGTAGCGATGGGTCCCCGCCTCCGGGTGAGAAAGCTCCTCAAAGAAACCACGCTGATTAAGATGTGGGTCGTGAGCCAGCTCCGCTATATTCAATACCGCCCCCGCCTTAACACCGGAACCCTGAAGCATGTTCATGAGTTCGATGTGGTCATACTCCGAGGTCCATTCCTCGACAAGCCGGTCAAGCTCCCGCTGATTTGCCAGTCTGCCGGAGAGTGTGGCGAATTTTTCGTTCTTGCTCCAGGGCGGGTTGCCCATAACATGGCAAAAGGCGCGCCACTCCTCATCGGAGGAGATGGCGATGGCAATCCACGCGTCCTCCTTTTCGTTCTCACCACCCTTTCCACCCCTCCCCCGCGCGCGGTAACAGCTGTGAGGTGCCATCGCCGGGTGGCGATTTCCAATAGGCTTTAGCACCCTCCTGTTCATAATATAGTCCATAATCGCTTCCCCAAGGAGTGGCATAACCGCCTCGCGCATGGCGAGATCAATATACTGGCCCTTTCCTGTGAGGCGGCGATAGCGCAGCGCTGCCAAGATGGCAAAGGCGGCGTGAAGCCCACTGGCGGCATCAGCATAGGCCACCCCAGGCTTGAGCGGCTCCCCATCGGGATAGGCAGTGAGCTGAGAGAGACCCACCATGGCTTCGATTCCCCCGCCATAAGTAACATAGTCTCGATAGGGGCCATCCTGGCCATACCCGGAGATGGAGATGACAATGACCCGCGGGTTCGTCTCCCGGAGCACGGAGTAGTCCAGACCGAAGTTACTCATCACCCTGGGGGTGAAACTCTCCACCACCACATCGCTGATCTTCAATAGGCTTTTGAAAACCTCCACCCCGAGGGGCTTTGCCAGGTTCAGGGTGATGGCATATTTATTCCGGTTGACCTCGTTATAATAGCCGAAACGATTGTAGGACCTTTCCCCCGTGTCACCATTGGGGAAGGAAGCTCCGAAGGCGCCGCCGGGCTTCATCCGGGGTAGCGCCCCTCCCCTCCCCGAGCGAGTGGCACACTCCACTCGGATAATCTCCGCCCCCATGTCCGCCAGAAGTTTTGTACAATAGGGACCAGCGAAAACCTGGGAGAGATCGACCACCCTTAAACCTGCTAAGGCCTGCTTCCCCTTAAATAACACCGTGCTCCTTGAGTCCTGCCAGGTTGTCCTTACTTAAGCCCAATGCCCCAATATAAACGTCCTCATTATGCTCCCCGAGGAGCGGTGCCCGCTTCTCCTCAGGGGGGGTCTCGCTCATCCTGAAGGGGGTTCCCGGATAGATGAGGCGACCAGCTAGGGGATGGTCTATCTCCTGAAAGAAGCCCCTGGCCCCATATTGCGGGTCCCCCATCAGTTCATCGATCCCGAGCACCAGAGCAAAGGGGATCCGCCACTCCTGGCCGGTGGTGAATATTTCCCCGGCCTCATGTTTTTCCAGCCAGGGCTGGAACAATCCCTCCACCTCATCAGCATAGTGATAGCGGAGGATAGACACGAAACGAGGCTCCATAAGCTGAGGAGCC
The DNA here is from genome assembly GCA_964583545.1 of uncultured Dehalococcoidales bacterium. Lineage (GTDB taxonomy): Bacteria > Chloroflexota > Dehalococcoidia > E44-bin15 > E44-bin15 > CAZOVW01. The sequence goes on along the minus strand of CAZOVW010000017.1, from coordinate 6,110 downwards.
TCCAAAAAGGTGGCAAAATTGTCCCAGTTTGCCCCAGCCTGAACATGGATAAAGCGATCTTTAGCAGGCATCACCCTTGAGGGGCACTGAAGGTGATGGCGGGAGCCCATCCGCCCCCTCACGAAACTGCTATAGTGATACATGGTCACCGCGGCCTCAAGGATGGAGGCCACTGCCTCCTGAAGGGAGACATCAACGTGCTGCCCCTCGCCAGTCTCATCCCGAAAATAGAGGGCCGAGAGGGTGGCCACGGCAGCATTGAGCCCACCCTGAAATTCCGCCTGAGAGAGGGGGAGCTTCAGAGGCTCGCGGTCAGCCTCCCCGGTCAGCCCCATCAAACCGCCCATTGCCTGAGCTACAATGTCCGACCCTTCCCAGTCCCGATATGGTCCCCACTGCCCAAAATAGGAGATGGAGGTCATGATCAAAGCGGGGTTTATCTCAGCCAGTGCCTCATAATCGAGCCCCAGACTGGCCATCACCCCGGGACGAAAATTCTCCACGAGGATATCCGCCCTCTCGACCATCCTTCTAAATATCTGAGGGCCACTTTCACTCTCCAGGTTCAGGGTAATGCTTTTCTTACTGGTGTTAAGAAAGAGGAATAACCCGCTTTTCTCCGGGTCAGGCTGGTCATTGGGGAATGGTCCCGCCCGGCGGCTTGAATCGCCCAGGGGAGGCTTTTCTATCTTGATCACCTCTGCCCCGTAGTCAGCGAGCAGTTTCGTACAGTAGGGGCCGGAGATATTATCGGAGAGGTCTAAAACCACCAGGCCGGATAACGCGCGATGGGGCATCTTTTCGCTCTTCACGAGGGTTACACCACAGTTACTGCAGCATCGTGGTCAGCATTTCTGCTCTGCCTGCTAACCTTTAAGGCTATCCAGGGCCGCTTGCTGCGCCGCAAAAAGCTTTTCAATACCCCGCTCCGCCAAGGCGAGCAGGGAGTCGATAGTCTCTTTAGAAAATGGGCTAGTTTCCGCCGTCCCCTGAACCTCCACAAACTTGCCCTCGCTGGTCATCACCACATTGAAGTCCACCTCTGCCCAGGAGTCCTCATCGTAACAGAGGTCGAGGAGCTGCTCCCCCCCGACGATGCCCACGCTGGTCGCCGCCACGGCACTTTTTATAGGATTGGATGGGATAATCTCCCTGGCCACCAGGGTATCCAGGGCTTGAACCAGGGCCACATAGGAGCCTGTGATCGCCGCCGTCCTCGTGCCCCCATCGGCCTGAAGCACATCGCAATCAACGACGAGCGTCCGCTCCCCAAGGGCATCGAGGTCGACGACCGCTCTCAGGGAGCGCCCGATGAGGCGCTGAATCTCGTGGGTTCTGCCCCCCATTCGGCCCTCCTCCCGCGGCGTCCGGGTGACGGTGGCACGGGGGAGCATGGCGTACTCAGCGGTGATCCAGCCTCCTCCCTCACCCTTGAGGAAGGCGGGAACCCGGTCCTCCACGCTCACCGCACAGATCACCTTCGTTTGCCCCAACACGATGAGCGCCGAGCCCTCGGCATAGGGCTGAAAGCCCGGGGTGATCCTAACCGGGCGCAGTTCATCGTTGGCACGACCATCTAACCTGAGCATTTATGGTGCCTCAGTTTTTGCGAAACATGTGGAATAGACTAAAGTATACCACTAGGTAGCGTCGCTGGCAATGAAGCGTTATAATAAAGCCACCTTGACTGACAGCGATCGCCCATCGAAGGAACCCTCCAGCGTGGAAATTCACCTCCGCCGTCTCACTGTGGACGAGGCCCTTTTCAGGCTCGACCGCTTTCTCAACGAGGCATTCATGGCCGGTCTACCTTGGGTAAGGGTGATCCATGGCAAGGGAACAGGGACGCTTCGTCAGGCGGTGCGCGAGGAGCTAGAGAACAGCCCCCTGGTCAAATCCTTCAGGCCTGCCGGGCTTGAAGAGGGGGGCGATGGCGCCACAATAGTGGAGCTGGCAAATCAATGACCAGGATTGTGGTGATTGCCGATACCCACGCCAAGAGCCTGGGCGTGCTGCCTCAAGAATTGTTAGCGGAACTGGCCGGGGCTGA
>CAZOVW010000017.1:0-3960 GCA_964583545.1 uncultured Dehalococcoidales bacterium | reverse complement strand
CCAAGAGCCTGGGCGTGCTGCCTCAAGAATTGTTAGCGGAACTGGCCGGGGCTGAGATCCAGCCCGCCGCTGGTAGCGGGCATCATGACTTCTCGAATTAGCCGAGCAGCAACCCTGAGTTAGTAGCGTCGTTTCAACTGCTGGACATAGGATTTGCAGCTCTTACCAGCCACTCGTTACCATTTAGTACTAGCCAGTGGAACTAACGTCCGAAGTGCAGAACTTGCAGCGCCGAGCCTCCAGAGGTATTTCGCTGAGGCATTCGGGGCATTTTCGCGTTGTCGGATCAGCAGGTGGCGCCTTCCGTGATCGCGAGATGAGAGCATTGACTGGTTTCACTACAAAAAAGAACAGGACAGCCGCCACCAGCACAAAGGCAAGAAGGGCATTAACAAAATGACCGTATCTGAAGGTGCTATCATTCACTGTGAACGTTAGACCGGAAAAGTCTGGATTGCCAATAATGGCAGCTATCAGAGGAGTCATCAGGTCAGCGACCAATGCAGAGACAACCGCACCGAAGGCTGCACCAATGACAAACGCCACAGCAAGGTCAACGACGTTTCCCCGAAGCAAAAACTGCTTGAATTCATTTATAAGCTTCATTCGATGTTACCTCCTTCTTCAGCGGGACTCTACTACATGGTTCATAGCTTGTCAAGGTTTGCTGAATGTGTGCGTCGGTGCCGACCGCACCAATGCAACAATTGTCAGGATCGTGCAACGATAATTCAAGAATTCAAGCAAATCGCACAGAGCGCCAGAAAGGTCAAGTGATCCAGCCTCCTCCCTCACCCTTGAGGAAGGCGGGAACCCGGTCCTCCACGCTCACCGCACAGATCACCTTCGTTTGCCCCAACACGATGAGCGCCGAGCCCTCGGCATAGGGCTGAAAGCCCGGGGTGATCCTAACCGGGCGCAGTTCATCGTTGGCACGACCATCTAACCTGAGCATTTATGGTGCCTCAGTTTTTGCGAAACATGTGGAATAGACTAAAGTATACCACTAGGTAGCGTCGCTGGCAATGAAGCGTTATAATAAAGCCACCTTGACTGACAGCGATCGCCCATCGAAGGAACCCTCCAGCGTGGAAATTCACCTCCGCCGTCTCACTGTGGACGAGGCCCTTTTCAGGCTCGACCGCTTTCTCAACGAGGCATTCATGGCCGGTCTACCTTGGGTAAGGGTGATCCATGGCAAGGGAACAGGGACGCTTCGTCAGGCGGTGCGCGAGGAGCTAGAGAACAGCCCCCTGGTCAAATCCTTCAGGCCTGCCGGGCTTGAAGAGGGGGGCGATGGCGCCACAATAGTGGAGCTGGCAAATCAATGACCAGGATTGTGGTGATTGCCGATACCCACGCCAAGAGCCTGGGCGTGCTGCCTCAAGAATTGTTAGCGGAACTGGCCGGGGCTGATATCGTGGTTCACTGCGGGGATTATGTCGGTATCGCGTTGCTGGAGGAGCTGCGCCACCTAGCAAAACGCTTCATCGGCGTCTACGGCAATATGGACCTGAAGGAGATTCGGGATGAGCTCCCCGATAAGGTGGTGTTTGAGGTCGCAGGGAAGCGAATCGGGGTTATCCACCCATCATGGGGCGGCCCACCTTGGGGGATCGAGGAGGATATCGCCAAGGAGTTTACGGGGGTGGACATTATCCTCTTTGGGCACACTCACGATGTCTGCCACAAGGCCATAGATAACGTGGTTTTCCTCAACCCAGGACAGGCTTACCCATCCTTCAGAAACCCCGCCTCAGCCGGAATCATAACGGTAGGGCCGGAGGGGATGGCGGTCGGGATAAAAACCTTCGAATAGACTGATTACCGCTCTGTCTCTACCCATAATTTCTCCCCATCAGTGGTGAAAGTGATTGTACCTTGCTCATCGGTACGGTAAACCATGTCCTCCCCAAGCCTTTCATTAAGCCTGGCCATGACCTCATCGCTGGGGTGACCGAAGGGGTTATCGGCGCCCACGGAGATCACCGCCACCTGGGGGTTAACGGCGGTAAGAAAGCTTGGAGAGGTTGAAGTGCTGGAGCCGTGATGGCCAACCTGTAGCACAGTGCTCCTCAGTTCCACCCTCTCACAAACCAGATACAGCTCCCCCTCCTGCTGAAGGTCTGCTGCCAGCAGAAAGCTGACCTCCCCCATCGCGATGCGGAGCACCACCCCATTGTTATCAACGTCCGAGTCGGTGCCATCAAGAAATTCCACCGGTGGGTGAAGCACCTCAATGGTTGCCCCGCTACCAAGGTCGATGGCCTGCCCCGGCTGGGCTCGGACGCGCTCGATCCCCTTCTCATCGATCACGCTGAGCCATTCCGAGTATGCATCCGAGATATAGTCGATACCTTCTGGATACAACACCCGGTTCACCTCATAGCGGCGAAGCACCTCCACCAGCCCGGTGACATGGTCGTCGTGGGCATGGGTGAGCACTACCAGGTCAATCGTCCGCTCCCAGAATGGCAGCGCCTCCCCCAGCTCGAGGCAAACCTTTTCCGGGCTGGGCCCGCCATCAACGAGGATATGCTGCCCGGATGGGGCGGTGATGAGGATGGCATCGCCCTGCCCCACATCCAGGAAGCTAACGCTGAGCTTGCCACTTTCCGGGGTGACCGCTACGGCAGCCCAGATCAGGATGGCAATGATCAGGAGCGGGATGATGACCCATTTTGCGGAAAACTTTCGAGAAAGCGAGGACAAAGCGCTGGAGGTTTCCCCAAAGCCACCCTTTATGCTCAAAAAAGACGCTTCCTTCTTGTGCCCAGCCAGAGTGCACCTCCGAATATGCCGTAGTAGAGCCAAACCCAATAGGCATCGATCCCAACAGGCTCCAAGGACGAATAGGGCAGGGCGGCAAATCCCTTAACAACCACAACCATATATTTTAGGAAGAGCCAATCGACCCAACCGATGACCTGGGCGACGGAAACGGAGAGGAGCCCGATAAAACCAACCAGTGCTGATAGCACAATGATGGCGGGCAGTGCGAGCACGGTGAGAAAGGTAGCGGGGAGACCGACCAGGGAGATATAACCAAAGTAGTAGGCGACGAGAGGTAGGGTGGCCAGGATTGCCCCCAGGCTATAGGCGAAGCTATCGACCAAGATATTTGGCGCTCTGGTCCTCCCCAGCCATTTTTGAAAGGTAGGAGTGAGAAGTACGAGCCCCAGCACCGCGACAAAGCTCAGTTGAAAGCTCACCTGCCACAGGATTTGGGGATTGATCGCCACCATTATCGCTGCGGCGAAGGCGAGAGCGGTGAGCACGCTTCGCTGCCGGCCTAAGCAGGCAGCGAAGAGAAAGACGCTGACCATAATAGCGGCACGCATCACCGATGGCGACATCCCGGCAAGCAGGGCGTAGAGCCACAGGACGCCAAGGGTCACTAAGAAATAGGTTGGCCGCCGCCTGCCAAAGAGCCATGCCGCAACGCTGAGCAGGATGCCGGCGACTATGGTCATATTAAGCCCTGAAATGGCGAGAAGGTGGGCCGTCCCTGAGTTCCGGAAGTCCTCATATAAGGATGAGGGGATATCGTGGCGCAGCCCCAGGAGGATGCCCTGAGCCAGCGAACCTTGAGGCTCGGCAAGCGAGGCCCCCAGCACCTCTCCCATCCGATGCCTGAAGGAGTAGATAGCCTGAAAGGGCTGCGGCCCCTGAGCGCTCTCATCAAGCTCCACATCGGGGTAATACATTGTGGAGTAGATCCCCTGGCGCTCGAGGTAGGCACGGTAATCGAAATCCTCAAGCTCAGGCGGCTCCTCAAGCTCCCCGGTCACCTTCAGCAAATCGCCGTATTGATAAGTGGGATACCTCGTGGTGCGCATCAGGAAAGTGCCCGAGACTTTTTCGAAAGCCCCCTCAACCTCTCCCGTGTTTATCTCCCTTATCTCCCTGGCTGAGATGATGAGCTTGGTCGATGAATCTCTGGGCTCGGGCTCCTGAGCC
>CAZOVW010000016.1:20854-22198 GCA_964583545.1 uncultured Dehalococcoidales bacterium | reverse complement strand
TTACCAGCATCGCGGAGTATCTGGAGGGTGCTGGCTACCGGGTGCGCATCGTGAATCTGGCGGTCCGCATGCTCCAAGACCCAAATTTCGATGCCGAGAAGCTAATTAAGAGCCTAAGCTCCCCCCTATTCGGCATTGACCTTCACTGGCTGCTCCACTCACATGGTGCCATCGAGATAGCCCGAATCGTGAAAAGGCATCACCCAGAGGCAAAATTGGTTCTCGGTGGGCTATCCGCCTCCTACTATCACCGGGAGCTTTTCGATTACCCCGAGGTCGATTATGTACTCCGGGGCGACTCCACAGAGGAGCCCTTTCGCCAGTTAATGGAGTGCATCACAAATAATAAGGAGCCTATCTCGGTGCCCAATCTTTCCTGGCGAGATGAAAAAGGGGAGCTGCACGAAAACCACCTCTCTTACGTCCCTGATGAGCTCGGTGAGGTGATGGTTCACTACTACGACCACACGGTAAAGTCTGTAGCCCGCTACCGCGACCTGGCTAGCTACCTCCCCTTCAAGCGATGGCTGCGCTATCCCCTCACCGCGGTGCTTACCTGCCGGGGCTGCACCCAGAACTGCGTGATCTGCGGCGGCTCCGCTGCCGCCTTCCGCCACGCCTATAACCGAAACCGTCCCGCCTTCCGCACCCCGGAGGCGGTAGCTCATGATGTGAAAAGCATCGGGCGCATCACCAGTGGTCCCATCTTTATCCTGGGGGATATCCGCCAGGCGGGGGAGGATTATGCCTATCGCCTTCTCGAAATTTTCGACCGCTCCCACCCCAAGAACCAGCTTATCCTGGAGCTCTTCAGCCCTGCCCCCCAGGACTTGTTGAAAAAAATGGGCGAAGCATGCCCGGGGTTCTGCCTGGAGATCTCCCCGGAGTCCCACGACCCCGAAGTAAGAAAGGCCTGCGGCCGGGACTACTCCAACGAGGCCCTGGAGGAAACGATCGAGTCTGCCCTGGCAGCGGGCTGTGGGCGAGTGGACATTTTCTTCATGATCGGCCTCCCAAAGCAGACCCCGAAGTCGGTAATGGACACCATAGACTACTGCGGATTTTTGCTGGATAAATTTCAAGATAAGCGGCTCTCTCACTTTATTGCCCCCCTCTCTCCCTTCCTCGACCCGGGAAGCCTTGCCTTCGAGAACCCGCAACGCTATGGCTATCGCCGGCGTATCCAGAGTCTGGAGGAGCATCGCCAGGCGCTAGCGGCACCAAGCTGGAAGCATGCCATGAATTATGAAACGGAGTGGATGAGCCGCCAGGAGATTGTGGACAGCGCCTATGAGGCGGGACTACTACTCAACCACCTCAAGCTAAAGCATGGCGCCATCTCCA
>CAZOVW010000016.1:0-20754 GCA_964583545.1 uncultured Dehalococcoidales bacterium | reverse complement strand
ACCGATCAAAATAGGTGAGTTGGAGCTGAAGAACCGCATAGTGATGCCGTGTGCCAATGCCAGCGGTGGCGGAGGTAAGCACGTAATCAGCTATTATGCCGAACGGGCCCACGGTGGCACTGGACTGATTATCGTTGGTGGCATGTACCCCTATGATCCCGGCACGGCAGGAGCGCGGTGGGGGGTGCGCAAAGATGTGAGCGAAGAAGAAAGGCGAGCCATCCGTGAATTTGCCCTTTATGGCGATGAGCTCATCCCCGGTTTGCGTGAGCTCACCACAGCCATACATGATAATGGCGCAAAGGCCGCCGCCCAAATACTGATGACCTATGAATGGAAAAGGGACTGGAAGACGAACAAAGATGCCCCCACCGAGATTGTGGGCGCCTCAAATGTAGCCTCTGGGCCCTGGATGGGAGACTCGAGGGCGCTGACCGTTGACGAAATTCACCAGATCGTCGAAGAGTATGGTGATGCGGCAAGGGTAGCTCGCGAAGCTGGCTTCGATGCGATCGAAATTCACGCCGGGATAGGCTATTTATTGAACCGGTTCTTATCACCCTGCTCAAATAAGCGGAACGACGAGTATGGAGGCAGTATAGAGAACAGGCTGCGCATTCTTCTCGAGATCGTGGACTCGTGCCGCAAAAAGACAGCGAGCGACTACCCCATTATCGCCCGTATTTCCGCTGAGGATTTCATGGGGGGAGGAAATACCCTTGATGATACAAAGCCCATGGCCGTGGCGCTTGAGCGGGCGGGCGTCGCCGCCATCGATGTAGAGACAGGATGGCATGAAAGTCCCGTGCCCATGGTTCAGCAATGGGTACCACCAGGAGCCTTCGTTTACCTCGCTGAAGAGATCAAGAAGGTGGTGAGCATCCCGGTGATGACTGCCTACCGCATACAGGACCCGGTCCTGGCAGACAGGATCATCGCCGAGGGGAGGGCTGACCTCGTCGGCATGGCGCGCGCTCTCGTCGCCGATCCCGAGCTTCCAAATAAAGCGAGGGAGGGGAGGTTTGATGAGATTAATTACTGCATAGCCTGTTGCCGCTGTCTGGATACGGCTATGGGGGGCGAATGCCCGTCTTGCGCTGTTAATGCCAGGGTGGGGAGAGAGGCAATATATATCATTGAACCGGCTACTGAAAGCAAGAAAGTGCTCGTCATTGGCGGCGGCCCTGCAGGCATGGAGGCAGCCAGAGTAGCAGCGCTGAGGGGGCACAAAGTGACGCTCTGCGACAGGGGTCGAAGGCTGGGGGGTTCACTACTATTGGCAGGCATTTTAAATCCGGAACTCCCTAAATTCCTCAAATACGAGGCGGGCCAGGTCCGAAGGCTCCCTATCGAGATCAAGTTAAATACGGGTGTAGATGCTGCCTTTGTCGAAAGAATGAAGCCAGACGTGGTCATTGTGGCTACGGGGGGCATGCCTCCTGCCTTCGAAATACCTGGCGTCCATCGGGATAATGTGCTCCTTGGTCACGATATGCTTGAGGCTGCGATTCGCCCTCCTAGGAAAGGTGGAGCGGGGCATAGGATTCTCTGGCGCTTAGCCTCCCTCACTCTAAGATATCTGAATCAGCCAGCACTCATTAGATGGGCGCTGAGGTTCGGCTTCCCCTTTAAAAAGAGGGTCGTCATCATCGGTGGTGGGTTTGCTGGCTGTGAACTCGCAGATATACTAGCGGAAAGGGGAAAGAAAGTAACGATTTTGGAGGAATCTAAACGCCTGGGTTATGATATAGGGATGACCACCAGATGGGTAGTTATGATGAGGTTGAGAAACTTTGGCGTTAGAATGGAAAAGAATGCCAAGGTGGTGGAGATAACCGAGAAAGGGGTAAAGGCGATAGTGGATAACTCCGAAAGGTTCTTTGAAGCAGATACAGTGGCGCTAACTATGCCCCTGGTAGCAAACGATAAACTTGCACGGGAGCTGGAAGGGAAAGGGTGGCTTGTCCATAGCGTCGGCGACTGTGCTGAGCCTGGCAGGATTATGGAATCTGTAGCAGCAGGCTTTCGCGCTGGCAATGAAGTTTAAACCTGTCACCACCGAAAAGCTCGAAAAATGCTCATCGACCTCCATACTCATACTGCGCCCCGCTCCGACGATAGCGAGCTAACGCCCGACGAACTCATCATCAATGCCAAGCGCACTGGCCTCGATGCCGTTTGCCTCACCGAGCACGACTGCTTCTGGGATAATGAGGATATCGCGGCACTGTGCCGCAAACACGATTTCCTCGTCCTGCCCGGTGTGGAGATAAACACCGAGGAGGAGCACCTGCTTGTCTTCGGACTTACGAAGTGGACCATCGGCATGAGCCGTGCCACCTCCGTCAAGGAGATAGTGGATAAGGTTGGCGGCGCGGTGATTGTAGCACACCCCTTCCGCCGCAAGATACTTAAAGGTGAAGACCCTGGGAACAGACGATACTATAGAGAGCTCGATCGCGCATGTAAAAACCCTCTTTACGCGATGGTGGATGCCATCGAGGTATTCAATGCGCGTGGGTCAGAGAAGGAAAATGCCTTCTCTAAAGAGCTCGCCGAGCGGTTAAAGCTGAGGGGCATCGCCGGCAGCGACGCCCACGAGCCTGCTGATATCGGCCGCGTCGCTACCAAGTTCGAGCGTCGAGTCTCTACCGTCGAGGAATTGATAGCGGAGCTGAAGTCGGGGAGGTTCCAACCAGCAAACCTAAGCGCATAGCTCGGCGACGAGGAGGTCGAGGGCCAGCTCGCCCTTCCATAACCCCCGCTTTATCGATAGGTCGGCCTCCAGCAGCTTTCGGTAAACCTGTTCCAGCCGCCCCATGGAATAGCGCCGGCCCTGCTCCAGCGCCTTGTTCAGGACGTAATCCGAGGCGAGGTCCAACCGAGCTTTAACCTCGGAAGGAGAAAAACCCTTCAGGCTAAGCTCTTTTGCCTGAACTAACAGGCGAAGCTGCCTGGTGATCATGACCAGAAGATGGGGCGCGGTGTCACCCTCCTGAAGCAACTGGTGTAACAGTGGCGCTGCCCTTGCGGCCCGGCCCTCGATAAGGGCATCTACCATAGCGAAAACGTTGGCCTCCCGAGCGTAGCTCACCACCCCCTTCACATCCCCCTCCTCGATACGTCGCCCTGCGGTGTAGAGGAGCAGCTTCTCAATTTCGCTGGCCAGCACCCACAGGTTCTCCCCAACCAGCGAGGCGAGCATCCTCACCGCCTCGGGAGAGATCGTGCCCTCTCCCTCCCTTACTCGCCTCTGGATCCATTCCTCTAGAGCAGCCCTCTTGAGGAGCGGGAACTCCTTCACCTCAGCCAAAGGTGCAAGCCCCTTGAGCAGCGCGTTACCCTTCTTTACCTGACCATCGACCAGGACAAGCACCGTGCTCTGGGGCATGCCACCAATCCGATTTTTGAATTCGCCCCACTCCCTTTTTTCGAACTCCCCCCGTCCCCCCTCCCCTTCCTCGAGCGCCTGCCATTCCCCCTTATCCCCCTCAAAGCGCGCCAGCAGCCCCTCGACGATAATGAGACGGTGGGAGCCCAGAAAGGGCAATGCCATGCAGGCATCCATGAGCTGATTTAACCTCACCTGCTTGCCCTCAAAGATCGTGGTATTCGATGCCAAAGACTCCCGGTCGCCCAGGCTGTCCTTGATCCGCTCCAGCTCCTCCCGGAGCGAAAACTCATCGGGACCGAAAAGTATATAAAACATCTTCGCCCCCTATTTTAGCGCATCCCCCAGCACCAGGCTAGACTCTCGGGATGGTGGAAAGGGAAGTCCAGAGGGGGCTTTAATATCGGGGCCCCCGCAAAATCGCAGATTTTGTGGGGTAAAGTCCCCTCTGGCAGTCCTTCACCTTGTGAAGGATGGTGGTGTCCACCAGAAATACACCCCAGGGCAGGCAGTAAAACGCCTAGAGCCATCATCCAGAATATGCTATGATAGCCACGGCAGATAATAGGCAAACGAATGGAAATAGGAATCATCGGACTGCCAAAGAGCGGCAAGACCACCGTCTTCAATGCCCTGACCAGGGGGAAGGCGGAGATCGGCACTTACACCACGACAGGACCGAATGTGGGGGTGGCCAAGGTGCCCGACCTGCGGCTTGAGGCCCTGGATAAGATGTTTCAGCCGAAGCGAAAAATACCTGCTGAGGTAAGATATATTGATGTTGCTGCACCCACGAGACGGGAGCTGGGCAGCGAGTTCCTCGCCCACCTCAGCAAAGCGGACGGCTTGCTTCATGTGGTGCGCGCCTTCGAGGATGAGAAGGTGCCCCATATCGAGGGCAGCATCGACCCGGAGAGAGATATCAAGCTAGTGGATCTGGAGCTCACCTTCTCCGACCTCTCCATCGTGGAAAAGAGATTACAGAAGATAGAGACCTCCCTCAAAGCAGCAAAGACCCACGAGCGCGAGGCTTTTTCTAAGGAACAGGCGCTCTTGGGCAGGATCAAGGCCTCCCTGGAAAGCGAAGTCCCGATCGGAGAGCAGGACCTGTCCGAGAGCGAAATAAAGGCCATCTCAGGCTACCAGTTCTTGAGCGCCAAGCCCCGCCTTACCGTATTTAACATCGGGGAGGAAAGGCTGCCCCAGGCCAGCTCCCTGGAGGAGGAGTGGCGCCAAAAATACCGGCGCCCTCATCTGGAGGTTGCTGTCCTCTGTGGCAAGCTAGAGATGGAGCTGGCCCAGCTTGATGATGCCGATGCTCAGGAGTTCCGCTCCTCCATGGGCATCACAGAAACGGCGCTGAACCGCATAATCAAGCTCTCCTACGAGCTCCTGGGGCTGATCTCCTTCTTCACCTTCGTCTCCGACGAGGTGAAGGCATGGACCATCCACCGCAACACCACCGCAGTGGGAGCGGCGGGGAAGATTCATTCAGATATGGAGCGGGGCTTCATCAGAGCCGAGGTCATTGGCTATGAAGACCTGGTGAAATGCGGCAGCATCGCCGAGGGAAGAAAAAGAGGGCTAGTGCGCGCCGAAGGGAAGAGCTACATCGTCAAAGACGGGGACGTCATAACCTTCCTGTTCAATGTCTAATTGGCTATTAAAAAGAGAACCAATGCCCTGATGCTATGGCGTTGTGTTCTTGAATAGATTTAACACTGGAGGAAAACGAAAGGCGGTGATGTGTCACTAAGGACTTTGAAACCTAAAGCAGAAAGACTTGTGAAGTCGATAGCATAGCACTGATTGTAGATCTCTACTTCGGGAAGGAGTATAGCGTTGGATGAAAGGGACATAAGTGTTGAGAAAAAGTGGAGCTACGAGAAGTCGGCGCAGAAAGCCATCGCCTCTTTGGAAAAGCATAATATGAGTGGCTACTGGGCTGATGACAAACATGCGGCACGAACAAGAGTTTTGGAGATGGTTCCTGAGGGGTTGACCGTAGGCTTCGGCGATAGCGTCACCCTTTCGCAGATTGGGATCGCTGCGGCCTTGTTGAAGCGAGGTGCCAATAAGATCTTCAACCCTTTTGCTCTGGATGAGGAGGGACATTGGATAATGCCCAAGGGCCCCGGGGCCTTCGTTGACGCCATGCGGAATGCCCTCAATGCTGACGTCTTTCTCAGTGGGAGCAATGCTCTCACCCTGGACGGCAAGCTGGTCAATGTAGATGGTATTGGCAACAGGGTGGCAGGGCTCATCTTCGGAGGGAGGAAGGTCATCGTAGTGGTGGGTGCCAACAAAATCGTGAAGAATGTGGAGGAGGCGCTGGAGCGGATAAGGAACGTGGCTGCCCCTATAAATGCTAAGAGGCACCACCTAAGGCACTTGTACCCAGAGCTGCCCTGTGTTAAAACGGGTCAGTGCTCGGACTGCAACCACGATATGCGGATTTGCTGCAGTACCGTCATCATCGAACACCAAATGTGCCTCGAACCAGAGCGGCGCATGAATGTGGTGATAGTGGGCGAAGATCTGGGAATCTGATTTCCTGAACGTTTACGCACTTTGTTCACTCGGTCACAGTGTTGCGTTATGCCTCCTTCATACCACGGCGGTACTTGACAGACCGTCAGCATAACACCATGCAGCGGGGTTTCCCCACAAGAAGCGCAACCCCCTTCATCCCTTAACCAAGCGCACTCAAGAAGAGGCCAGCAGCCACAGAAGAAGAAATAGACCCACTTGCCGCCCAAATCTGGGGTCTTACAGGAGAGGAACTCAAGGAACTTCAGAACTCTCTTGAAGGGTATTACTGCATTGAGATTGAATAATATGATACAATCATTTTGTGGTCAACTTAATAATTTCCATTCTACAGCTTTTGCCTTTGAGGTGGCTTGTGTGTAAAAGTTACAGCAAACCAAAGATGAAATTTCTGAAACCTCGTTTAGCTGTTGGATATGAGGGGAATATACTTACATACTTCATCGGGGTTTACAATGAAATTCCTACTGGTTGGCGTCAGGAAGTTTGCCAACGGCATGTAGCAATAGGTTGTAAAGCAGAGGTAGAGTTCAGCATTGAAGGCAAGTTCTTAACTAATGCAATTTGGTGGGATACCGAACTTGGCGAAATTATTTATCCAGATTCAAAAGTTCACGAATTTCCTTTAGTCTCTTATAAAAGCGAAATAGATAAGCCTCATGAAGAAAGTGCCATCTTTTTGGAAGGAACACAAGCATCTACAGCAAGTCCAATTCCTTCGTTAAAGATACCGCCAAAGACGGACATTATGGCTAAAGTTATGATAACATCTCCATCTTTGAGGGATAAAATTATATCTATTAGGTATCAATCATAATGCAGTAAAACCTCTTGAAGAGATAACTTGACAGTTGAACACAAATAGTATACGATAGAACATAAATTGTGTTCAAACTTAACGATGCTGGAATACTTTATAACCTCAAAGACAAAACGCAATCTCCTCAAACTGCTTCTCACCAACCCGGAGAGGCAATTTTATACCAGGGAGATAGCGAAGCTCACCGGTGAGCCCTTCAACGCGGTAAGAAGGGAACTGGGCTACCTGGAAAAGGCTGGATTGTTGAGGTCTCATAAGGAGGGAAACCTGAAATACTTCGAGGTTGTTAAGGAGTTTCCCCTTTATCCCGAGCTGAAGAAGATTATCTATGCGACTATAGGGCTGGGTGACTACTTGAGTAATAGGCTCAAGGATTCAGAGTTAATAGAGCTTGCTTTCATTTACGGTTCGGTAGCTAAGAATGAGGAAACAAAGAAGAGCGACATCGACCTTTTTGTAGTGGGAGGGGTCGAGGAGGAAGAACTCCAAAGGCTCGTGTCTGACATTGAAAGGGAGATTGGCAGAGAAATCAATTATACCTTGATGACGAAAAAAGAGTTCGACGAAAGAAGTAAGAGAGGCGAACCGTTTCTCAAACGAATTGAGAAGGAAAAGAAGCTAATGCTAAAAGGTAACCTCGATGTCTATGGACCGGCTTATCAAAGAGGGTAGTATTCACCCCTTCAATGCAACACAGGACGAGGTTGACAGAGCCATTGAGATTGCTCGGCGCGATTTAGCCTTAGCTGAAGGTATCCCCGGGGAAAGCCTGGACTGGTCTTACTCCATCGCCTACAATGCTGTGTTACAAGCTTGCAGAGCCTATATGTTTCGCCTCGGATACAGGACTGCCAGTGCTGAAGCACACAAGGCTACCTTTGAGTTCATGCAGTTCGCTGTGGATGAACCTTTTAAGAAATCCGTTTCCTACTTTGACCGGGTCAGGAAAAAACGACACCGCGCCGTATACGATGAGGTGGGATTGGTCACTGAAAAAGAGGCAAAGGAATTACTCAAAAGGGCGAGAGAATTTCTATCTTACGTAGAGAGTAAGCTAAAGGAGTGATAAGTGGTAATAGGTCAGCTTTATATAATAAATGCCACGCTGCGGACGATGCTGGCCTCTATCACACTATAGCCGAGGTTTTCTCGCGGACAAATTCCACGATGTCCTTCAGCGGCGTTCCAGGGGTAAAGATTCCCGCTACGCCCATTTCCTTAAGGTCAGGAATGTCATGTTCAGCGATAATCCCGCCCACTAATACTAATGCATCTCCTTTGCCGGCCTTCTTCAGCTCCTCCATTGTTGCTGAAACTAGAGCCTTGGGGTTACCTGATATGATGCTCAGCCCTACTATGTCTACATCCTCCTGCGCGGCTGTGCTGGCGATGTGTGGAGGTGGCATGTTCCCGCCATAGACGACCTCCATGCCTGCATCTCGTAATGCGTTAGTAACCACAACCATCCCCCGCCAATGCCCATCCACACCCGGCTTGGCCATTAGAACCCTAACTTTCTTTTCTTTCGCCATATCTCCTTTTCCTAATGTCCCCCTCCTAAACTTTCATCACCTGGCAGGTATCTAGTCCGTAGACTTCACGCCATACATCGCATACTTCCTGTAAGGTAGCATAAGCTTTAACCGCTTTCATAACAAAGGGGAACGTATTCTCGTCACCGCGGCAGGCCTTTTCCAGCTCTTTCAGCGCCTGAGTAACTTTGGCATTATCCCGCTCCTTCCTGAGCTTCTTCACCCTCTCGATCTGTCTCTCGGCGCATGTGGGTAGAAACCTGTAAACAGGCACTTTATAAGGCACCTCTTCCGGCTTCAGTCGATACTTGTTTACCCCAACCACTACCCTCTCGCCAGTGTCTACCTTATAATCCCAGTCACGATTGGCCTTCTTGTACTCACTAATGAAAAATCCCGATTCGATGGCTTTTATCATCCCCCCCATGTCCTCAATTTTCTTGAGGTAATCCCAGGTGCACCGCTCAAGTTCACTGGTAAGCCACTCCACAAAGTAGGAGCCAGCTAAGGGATCTACAGTAGCTGTGACACCGGCCTCTTCTTGAATTATCTGTAGTGTTCTGATAGAAAGCAGCATGGACTGGTCCGTAGGTATGCAAATTGCCTCATCGTACCCGGTGGGATGCATTGATTGCGCCCCACCTAAAGTTGCGCCAAGCATCCCGAAGGCAATACGAATAACGTTATTCAAGGGCTCCGGAGCAACAGCAATAGAACCATGATTTTGAACACGAATCCGACACTGCATAAGTTTTGGATCAGTGATACCATACCTGTCTCTGCAAACCTTAGTCCACATACGGCGGGCGGCCCTTAGTTTGCAAATCTCCTCAAAGAAGTCATTGCCGCAGGCCATTTCAAAGGATATGCGTCTAAAGAAAGCTTCCAGGGGTATCCTTCCCCTCTCTTTCCATGCATCAGCGGCTGTTATTGCGGCACCTAGCATTATACCTAGCTCCTGGATGGAAGTCATGCAATTGTCCTTTGGACCGTAGACACTAACACTCGTGTTATGCCACCTGGGAACATTCTCCGAGGTCCACTCAGCGAAGTCCACAAACTCCCTCTTCCTTCCCTCGACTGACATCTGCCACGGATCGTCAAGACACAGAGGCACAGCAAAAGAAGCAGCCGGGCACGTGCCCACTATTTCCTTTAAATCGCACCCTTGCTTCTCAGCAACGCAAAAATACATGGCCGTGAGAGGAATTATATAGGTCCATGTTGTTACCTTATCTAGACGAATGCCGTCAAATATGATTTCCATGTCTTGGAGAGAATCTATGGGGACCCCACAGAACCCCACATCGCCTCGACATAAAGGGTTGTCAGAATCAAGCCCTGTCGAGGTAGGAACATCAGGAGCAATGGCAAGACCGGTCGAGCCTAACTCCAACTCGCGGCGATAAAGCTTATTGGTGTCCTCGGGGGTCTCAACCCCGGTAAACCGCCTTATAGTAGGATACCTCCCACGATACATAGTGCGGTAAACTCCCCGGGTAAACGGAGGTTCTCCCGGAAACCCAATATCCCTTTCAAAGACGATATCTTTCACGTCCTCTGGGGTATAAATCTCCTTTATGGGGATCCCCGAAAATGTAGTGCTTTCCTTTTTCATTTCCACCATGACATTTTACCTCTTAATGCCACTAAGCGCTGATGCCATCTTAATTGGCTATATTCCTGCAATCGACCTTGCCACGTTAATAAGGCGCACGCTTAATCATTTCCCTGAGTTTTAGATAGGATACGTAGGTGATATAGTCCTTTCGCGCCGCATATTTCTCCAAAGGAACAATTCGCTTCCTCTTTTTGTCTATCGCCTTATTCACAATTATGCTCATGGCGTTGCTGCCGCCCGAGCCATAGGTGGCTAGCAGTATCCTTTCCCCAGGTTTTGCCTTATCCAAAACCCCAGCGAGACTAACAAAAGCTGAGCATGATCCCAGGTCTCCCAGCGTTGATGCAATCGATGGAGCCAACTGCTCAGCTTGTATTCCTAACTCTTTTATAGGTAGATTGGGACTCCTGTCATCCGGTTGCTGAAAAACCACGTAGGTGAAATCCTGTCCCTTTTTGTCCACCTTCTGCATAAGGCCTTTGCTTGCCCCGGTGATATGTTTCTTATACCCGTATTCGCGGTCGAACCTGTAGTCGAAGTAGTTAGATACCCAACCATCTTGGGCTGCTTCCCACCTATCGATGAACAGGGTTGAGTAGGTATGTACAGCTTCAAAATCGGCTATTGTGTCTTCGGTTCCGATTACCATAGTCACTGCTCCGGCGCCCGAACTGGCGTCCGACTCTGTGCCCGGCGCAGTCATTCTATTCTCAGTGCCAATGACAAGCCCGCATTTAGTGTTCTTGGCTTCAATAGCATCCAGACATCCCAGAAGCGCCATAGCAAGCGCATTAAGAGAGCCAGAATAGTCTACCGCTCTTACTTCGGGCGGCAATCCCAATATTTCGGCAAAGATAGGTGATAATAGATGTCCCTCAATATACGGTGAAGAGGCGGTGCCAAGGTATATGGTATCTATTTGTGCCGGGTCAATGGCGGCATGCTTTATTGCATTCTCAGTAGCTTCAGCAGCCATGGTAACAACATCCTCATCCGCCCCACAAACCGCTTTCTCTCCCCCTGCCCAGCTACTCCAGGGAATCTGCGTTTCTTTCTGCTCAATCCTATAGCGGGGAATATAAACTCCGTATCCAATTATACCAGCCATGTTTGCCTCCTTTCTTAGATGGAGCGAGATAGAATGTTGTAGGCGGAAACACCAAACGCATCACCGCCCACATTGTGCTGGGTGCCGATGCCGTTCTTAAGTTTTACCTGGCGTTTGTCCGCTTCCTCTCGCAGTTGCCAGAAGAGCTCACAGAGCTGCCCCACGCCAGTGGCGCCTATCGGGTGGCCATGGGCTTTCAAGCCGCCGCTGGGATTTATCGGAAGCCTGCCATCGATATCGAATTCACCATTCATAAGCATTCCGGCAGCCTCACCCTTGCGGGCGAAGCCCACATCCTCGATATTCATCAACTCGGTGTTGGTAAAGCAATCGTGGAGCTCTGCAAAGTCTACGTCTGACGGCTTAATCCCTGCCATCTCATAGGCCCCTCTGGCAGCTCTAACTGTCGAAAGCTGTTCGACAAAGCTATTCCTATCCCACAGGTTCTTGTGGTCTATACCGATATTGCTCCCTAGGACATAAACCGGCTTATCAGTATATTTCTTAGCTAGATCAGCACGACACACTATGAGTGCAGCAGCACCATCTGTCTGAGGGCAACAGTCAAGCAAATGCAGCGGCCAGCAAACGATATAACTTCCAAGCACACGCTCTATGGTCACTTCGAATTGATAGTGGGCATATGGGCAAAGGGTTCCATTGTGGTGATTTTTGACAGCAACCCTGGCGAAGTTCTCCATAGTATATCCCAGTTCATGCATTTGCCTGGTGGCATGCAATGCCTGAATTCCCGGCCCCCCCATGCCCAGCATCCAAGAGGGGTGGAGACCCATTTCTGACCCTCCGCCACCGCCGGCGGCGCCCAGGGACTCGGCAGCAGGCTTATCCCTCATCTTCTCCGCACCCAGTGCCAGAGCCACATCATAGACCCCCGAGGCGACTCCGAGACATGCGTGCCTGAAGGCATCGCCTCCTGTAGGGCAACCGTTTTCAACCCTGGTCACCGGGATTTCGAGGTTCCCAATGAAACTTGCCAGCGATGCCCCACACATGGCACCCTGCCCGATGAAACCTCCGCTCCAGTGTCCGAACCAGGCCGCCTTGATCTCCTTGGGGTCAATCCCTTTGTCCACGCTGTTCAGGCAGTTCAAGTATGCCTGTTCAACCATATCTCCCAAGCTCATCTCGAAAAGTTCCCCAAAGCGAATCTTACCAGCCCCTATAACAGCAACCTTGCCTCTCATTTATTCCTCCTCTACCAACCTGAACTTGTAGCCGTAAACATTTAACCCTCTATCAGTCATTACCTTCCTGAGCACCATTTCCACCTTGTCACCTATCTTCACAGCTTCAGGACTAGCAACTTCGGTAAGTAGCCCTTGATATCTGCCTCCTCCATCCATGTCCACGATGATCGGCACAATCGGTGCCTCAAACCCCGGGGGTGGTGCCCATTGTACGCAATAGGTATGCACTGTCCCTCTCTTGCTCAGCTTGTATTCCTCTACATTTAAACTGCCACATTCGGAACAGATCTTCTTTACCGGGTAGCTGATATGGCCACAATCATTACACTTCATCCCGATCAGCCTATATACCCCGGTATTTAGCCGCCAGTATACTGGCGATGCTGGTGCTGGTGCTCCTGGCATTTAGAACACCCCCTTTCGTACTTCCTGAATTATTCTAAACGAGATTTGGCCTGGGGTCAATTTACCCCAAAACAAGCTATTCTATTCCTTTGCAAAGGCAATCGGCACGGTACCTATTATCTTCTCCTTCTCCAACTGCTCTATCTCAGCCTTTGACAGACCTAGGATGGTCCCCAGAACATATTCATTGTGTTGTCCCAGAGTTGGAGGCGGGGAGAGCTTTGTGGATGTCTTGGACATTCTGATCGGCCAGGTGCTAAAGAGCTGGGTGCCGATGATGTCCCGGGTCAGTTCCTCATAGAACCCCCTCTCTTTGAACTGCGGCTCATCCGGGGTATCGAAGGGGTCGACCAGGGCCCCGGCGGCAACGCCAGCCTTTTGCAGGATGTCCATCACCTTGTAGTTGTTATGCTTGATGGCCCACTCCTCGATCAGCTTGTCCAGTTCGTCCTCGTGTTTCCGCCTCTCGAGCGTGGTTGAGAACCTCTCGTCCTGGGTCCATTTCGGGCTGCCGATCGCTTGGCAAAAGGCTTTCCACTCATCGTCAGAGGAGATAGCGATGGCCACCAATTTACCTTCCCCCTTGCAGCGATAGACATTGTGGGGCACCATCGCGGGATCCCGGTTACCCATGCGCTGACCCCATTCCCTCTGGTTCATGCTATAGTCCATAATAGCCTGCCCCAGGAAACTGGCGCCTACTTCCATTTGGGAGACATCGACGAGCTGGCCCTTACCGGTGCGCCGCCGGTACTCAAGAGCCGTCAAGATAATAAAGATGAGGTGTGCTCCCACGATAACGTCAGAAGCGCCACCGAGGAAAAAGGGCTTATCACCGGGATAGCCGGTAAGGACTGCAAGGCCCTGGCATAGCTCGAGGGCTAACGCGAAACTGGGAACGTCCCGCCAGGGGCCATACGTGCCATAAGCAGGAGCGCGCAACATGATTATGTCCGGCTTTACTTCACTAAGCACCTCATAGGTGAGACCAAAGTTTTCCATCACCCTGGCTGAATAGTTCTCGATCACTATATCGCTCCGCTTAACAAGCTCCTTAAACAGCTCCTTCCCTCTTGCGCTATTGAGATTAAGCGTGAGACCGAGTTTGTTGGTATTCGCCCCAAGCCAGTAGTAAGTGGTTTCCCACCAGGGCCCATCCCAGGGGAAGGCGCCGAACCTTAAGTGATCGGGGTTCTGGATGGATTCCACCTTGATCACCTCCGCCCCCATCCAGCCGAGGTAAGCGGTGCAAAAAGGCACAGACCAAAAACTGCCACAGTCTACAATTCTCAGTCCTTCCAGTGCTTGCTCAGCCATGGTTACCTCCTTAACCAATTGTCAGCTAGATGACACCAGCCTGCCTGAGGCTCACCAGGTCCTGTTTGCTATAGCCTAGGCGGCCGTAGACCTCCACATTATGCTGGCCCAGCAAGGGTGCCGGGCTCCTCATTTGCCATGGTGTCTCCGACATCTTGGCCCAGGCCCCCGGCTGGGTCAATTTGCCAGCCACAGGATGCTTCACCTCGATGAAGAATTTCCTGGCCTGATGTTGCGGTGATTCCAACATCGTTTTGTTAGTGTAGGACATAGCGGCTGGGACCCTCCACGCAAGCAACTCATCGAAGACCTCTTGCGCGGTATGCTCCATCAGCCAGGGGCGCATCCGTTCACGTAGCTCCTCGGCATGCGGTATCCGAGTCACCATCGCCATGTACTCGGGATTCTCAGCCAACTCGTGCATACCTGTACAATGACAAAAGTTAACCCACTGTTGCCCGGTGAGCACGGTTACGCCGATATAGCCATCCTTACACTCCTCAACGCCTGGAAAGTGCCTTACTCTCTTAGAAAACGGGATGGCGTGAGGATAGCGGGTGCTGGCAAAGGGATATGGCGTCATTAGGCTTGCAGCTTCCGATTCCGATACATCAACGTGCTGGCCAATACCGGAATTGTTCCTGTAGGTGAGAGCCGTCATTGTGCCTGCGGCGCCAAACGCCCCGCCAATGAACTCGGTTAGCCGGAGCGGGCCTCCCGATCTTAACGGCTCACGACCAACATCACCTATCGAATCCAGCCAGCTCGACAGTGCCTGCACCACGATATCGGGGGCCTTGTAATCCCGGTAGGGACCAGTTTGCCCAAAGCCGGTTATGGAAGTCATTACCAGTCCCGGGTTGACGGCTTCAAGGTCTTCATAAGCCAACCCCAAGCTAGGCATAACACTGGGACTGAAGTTCTCCACCAGGATGTCGGCCCACTTGACCAACTCCTTGAAAATCTTGACCCCGGTATCGGTTTTGAGGTTGAGCGTAATGCCCTTCTTGTTGTTATTAAGGTAGATGAAGAGCCCGCTCGCCTCGACGTTGGGCTCATCGTTGGGGAAGGGCCCTGCCTTTCTGGCTGGGTCGCCCCCATCCGGCGGCTCAACCTTTATTACCTCGGCGCCGAAATCCGCCAGCAACTTGGCGCAGTACGGTGCGGCAATCTCATAGCCGACATCGAGGACCTTCACGCCTTCTAACGCTTGCTCTGCCATCTTCTCCTCGTTTCTTTATTTAGATCACGTTCTCCACTCGCAATTTCTCGATCTCATCCTGGGAATAGCCCAGTGCTGAGAGCACCTCCTCGGTAAACTGGCCTGGGCGGGTAGCCATGGTTCGGATCTGACCTGGCGTGTCCGAGAGTTTGATGCTGAACCCTATCTGCTTCATTTTGCCAAGTTCGGGATAGTCCACCTCGATAACCATCTGACGGTGGAGCACTTGGGGATCGGAAAAGACCTCATCTAGGTCGAGCACCTTGCCTACTGGGACATCGGCCTTGGTGAGAAGCTCGAACCACTCGTCCCTGGTCTTTGTCAGGAAGATCTGCTTCAGTTCATTGAGTAAGTCGTCCTTCTTGGGACTTTGGGCAAACTGATGGGGGATAAAGTCCTCACGTCCTAAGGCCTGGCACAGATTTACCCAGAAATGAGGCTCAATTGGGCAGACGGTGAGGTACTTCTCATCCTTCGTTTGGTAGACGGTGTAAAAGGGCTCGTTGCCGCTGAGCATTGTTTCCCCTCGCCGCGGGACAGCCCCGCCATGCAGGTACTCTCCCACCCCCATTACGCCGGTGAGAAGGGCGATAACGCCGTCGGTCATAGAGATGTCCACTAATTGACCTCGGCCTGTTCTCTCCCTGGCGCAAATGGCAAGCAGAATGCCAATGGCCGTATTGAAAACTGCCACTGCTAGGTCAGCCACTATGTTAAGCGGCAGAACCGGGGGAGCAACCGAGCTATAACCGATAAGCCCCAGAACCCCGGCCATACCAATGTAGTTGGCATCGTGGCCGGGGAAGCTGCGATACGGACCATCTTGACCATAACCTGAGACGGAGCAGAAGATAATCCTGGGATTTATCTTGGCAATGGTCTCGTAGCCCACACCAAGACGCTCCATCACCCCGGGTCGGAAACCTTCCATAATGACGTCAGTGGTCTCGGCCAGCTTGTGGAAAATGTTCCGCCCGGCCTTGGTCTTCAAGTTGAGTACCATGTTTTTCTTGTTGCGGTTGGACGCCATTAAAGCCAGTTGCATCGGGCTGGCCTTCCCCTGTTCTATATCCAAGGGGAAGATGCCTTGCCCGGCTCCTCGGCCCCCAGACCCAGGAGGCGCGTCGATCTTGAGCACCTCAGCCCCCATATCTCCCAGCATTGTGGCAGCAAGGGAAGCCGGCCCCATCCCGCAAAGGTCTATTACCTTAATGCCGCTAAGTGCCGATGTCAATTCACACCTCCTATCTCCGATTTATAGCTGTCATTGCTACATCCTATATTAGGAGGAGGCAAAGAACTCATCAACCCCTAGTGAAATGCCCCTAATTTACCGTGCATTGTCCTGAAATGAGTCTGCCACTTTGTGAAAAAGCGTTAAAAATTGTCCCCGTTCCTTTGCCGTCAGAGTGGATAGAATTCTCGTAATGTGCTTCGCTACATAGTCATCAATAGCCTCATAGAGCCGACGTCCGCTCTCTGTTAAAGTTATCCGAACCACCCTCTTATCCTCGGGATCGGATAGCCTCTCAGCGTGTCCATTTCCCACCAGCCAGTCTACCATCCGCGTTGCAGTACTGAACGGCACAGCAAGGGCACGGCTCAACTCCCCCATACTCAGATCACCATCATGAGAGAGGATAGTACTTATACGGTAAAAGAGGCTGTAGTTAGCGATGTGCTGAAAGGGTTTGACACTGATCTGCATATCTTCGAGACGGTCCCTCAAGCGAACCATAGATCCAGGCAATGCGGCCTCAACCGTCTGCCAGACCTTTATGGAATCTCGCACAAAGTCAGATATTTTGTCGCCGTAAGTTTCTTGCTGAGCATAATCAGACATCGCATTTAGCCACAAAGTATTTCTAAAATGGAAATATATCATGTGTCCAGCCAACTGTCAATACCCTGAGATTCCCAAGGGATTCCAAGCATTAAAAGGGCTTGACCTTTTTGAACTTTCGGTTGTAAAATATCCCACACTGAGAGGATAAGGAGGCAGAGATGAGCGCGGATGAGAGATACGATGTTATCATTGTCGGTGGGGGCTTCAACGGCGTCACGACGGCAGCCTACCTGGCCAAGTGCGGGCTGAGCGTGTGCGTGGTAGAGGAAAGGATGGAGTGCGGCGGGGCGTGTGAGAGCTCCGAGCCTATGGCGGGGGTGCGCATCAATCCCCACGCCATCCTCATGTACGCGGCACCGGCACCAGGCTTCGAGCAGCTGGAGCTGTGGAAGTACGGCTTCCGCATGGACTGGTTCGAACGCCTGGGCCAGATTGAAAAACAGGCAGGGAGGGTTGTGCTGACCAGCGAGGGGGGAGTACCGATGAGCTTAAAGGATATGATGGGGTGGGCCAAGATAAGCGGTTTGCTCACCGATCCACCCTTCATGATGGAGCTGCTGCGCGCCACCTTCTGGTGCCCGCCTCATCCCCCTGAGGTGGAGGTGAATGTGGAGACCATCCCATACATGCAGGTTTACAAGCAGCACGCCCCCGACCTGTGGACCGAGGAGCTCCTCGATATGACCCTGTTCGACCTCATGGACGAGCACTGCGAGACCGAGCCGTTCAAGGTACAGCAGGCAATGATCTCGTGGTACTCAGGGGCCGCCGCCCACTGGGAGGGGGTGGCCGTCCCGTCCCTCGGCTGCAACATAACCCTCACCATAGCAGGCAAGGTCAGCGTACCCCGCGCCACAATGCACGGCTATCTCCACGCCATCATGCGCTGCGCCATCGACCACGGCGCGGTGTTCCGCACCTGCTGCCCTGTGGACGAGATCATCGTCCGCAACGGGCGGGCGGTGGGCGTGCGCCTGCGGGACAATGCCGCCACTGCGGAGAAAACGATCTGGGCGGACAAGGCGGTGATCAGCGATGTTGACATCAAACAGACCTTCAATAAGCTCATCGGGCCGCAGCACTTGGACAAAAGCCTCCTGCAGCGCATAAATGACATCAGTCTCAAAGGGGGGAGCATCTATTGCTCCCACATCCTCACCCGCGAGCCGCTCCGCTGCTATCCCAAGTTCAGGACCGAGCTCATGGGAGACGATCCTGGGATCGGCCCCTACCCCTGCGACTCGATGGACATCTACTGGGAGCACGTGGCAGATGTGGACGGCCGCAAAGGCGACCCCACCGTGCCGCCGGAGAGGTTGATGTGGCTGGGAACCCCCCGCGATAGATTCTCCGTTAGTCACTCGCACTGCCTCCGCCCCGGCGAGTACATCATGACTCCGTTCTACGTCTACGTGCCGCCGCCGGAGTACCACATAGACGGCGAAGACGCCATAGACAGGAAAAAGGAGGAGCTGAACGCCTACATGCGCAAGGCGTTCAGCCAGGTGATAGAGAACCTCACCGATGACAATATTGTCCATCACTGGGCCAACACCCCGTATGAATCGGAGTTTCGTAACACCGGCCTCATCGGTGGCACCTACTGTGGCACCCGCCACTGCGGTGACCAGTGGTGGACCCAGCGCCCCCTGCCTGAGATGGCGCGCTACCGCGTCCCAGGGATCGACGGGCTGTACCTCTGCCACCAGACAGCGGCGCACCCCGGAGGGCTGTGCCTCATGGCCATCTCCTATAACCTGATGCACATCCTCATCGAGGATGGGATCGCTGAGCCAGGCGACTGGTGGTACCCATCACCGTGGTACATACCGGAGAGGGGGAAAATATCCGCTATACCCCGCTAGTAAGGTGGCCTGCTCAGATTTATTGCGGCGGATGGGGATATTGAATCACGGAGGCTATGATGCCTAATGAGACCTTTGATGCGGTAATAGTTGGCGGAGGGAATAAGGCCCTATTTCTTGCCATGTACCTGACCAAGTATGCTGACATGAGTGTCGGCATATTTGAGAGGAGGCATGAGCTCGGCGGCTGTCTGGCCACCGAGGAGATCGCCGCCCCGGGTTTCCGTGGCAATACCCACGCCTCAGTACAACTGCCCTTTTACTACCTGCCCCTGTGGCGGGACTGGCCCGAGTTCTGGGATTACGGTGCCCAGATCGATCAGCACCTCTGCAGCGACGGGGCCGTCTTCAGAAATAATCAGACCTGCCTTGCTATCTACAGTGACAAGCATGACATGAACCAGGAGCGCACGGCGAAGGAGCTCGCCCGGTTTTCCGAAAGGGATGCTGAGAAGTGGCTCAAGATGAGGAAAATGTGGCTCGGCCAAGCGATGCAGCATGTGCAGATGGATATGATCTTCAGGCCCGCGGAGGACCGCGCTGATCCCAAAGTGCTCGAAAGGCAAATAGCCGTATACCCAGAACTTGTGGAATGTGGCCCTGGGGTGGACCCCGACCCGCTCGTCCTCATGTCTCCCCATACCCGTAATGTGCAGGAACTCTGGGAAAGTAAGGAGATGCAGTACTGTAACCTGAGATTTGTTCTTGGATCGTCAATGGATGTTAATCAACCAGGGGCGGGCGAATGGACGTTCGGTTTTGCGGCGACACTGCCGAATATAGCTTTCTGCCCCGGAGGAACACACCAGGTAGCTCATGCCGCCCACAAGATCCTCGTCCGCGACGGCTGTAAGTTCTTTACCCATACTGAGGTAGAGAAGGTCATTATCGAGAATGGCGAAGCCAAGGGCATCCGCCTCACCGATGGCAGTGAGATCAAGGCGCGAAAGCTGGTGGTGAGTACCTTAAGCCCGCACCAGCTTATCTTCGATCTCATCGGCAGAGAGTATGTTGAGGAGAAGCTGGCGCGCCGAGTGGAGCTTCTGGAAAGATCTTTCGGTTGCTTGATGTGGTACACCTTTGCCCTCCATGAGGCACCAAAGTATGAAGCTGCCGCGTTTAACCCCGATATCAATG
The DNA here is from genome assembly GCA_964583545.1 of uncultured Dehalococcoidales bacterium. Taxonomy (GTDB): domain Bacteria; phylum Chloroflexota; class Dehalococcoidia; order E44-bin15; family E44-bin15; genus CAZOVW01. The sequence continues at coordinate 732 of CAZOVW010000016.1, read as the reverse complement.
ACACATTTTGGCTCGGACTAGCAGAGGACAACGATCCCATGCACATTGCTCGCGAGTGCTACTGGTCAAGGCTGGGCATGTGGCCTCCCATTGAGGACTACTGCCCTACCGTGTGGTGCCACAGCGTGGCTGACCCCTCCTATGCACCCCTAGGGAAGCACGTCGCCAATAACGAGCAACTTGGGCCACCTGCCAGCGCCCATACCGAGAGGGAATGGCTGGAGATAAAGAAGAGGTACGCTGAAGAGCTGATGAGCATCTGGCAGAAGCATGCACCCAATATGACGTGGGATAACGTCATCGGCGTCGACACCAACAGCCCGTACGATAGCCTGCGGATGAAGAACCTATGGCCCGACGGGACCATGTCACTCCTCGACCGTGTACCGCATCAAAGTAACGAGAAAAGGCCTTGCCCGGAGCTGGCAAACCACAGAACCCAGATAAAGAATCTTTATGCCACCGGGGCCGCCTGGCATCTGGGGGCAAATTCTGGGGCCTCCGAGTCCTACAACTGCTATAAGATTATCGCCAAGGATATGGGCTTGGGCAAGCCATGGGAGGAGGCAGGAAAAGAAGAGCCTGACTCCTTATATCAGCAATGGAAAATTATCATGAAAAAGCTGGAAGAGGCGGGTAAAGCCGAGAGAAAATAGCGCAATAAACTACAGGGAGGTTCATCATGGCAAGTAAATATGATGTGATCGTGGTGGGTGCTGGTCCCGGAGGCTG
>CAZOVW010000015.1:0-22888 GCA_964583545.1 uncultured Dehalococcoidales bacterium | reverse complement strand
GATGACGCCCTTGCCCAGCTTGCCCATCTTCCCTATGAGGAACTGGGTTTCGCCAAGATCGACCATCACCGGGTGTTGCGTCGCGGCTTCCCTGAGGTGGTCTTCGGGCTAGGGAAAACGGCGGAGCAGGTTGCGGCGATTGTGGAGCGGCTCGCCTCCCACACCGATAAGGTGCTGGTGACCAAGGTAGCCGAGGAGTGCTTCGATGCGGTGCGCCAGCGCATCCCTGATGCGGAGTATCACCCTATTGCCCGGGCGATCACCATAAACCGCGCCAAAAAGACCCCTCATCGCCGCGGAATCATGGTGATCAGCGGGGGCACTGCGGACATCCCCATCGCTGAAGAGGCAGTGCTCACTGCGGAATTGATGGGTAACGACGTGGAGCGTTCCTACGATGTTGGCGTTGCCGGGGTTCACCGACTGCTGGACGACCTGCCCCGACTGCGCCGGGCAAAGGTGGTGGTGGTGGTGGCTGGCATGGAGGGGGCGCTCCCCAGCGTGGTCAGCGGGCTGGTGTCGGTTCCTGTAATTGCGGTGCCTACCAGCGTGGGCTATGGGGCGAGCTTCGGGGGGTTGGCCGCATTACTCACGATGCTGAATAGCTGCTCCGCAGGGGTATCGGTGGTTAACATCGACAACGGCTTCGGGGCGGGCTACCTAGCTGCCCTGATCAACAGCTAGCTCCTCCTCGAGGGCTAAGGGTTGGTGAGGGGCCAGCAGGGCCTCGGCTTTTGGGGAGAGAGAACAGCGTGCCGGGATCAATTTACCGATAATCACGTTCTCTTTTAGCCCCAAAAGTTTATCCGTCTTCCCGGACACCGCAGCCCCGGTAAGCACCCTGGTGGTCTCCTGGAAGGAGGCGGCCGAAAGAAAGCTATCGGTATTCAGCGATGCCTTGGTGATCCCCAAAAGCACTGGCTGGGCGGTGGCTGGCTCTCCACCCTCCGCCAGCACCTTGGCATTGATGTCCTCATAAACAAAGCGGTCCACCAGCTCCCCTGGAAGTAGCTCGGTGTCCCCAGGGGCATCGATGCGAACTTTGCGCAGCATCTGGCGAATAATGATCTCAATATGCTTGTCATTGATATTTACCCCCTGGGTGCGATAAACCTGCTGAATCTCATCCACCAGGTATTGCTGGACTGCCTCCTTGCCCATAATACGCAGCAGGTCCTGGGGATTAACGAGCCCCTCAGTAAGCTGTTGCCCCGCCTGGACCCAAGTGCCTGGCTCTACGACAATGTGGGATGCGGCCGGGACAGGATATTCCCGCTCCTCCTTCTCTTCATACGAGATGGCGAGCTGATCCTGCTCCACACTCACCCTCCCGGCCACCCTGGCGATGGGGGGAGTGGCCTCTACTGTCAGGGCCCGCTGCCCATCCCCCGGCTCCGCGAGCACCTCCCCCACATCTACCCACTGGTCACTACTAACCTTGGCCTTCCATCCGGGAGGCAACCGGTATTCATCGCGATAAAGCTCGGAGCTTTCCATCCTAATCCTGCGCTCCCCCTCAGCCTCCACAATCTTCACCTGGCCGTCGATCTCGGAGACGATCGCCTGAACCTTCGGGGAGCGAGCCTCGAAGAGTTCCTCCACGCGCGGAAGGCCGCTGATGATGTCCAGTCCGGCGACCCCTCCAGTATGGAAGGTGCGCAAGGTTAGCTGGGTTCCCGGCTCGCCGATGCTCTGGGCAGCGATAATGCCCACCGCATCTCCTATATTAACCAAGTGTCCGCGCGCCAGGCTCCTCCCGTAGCAGCGCTGGCAGACACCATGCCTCGATTGGCAGCTCAGCGGTGACCTGACGTAGACCTTAGTGATCCCCGCTTGGGCGATCTCCTTGGCCTTCTCCTCATCGATCTCCTCGTTTCGCTCCGCGATGGTTTCCCCGCTTTGGGGGTGAATTATTTTGGCGGCGGCAATTCGCCCCAAGATGCGCTCCGCGAAGGGTGCCAGGATGCGCTTCTCCGATGCCTCGTAAATCCAAATACCAGCAGTGGTGCCACAGTCTTCCTCAAGAACGATCAAATCCTGGGCGACATCGATGAGCCGCCTGGTGAGGTAGCCACTGTCCGCAGTCCGCAGCGCGGTGTCCGCCAGCCCCTTTCTAGCACCATGGGTGGAGATGAAGTACTCCAGCGCCGTTAAGCCCTCACGAAAGCTTGAGCGGATGGGGAGATCGATAATCCTCCCCGATGGGTCGGTCATCAAGCCTCGCATGCCGGCCATCTGCCTGATCTGGGCGATATTCCCCTTGGCACCAGAGGCCGCCATGAGGAATATGGAGCCGTAGCGATCCAGAGACTCAGCGATGGCATCATCCATTTTATGCGTGGCCTCTGACCAGAGCTCCACGGTGCTCGTATAGCGCTCATCCTCGGTGATCAGCCCCCGCTGGAACTGCTTCTCCACCTCGGCCACCCTTCTCTCCGCATCTTTCAGGAGCTCCTCCTTGCACTCCGGGGTTTCTATGTCATTCATGGCGATGGTGGTTCCAGACCTGGTGGCATAGCGAAACCCCAGGCTTTTGATATTGTCGGCCACCTCAGCAGCCCCTTCATTCCCCAGGAGTTTATAGCAATCAGCGATCACCTGCTTCAGGGACTGCTTATCCATCACCTCATCGAAGAAGCCAAGCTCCTTGGGGAGCACCTCATTAAAGAGGATGCGGCCAACACTGGTTTTTCTGCACTCCCCACCCTCATCCCTGACCTCGATCTCCGCCCCCAGATCGATGAACCCCAGCTCATGGGCCAGTTTTGCCTCCTCAAAGCTACTGAAGACCATCCCCTCCCCTTTAGCCCCGGGCTTGAGCATGGTAAGATAGAAGCAGCCCAAAACTATGTCCAGGGTGGGCGTGACCACCGGCTCACCGGAGCTAGGCAGGAGCATGTTATAGGGGGCCAGCATTACCTCTCTGGCCTCGAGAACAGCAGCCTTGGAAAGGGGCACATGAACCGCCATCTGATCGCCATCGAAATCAGCATTGAAGGCGGAACAGACTAAGGGGTGAAGCTGAATGGCGTTGCCATCGATCAAGACTGGCTCAAAGGCCTGAATGCCCAGACGATGAAGGGTGGGGGCGCGATTTAACAGCACCGGCCTTTCCTTGATCACTACATTTAACGCGTCCCAGACCTCCGCCCGCTCCCGTTCCACCAGCCGTTTGGCGCTTTTGATGTTATGGGCATAGCCCTGGAGGATCAGGTGATGCATCACAAAGGGTTTGAAGAGCTCCAGGGCCATCCTCTTGGGCAAGCCACACTGGTGGAGCTTCAGTTCCGGGCCAACCACAATCACCGAGCGCCCGCTATAGTCTACCCTCTTGCCCAGCAGGTTCTGGCGGAAGCGCCCTTGCTTCCCCCGAAGCATATCCGATAGCGACTTCAATTTGTGATTGCCGGCGCTGGTGATGGCTCGCCCTCGCCGGCCGTTGTCGATGAGGGAGTCCACGGCCTCCTGGAGCATCCGCTTCTCGTTGCGCACGATGATCTCAGGGGCGCCTAGATCGAGGAGTCGCCGCAGCCTGTTGTTGCGATTGATCACCCGCCGATAAAGGTCGTTGAGGTCTGAGGTGGCAAATCTCCCCCCGTCTAGCTGAACCATAGGACGAAGATCCGGGGGGAGTACTGGCAGCACGGTTAAGATCATCCACTCCGGCTTATTCCCGCTCCTCCGGAGCGCCTCAACCACCTTGATCCTTTTAGTAGCCTTCTTCCTGCGCTGCCCAGTGCTGGAGCGGATCTCCTGATAGAGGGTTTCGCGAAGCTCCGCTAAATTGAGGTTGGAGAGGATGTCGAGGATCGCCTCAGCCCCCATGCCAGCCTTGAACACATCAGGATACCTATCCTTGAGCTCGTGATACCTGCTCTCGGTAAGCAGCATCAGACGGTGAAGCTCCTCCAGCTCATCGATCCTGGCGTTAAGCGCTTCCCATAGTTGCTGCCCTTCCTCCTCGATTGACTTTTCTTCGCTGGCTACCCCGTGAGACTCAAGCTTGGTAATCTCCTCCCGCGTTCGCCCTATCGCCTCATCTCGCGCCTTGTCATCCACATCGGTAACGATATACTGAGCAAAGTAAAGCACCCGCTCCAAGTTTCGCGGGGAAATGTCTAACAGGAGTCCCAAGCTGCTTGGCGTCCCCTTTACAAACCAGATGTGGCTCACCGGAGCGGCCAGCTCAATGTGCCCCATCCTCTCCCGGCGCACCTTGGCGCGGGCCACCTCCACGCCACATTTATCGCAGACAATGCCCCGGTAGCGCACCTTTTTATACTTGCCACAGTAACACTCAAAATCCTTTGTCGGCCCAAAGATACGCTCACAGAAAAGCCCATCTCGCTCCGGCTTCAGGGTGCGATAGTTGACGGTCTCGGGCTTAGTTACCTCACCCCAGGACCAACTCCTGATCTGCTCCGGCGAGGCCAGAGAGATCCGTACCGCGCTAAAATCGTTAACCTCAAGCACTGCTATCTCCCTTCAAGTCTTGGTACCTGCCACCCCGGAATTTCTCCCCCCAAATCCTCGACGAGGGCTACGCTCTCCTCCTCCTCATTTAAGACCTCCACCGCAAGCCCTAAGCTCTGGAGTTCCTTGACCAGCACCTTGAAGGATTCTGGTACCCCCGGCTCCCAGATAGCATCTCCCTTAATGATGGACTCATAGGTCTTCGCCCGACCAGCCACATCATCTGACTTAACGGTCAGGAGTTCCTGAAGCACGTGAGCGGCACCATAGGCCTCCAGAGCCCAAACCTCCATCTCACCGAAGCGTTGCCCGCCGAACTGGGCCTTCCCACCCAAGGGCTGCTGGGTGATCAGGGAGTAGGATCCTGTAGAGCGGGCATGGGCCTTATCCTCAACGAGGTGGCTTAGCTTCATCATGTAAATATAGCCGACGGTCACCGGCTGGTCAAAGGGCTCTCCAGTGCGTCCATCGTAAAGGATAGTCTTCCCCCAGATGGGCAGGGGAAGCCCCTTCTCCAAGGAAACCCGCTCCGCCGCCGCCATCAACTCCTCATCGCTGAGCCCCTCGCCGCTGACCCCACTATCTTCCAGCCACAACCTGAGGCAGGCCCGTTTCGCCTCCCCGCGATACTCATCGCTGAAGACCCGCGTGCTATCATAGCCCCGCTCCTCCAGCCACGCCTTCGCCTGCTCCAGGTCGAAGTGGTTTTTTTCCTCGGGATCGGGGTTAAGCGCCCCCGCGCGCTGGGCAATCCATGCCTGAGCCAGGGCATCCTCAATGTCCTCGTTATCAGCACCGTCGAATACCGGCGAAAGCACCTTAAACCCTAGTGTATGTGCTGCCCATCCCAGATGGGCCTCCAGCACCTGTCCCAGGTTCATCCTGGAGGGGACACCGACAGGATTGAGAATAAGCTCCACCGGCCGGCCATCCGGCAGGAAGGGCATGTCCTCAGGGGGCAATATGCGAGCGATCACCCCTTTATTGCCGTGTCGCCCCGACATCTTGTCCCCTTCAGAGACCTTCCTCCATTGCGCCACCCACACCCGCACCAGTTGATTAACCCCCGGCGGAAGCTCCGCGTGAGATTCGTGAGAGAACACCTTGACATCGATAACCTTACCCCACTCCCCATGAGGCACCCTTAGCGAGGAGTCCTTTACGTCCCTGGCTTTATCCCCAAAGATAGCGCGCAGCAGCTTCTCCTCCGCGCTGAGTTCTGTTTCCCCCTTAGGGGTGATCTTCCCCACCAAGATGTCCCCGGGCTTCACCTCAGCGCCGACCCGCACAATACCATCCTCATCGAGGTTCCTGAGGCTCTCCTCGCCGATATTAGGTATATCCCTGGTGATCTCCTCCGCCCCCAATTTTGTGTCCCGGGACTCGATCTCATGCTTCTCGATGTGAATTGAGGTGTATTTGTCCTCCCGAACCAGGCTCTCGCTGATTACCATCGCATCCTCGAAGTTATAACCCTCCCAACTCATGAAGGCACAGAGGACATTCCGCCCCAAAGCGAGCTCTCCGTGGTCTGTAGAGGAGCTATCGGCCAGTATCTGGCCCTTGCTTGCCCACTCCCCTTTAGCGACCAGGGGATGCTGGTTGATGCAGGTCCCTTGGTTTGAGCGGGCGAATTTCGTCAGGGGATAGCTATGCTCCTCCCCCCCTTCATCCCGTACCACAATCTCCTCTGCGGTGACCGAGGTCACCTCACCATCGCGCTCGGCAATGGTCACCTGGCCACTGTCATAGGCAGCCTGCGCCTCCATGCCAGTGCCAATGAGCGGGGACTCAGGGCAGATCAACGGCACGGCCTGGCGCTGCATGTTCGAACCCATGAGCGCGCGGTTCGCATCATTGTGCTCCAGGAAGGGGATCAGGCCGGTGGAAACGCTCACGATCTGCTTCGGCGAGACATCCATGTATTCTACCTTCTCCGGCACCTCCTCGAAGAACCTGCTCCCTCGCCTCACCTCTATCTTCTCGTTGACAAACTGATTCCGCTCATCCAGGGGCTCATTTGCCTGAGCGATGGCGTATTGCTCCTCCTCATCCGCAGAGAAATAGATGACCTCATCGGAGACAAAGGGCACCACCCTGATCTGCCGCGCCGGCAGCTCAGCCACCCGCGGTGCAATCTTTGCTGTGACCAGGGTACCGGGCTTCACCAGGGAATGCCCCGCATCGTCGAAGACCTTCTCCGCCACCGTCCGCCCCACCAGGTCCGGAGAACTGTTCTCCAGCTCCCTGATCACCCTTCGGTAAGGGGTCTCGATGAGCCCATATTCATCGATGATGCTGTAGGTGGCAAGCGACCCAATAAGGCCGATATTAGGCCCCTCAGGGGTCTCGATGGGGCAGATCCTGCCATAGTGGGAATGATGAACATCCCTCACCTCAAAGCCAGCGCGCTCCCGCGAAAGCCCCCCAGGCCCCAGGGCGGAGACCCGCCGCTTATGGGTGAGCTCCGCCAGGGGGTTGGTTTGATCCATAAACTGGGAGAGTTGGGAGGCCCCGAAGAACTCCCGCATCGCCGCGACCACCGGGCGTACATTGATCAGCGCGCTGGGGGTCACCGATTTGGGGTCGATAATGCTCATCCGCTCCTTGATCACCCGCTCCATGCGAAGTAGCCCTATTCGGAACTGATTATGGATCAGCTCCCCCACTGTCCTCACCCGCCGATTCCCCAGATGGTCGATGTCATCGGGGAAATCATCGCCTTTGTTCACCTTGATGATGCACCGCACAATCTCCACCAGGTCCTCCTTGGTGAGTACCTGCTGGCCCAGGGACAGGTCAAGCCCGAGCCTTTTGTTCAGCTTGTGGCGACCAACCTTGCCCAGGTTGTAGCGGCGGGAATTAAAGAGGAGGTTATCGATCAGTTTTTGGGCGTTTTCCATAGAAGGGGGGTCGCCCGGCCTCAGACGCCGATAAAACTCAATAAGCGCCCCTTCCCTGCTCCTCACCAAGGGGTCGCGTTCCATGGTTGCCTGGATAAAGTGATGGTCCTCATCCACCTCCTCAAAGAGCGCCAAAAGCTCCTCATCGCTGCCATAGCCGATGGCGCGCAGCATGGTGGTAACGGGGATCTTTCGTTTTCCATTGATCTTTACTGAGATCATGTCCTTGCTGCTGGTCTCGAACTCCAGCCAGGCACCGCGCTCTGGAATAAGCTTGGCAAAGCAAAGCTGGCGCCCGCTGGTCACCTCCTGCTCCAAGGTGAAGTAAACCCCCGGCGAGCGGATCAGCTGGCTTACCACTACCCGTTCCGCCCCGTTAATGACAAAGGTTCCCTTCGGCGTCATCAAGGGGAAATCACCCATGAAGATGTCCTGCTCCTTGATCACCCCGTCCTCCTTAATCACCAGTTGTACCCTAACATAGAGAGGGACGGCGCAGGTTACATCACGCTCACGGCATTCCTGCTCCGAGTGTTTCGGGGGGACGGCATCTCGCATATAGCGCCAGAAAGAATCATCATCTTCAAAGAGGGGCATCTGAGCCTTGTTCTTCTCGCCAAACCCGTAGCTGAGGAAACGTAACTCGAACCGAGAGCCGGTGAAGTCTTGGATGGGGAAGAGCTCATCGAAAAGCGACCTCAGCCCGCCCTTCTCCTCAGGATTCTCCTTGTCAGGCTGCTGGTCGCAAAACCGGCGGTAGGAGTTTAGCTGAATCTGGATTAAATTGGGCAGTTCCAGGATATGGGGGATCCTGGCATAGGATTTCCTGGGCGCTGCTTTTTGGGGCACTGAAAATGTAGCGATCATCCTAAAACACTTGAAAAAGAGACAATAGTTCCTGAAATAAACAATTCAACGGAAGCTAAAGGCGCTGAGGAATTAAGTGCGAAACTGAGGTCATCATTCGCAAATTATAAATCTTACCACGAAACTTCAAATTTGTCAATAGTTTTTTGCCTGTTCAGATGATTTTGGGGGGAACAATTCCATGGCGCTAGGAAGGGGTCCCCGCTCGCTTCATTATCTCCCTGGCTGCTACCACGCCCGAGGCCGATGCCTGGACAAGACCGCGGCTCACCCCGGCGCCATCCCCTGCGGCAAACATATTAGCGATCTCGCTCTCCAGGCCCTCACTGAGGGCAAGGCGCGAGGAATAGAATTTGACCTCGATCCCATAAAGGAGGGTATGGCGTGAGGCCACGCCCGGGGCAAGCCTGTCCATGGCGGTGAGCATCTCGATAATGCTTTTCAGGTGGCGATAGGGGAGGGCGAAGCTCAGATCGCCTGGGGTCGCGCTCTGGAGGGTGGGCTGGACATTGCCCCTTTCGATGCGCTCTTTGGTGGAGCGCCGCCCCTCCATCAGGTCGCCGAAGCGCTGCACAATCACGCCGCTGCTCAGGATGTTGGCCAGGCGAGCGAGGTATCGACCATAGGAGATGGGGTCGCGGAAGGGCTCGGTGAAGGTGGTGCTCACCAGGAGGGCAAAATTGGTGTTGCTTGTCCTGCGTTCCGCGTAGCTATGGCCATTTACTGTGGTCACCGGGTCACTGCCCCCGGTGGACTCCATGGTCACCTCCCCTGCGGGGCACATGCAGAAGGTTCTGACCCGGTCGTCGAAGGCTTTGGAATAATACTCCAGCTTGCACTCATATAGGGCGTCGGTTAACTCCCTGAGGACCGCTTCGGGCACCTCCACCCTGACCCCTACATCGATGGGGTTAATCTGAAGGGTGAGCCTCAGGCGCTCGGCCTCATGGACGAGCCAATCAGCCCCCTCCCTGCCCGGGGCGATGATCAGATAGCGACACTTGTATCTCTCGCCGTCCTTGGTCTCAATTCCCGTGACCACCCTCTTTTCGGTGAGGATGGTGCGCGCTGCGGTGCCCACTTTTATTTCGACACGATTTAGCAGGAAGTCACGCATCCCCCTAAGCACGGAGCGGGAGTGATCCGTTCCCAGGTGGCGCACGGTCATCGGGATGAGGCGCAAGTCGGCCAGGCTTGCCCGGTGCCGAAGCTCATCTACTTCCTCTCCGGTGCCATAGACCCTGCTCGAGCCCCCAAACTTGAGATAGATGCTGTCAACGTAGTGGACGAGTTCCTGCGTCCGCTCCAGGCCGAGGTAGTCTTTGAGCCTCCCGCCCACCTCCGAGGACAGGGTGAGCTTGCCATCGCTATAGGCCCCGGCGCCCCCCAGTCCGCTGACCAGGTCGCATGGGGAGCAGGGGGGGCAGCTAATTCCTTCATTTATGAAGGGGCAGGTGCGGGAATTGATGTCCTTGCCTTCCTCAAGGAGCAGGATGCTCAGGCCTGAGGCTTGACAAAGTTCCAGGGCGGTGAAGATGCCCGCCGGCCCACCGCCCACGATGATCACATCGTATCTCTGCATTCCCTCGCCCCACAGCCATTCTACATTAGGCTTTGGGTATTGTCAAAGGAGTGTGCTCGTTCGGGTGATTCACCTCTTCGTCCCTCCTTTGCTCGCCACTATTTCTTCTCAAATTTCTTACACTTACTAGCATCCGTCTCAGGGGTCATTTTTGTAGCTCCACACCTTTTGCCGATACACCTAAATCCTTCCCCCTTTGGGTTCGGTACAAGCAGTTTGCACTCGCCGCAAGTTGGCATTTAATCATCACCTCCTCCGTGTCTTCATGGATTTGGATGCCTTGGGATTGTCCCTCTGAGCCTTTGCTTGCCTCTTCTTAAGCAAGCCTTTCATACGGAACCAAGATGGGGTGCGATAACCTTTCATGGCTTACTACTTGTTTTGCCCCCGCTTTGTGTCCTAAATTAGTCAGTCTTTGACCACCTGCTATAACCAAGCCCCTCTATATGCAAAGTGTTACCTTCAAGTCTGGTTCTCGCTCCAAACTTCTCCACCAGCCAGAGATTGGCATCCACATGCTCAGTGAGGCAAGGTATAATGAATTCTGTGGCTCCGCCAGCGAGGGCAGCGTAGATAATCAACTGGTCCGCCAGGTACCTATCCACTGTGGCACCCCTCTCTAAGTCTTCTAACAGGCTTCGAGCTACATACTTACCAATTTCTTCGGAACTGCGCCCCCTCTTCCCTGCTTGGTCAGAACCCAGCAAGCAACCAGAATCAGTCTCCGCCCACAGAGCCAGACTAGCCCCCGCCTGCAAGGCGGCTTCATCCGATAAGGTTTCAATTCTGGCACGATACCCCTTTTCGGCAAGGATTCTCCGGCATTGTTTTGCCATTCTCTGGCTAACCCTCTGCTGTCTCAAGTGGGATGAAAGGGCGAGCCCGGTCACTTCTTTAACCTTCCCCTGCTTGAGCAACTTCAAAGGCTTTATACCATTGCTTATCGGCTTTATATTGACCTGAATGATGCCGTCCCCCCTAGGGACGTAGCCTGGACGAATTACCTCTAGCTCCGCCTCGATGCCCATCTTCTCCAAAGTGGGGAAGAATACATACTGCATATGATGAGCCGACGGAGCGAAGTCTTGAAAGAGTCCTCCTGATATTCTTAACACAGTTTCCTCTTCAGCAAAGAGGGCAAGCGGGAGCAGTGTCATTACCAGCAGGGTGGTCGAGCCGGCAGTGCCGATTTCCCACTGGTAATGGCCACCCTTTATCTTCCCTCCCGGTATATAGACGATCTCCTTGGAGTTCACTACTGCCCCCTCAACACGGGAACTGCACATCTGGGCACAGGCCATCACTGCGGCAAGGTGTTGCGGGCGCAGCCCTGGCTTATCCCTCTTCGCCCTAATATTCTTTATGCACAGCTCTTCACTGAGAAGGGAAGAGAGGGCTACCGCGTATCGCACCATAGTGCCGCTTCCCGACTTTGCCGACCCATCAATGTAAATCATCTTGAAGGAGATCAAGGAAGGCTAATTATCCCTTCTCCCCAAGCCTTCTCAGGATATCCCAGAAGGCCCCTCGATAGCCATCCCTGATAGCCTGTACCAGCAGAGTGTTCTCATTGTAATTGTAATTTTTATTCCCAGCGTCGGGAAAGTTCGAAAAAAACCGCTCATCACCAGCGACAAGACTGGCCAGATACTCAGGGGCATCTTCCCCCAGGGCCGAGGACAGATAGAAGACGGGGGCAAAGAATTTTTCGTCCATAGCGCCCTGAAGATTTTGGTTTTGCTCAATTGGCCCTTGCTTTCGCACCATCGCCGCCAGCCCCGTTTCAGGGAAGATGCGCACCCCCAGGCTGGCGCCAACCCTGGAGGGGGAGAGCCTTTTCATTGTCTCGATGGTCTCCCTAAACGAATCCCGGGTCTCCCCGGGCCCGCCGAGGAGTAGGTCATACATAAAAATAATGCCCTGGCGGTGGCAGAGTTGAGCAGTGCGCGCCACCTCCTCGACTGCGAAGTCCCGGCCTAAGGTGCGAAGCATACGGCCATTTGCGCTATCGACGCCGAAGTCGATTCCAGCGCACCCTGCTCTCTCGAACAGAACGGCAAGCTCCTCACTAAAGGGAACAGGGCTACAATAGGCGTACCACCTTATCTTAGCACTAAATCCTCTTCTAATGATTTCAAGGCAGACATCCCGGGCATGATCGGGCGGAAGATTGAACTCGCTATCGCAAAAGTGGAAGTGGTTGATCCCTACCTTGAGCAGCGTCCCGATCTCATCGACCACGCCCTTTGGGGAGCGACAGCGAACCCTTCTCCCCTTTGCCAGGGGGTCAGTGCAGTAGATGCATCGCTTGGAGCAGCCTCGCTTCGCCTCGATGCTGCCCATGCCTCCTTCTAAAAAGTAACGGCGGTTGTCCACAGCGTTTCGTTCGGGGGTGGGCATATTCTTCAGATCGAGGTATTTTGGGGGATTGCGAGAGAAGCCTTTTCTCGACCGATACACCAGGCCTGGCACGTCTCGGTAGTCCTCCTTGGCCACAATTCTCTCGACCAGCAAAGGCATGGAGTATTCACCCTCACCCCAGATTCCCAGGTCAAGGCCGCAGTAGTGGAGAATAGACTCAGGCATGATAGAGAACCCCGACCCGCCAAGGATCAAGGGGGCGGAGGTATATATCCGAAGACAATCGGTCATCTCCTTGAGCCTGGGGACGAGGAAATCCTGAGTGGCAAAACAGGTATCGTCGGTGTTGCGCAGGGTGATGGCGATAGCGAAGACGCTATTTTGGGAAAGGTAGCGCTCGATCTCTGGGACGAAATGTTCGAAAAAGCATAGGTCGAGTAGGTCAACCTCAAAACCGCTCTCGCCAAGGGCAGAGGCGAGATAATCCAAAGCGAGGGGAGCTACCGGCGGCTTCATTTGGTTGGGGTTTATCAGGAGCACCTTATCAGCCAAGGCCGCCCACCTCAGTCACCAGAGCGGAAACGCTGATACGCCACCATCTTGCCCAGGACCATGGCGGCCCTGTGGCCATCGGGGTAGAAGGCGATCCCCCTGGTGGGCAGAGGCTCCTCCATCACCGTCTTCAGGGCTGGCGTGGTGACGAAGACTATTGGCTTTTCCATCCCACCCACCACCTCTAGCACCCTCTGGGTATAATCGGATTTCCAGCTACCGCTGGTGATGATCAACATATCGACATTATCATCCTTACCCAGCGCCGCGATGGCATCGATATACAATTGCGGGTCAAAAATTGATGGCATCCCCAGGTCGACGGGGTTATCGGTGCAGGTGCCCACAGGAGGGATAACCTCCTCAAGCCTCCTCCTAGTATGTGCTGAAAACGCAGCAATCTCCAGCCCGCATTCGATACAGGCATCGGCAATGGCCACCCCCAGCCCCCCCATTGAAGTTACTATAGCAACCCTACTTCCCTGAGGGAGAGGAAGGAAGTAAAAGGCCTCAAGACAATCCAGTAGCTCCTCAGCGCTGTTGGCGCCGATCATGCCTGTTTGGGCAACGGCAGCCCTCCATATATCGGCGTTGCCAGCGAGGGCTCCGGTGTGAGTGGCGGCGGCCCGCGCCCCTACTTCGGTAGTGCCCCCCTTCCACACGATGATGGGCTTTTCCATTGAGACTTCCCGGGCAAGCTGAAAGAACCTCCTGCCATCCCTAACCCCCTCCAGATAGGCCAGGATGATCCTCGTCTCCAGATCCTGCCCCAGGTATGCTAAAAAGTCGGCGGCGTTGAGGTCGCATTCATTGCCACAGCTCACCACCTTGCTGAACTTGATTCCTCGCGCCGCCTCCGCCACGATGAACATCACCGAAAGGGAGCCACTCTGGGAGATCATGCCCACCGGGCCACTTTCTTTAGGAACGAAGCCAAAATTTGCTAACCGCGATGAGGGGCAGTATATCCCGACGCAGTTTGGCCCGATGAGCCTGGTGCCATTCTGCCGCGCAATCTCCACCACCTCCTGCTCCAGCCTTCTCCCCTCGCTGTCCTTCTCCCCAAATCCCGAGGTGCAGATTACCACCCCCTTAATGCCCTTCATAGTGCATTCCCTTACTACACGAGGTACCGTTTCATGGGGAGAAAACACCACCGCCAGGTCCACCTCCCCCGGAATCTCCTGCGCCGAGGGATAAGCCTTTACCCCGCTGACCTCCTTCTCGCTGGGGTGCACCACATAGAGCTTTTCAAATCCCAATTTGATAAAGCCATCTAGGAAAAAGCGCCCTAAATTCCCCTCCCTGTTGGAGGCCCCCACGATCGCCACACCCCTGGGGTGGAAGATTCGCTCAAGCTCCGCTAGAAGTTTTCCGTCTTTCAATCTATCCTTCCCGCTCCAGTGCATCACGCCACGTTTGATGAAGGGCCTTGCTGTTGAGGAGTTCATCGGTTGCGGAATAAGGGTCGATCTCCCCCCGCTCCACCCGTTCCATGGCTGCAGTGAGCTGCTCATTCTTCCTTATCAACGCCAGAATCCGCTCCCTGACGGTCCGCTCCACGACTTCCAGGAATTCTCCCTTCCGCTGCGCCTGGCGGCGAACGGCGAGTTGCCCCTCTTTTTCCAGCGCCCGCCGATGGTTTCCGATCTCCCGATATAGCTCCTCGATTCCGATGTTATTAACCGCCTGGGTGGTAAACACCGGAACCTCCCACCAGGAATGCTTCGGGTTGAAGCGAAGCATCTGCTTCAGCTCCGCCACTAAATAATCCGCCCCTTCCCGGTCCGCCTTGTTGACCACAAATATATCGGCGATCTCCAGAATCCCGGCCTTCATCATCTGGACGGCATCCCCTGCCTCCGGGACCAGCACCACCACCACGGTGTCCACAGCATCCATAATGTCAAGCTCCGTCTGCCCTACGCCCACCGTTTCCACCAGAACGAAGTCCTTGCCGAAGGCATCCATGAGCTTGAGCACTTCCTTGGTGGTGGGAGATAGTCCCCCCCGACTGTCTCTGGTGGCCATGCTCCGGATAAAAACTCCTTTATCCAGATAGTGCTGCTGCATCCTGATGCGGTCGCCCAGCACCGCGCCGCCGGAGAAAGGGCTGGAGGGGTCGCAGGCGACCACCCCTACCGAAAGACCATCCGCCCTCATCAGCGCCGTCAACCGATCCACCACGGTGCTCTTGCCCCCTCCAGGGGGACCGGTAACGCCCACAAAATAGGCCTTCCCCAGGCGGGGGTTGATCTGGCCCATGATCTCGGGCACCTCCGGGGCATTCCGTTCTACCATGGTAATCAACCGGGCCAGGGACTGATCGCTCCCGGTGAGCATCTTTTCAACCAGTTCCGTAGTTTCCCCCAATTTGCCTAACACCCCATTAATTATTATACCTCACGATACAGTTTTATCCAACAGAAAACTATAGTAACACACTACGCCGTATACCTGTCAAGGAAATCTACCCGTTCAGGTGATTAGTGACACATGGGCTTGTGGAAAGGGGGAGTTCCCAGAAACATATCTCATGGTGGGTGAGTGGTAAGAGTTCGAAAACTCGACTCGGGCAAGAGGTATGCTAGCGGGAGAGAGAGGGGGTGGCGAGCAGGTAGTCGCCCTTTTCGGTGGGAAAGGTTTCTTTAAGGGGCAAGGTCTGTCCCCGCTGAATTGCGGTGAAGCCATACCGATGGCGAAGGCAGTCGATAACCCTATCCAGGCGCTCCCCGTGCTCACCAAATGAATCCAGCAGGCTGAGCTGCCTTTCCTCGCCGCTCAGGCTTGATACCCCGATGCCAATAAGGCGCACCAATTGCCGCCGTTGCGAGAGTGCCCTCCCCAGGAGCGTAACCCCAACATCGAAGATCGCCTGGTCGGCATTTATCGCCCCCTTCAGGGTGCGACTGCGGGTGATCGTGTCAAAATCGGCATACCTGAGCTTTAGCGTGATGCATCTCGCCCTTCTCCCCTCGCGGCGCAGCTCCGCGCCCACCCGTTCACTGAGGTAACGCAGGGTCGCCTTTAGGAAGGGATAGTCCAGGGTATCCCCGATGAAGGTGGTCTCCCGGCTTATCGATTTGGCAGCTTGAGGAGGCTCAACCTCCCGTTCATCGATGCCCCGGGCATAGCGGTGGAGCACCTCCCCCAGGGCGCCGAGGCTGAGGGGAGGGACAGATAGATCGGCGAGCTCCCCGATGGTGGTGACCCCCAGCCTCTTCAGCAATTGCTCCGTCTTTGGTCCCACGCAGGGGAGCCTGGCGATGGAGAGCGGGGCGAGAAAAAGGCGCTCCTCCCCAGGTGCTACCTCAACCAGCCCATCCGGCTTTGCCAGGTCGGAGGCAATCTTGGCTACCAGTTTCGAGGTGCCAATGCCAATAGAGGCCGTGACCCCTATCTCGTCCTTTATCCGCTGTTTCATCCTTAACGCCGCCTCCGAACTAGGGCCATAAATAGGCTCAAAACCGGTGAGGTCGAGATAAGCCTCATCAAGCCCCGTCGGCTCAAGCTGAGGGGTGAAATCGGCGAGGACGCCGATAAATCTTGCCGAGGCATCGCGATAGCGAGGAAAGCTCCCTTTTAGGAAAATGGCATGGGGGCAGAGGCGATAGGCCCTGGTAAGCGGCATGCCGGCACAAATTCCATAGGCCCTCGCCTCATAGGAGGCGCAGGCCACCACACCGCGAGCACCAGGCTCACCACCAACCACCACCGGCTTGCCCCGTAGCTCGGGTTTCAGCACCTGCTCCACGGAGACAAAAAAGGCATCGAGGTCAACATGAAGGATTTTCCGTTCTTTATCGCACATGCGTTCTAATTATAAATTAACGAGCGCACCATGTCAAGAGGTCAGCCAAAGAGACACGATCTCGTTCATATAGGCTAGTGACTCTCCGACCTTGTCGGAGCAGAGATACATCTCAGGGTGGGTGGGTAGTAAGAGTTCGAAAACTCGACTCTGGAAAATATTGATTTACCTCTGGGAAATAGGTATACTAGTCCGAAAAAAGGAGGAGATTTTTATGGTGGAAGAGGAAGTTGGCAGGGTAAGCGACTTTTTTGCCCGACCGGTGGTGGCCGGGATCGAACTCACCGCGCCGCTCAAGGTTGGGGATAAGATCCACATCCAGGGGCACACCACCGACCTGGAGTTCATCGTTGATTCAATGGAAATCAACAATGTACCGGTAAAAAAAGGCAAGCCGGGGGATGCCGTGGGGGTCAAGGTCCCTGAGCGGGTGAGGCGAGGGGACAAGGTCTATAAGGTCACTGAGTAATCGCCTGAATCAGGTTCGCCATCTCGATGGCGCTTTCCGCGGCCTGAAAGCCGGCATTACCCAGCTTCGTCCCCGCTCGCTCGATGGCCTGCTCCAGGGTGTCTGCGGTGATCACACCATAGATCACTGGTAGCCCTGTCTGCAAGCCAACCTGTGCGATCCCCTTAGTTACCTCGGTGGCGATATAGTCAAAGTGGGGTGTCTCCCCTCTGATTACCGCGCCCAGACAGATAATGGCAGAATAGCTCCCCGTTTCCGCCATCTTCTTGGCGATAAGCGGGATCTCCATAGCGCCCGGGGTCCAGGCAACCTCGATGTTCTTTTCCTTGACGCCATGGCGCAGTAACGCGTCCTCCGCCCCCTCAAGAAGCCTGGTGGTGATGAAATCGTTGAAGCGGGAGAGCACCACCCCAAACCTTAGCCCTGCGCCAAGAAGCGTCCCTTCATATTTTTTATTCAATATCGCCTCCTTTATCGCCATCTTTCACGGTAAGTCTAGGTCTAAAAGACCTCATCGCCGCTCTTGCCTCCTAGGATGGGGTGAATGTCAAAGCGCACGGAGCCCACCGCCGCCTTTCCCCTCACCGCGTCAGCAATTTTGCCTGTCATACTGTGGCCAAAGCCGCCGCAAAGTTCAATCGCTCCACAGCCCTCATCTGCCAGTTGTTTGGCCTTTTCGAGGGCCTGATCCTTGTTGGCAACAAGCTGAACGATTAGCTCAACAAATTCGGTTTCCACCGTGCATCGATGCTTCCTTGGATCAGCGTCAGGCACTAACGCCATGAAGGCTAATTTCATTGCCATGTTGTCCCTCCTTTGTGATTAAGGTTCCTCCTAACCACCTGGTCTCTCAAGGTTCAGATGGTGGCCCATCTTTTGCTGCTTCGTCTCCAGATAGTGGAGATTAATGGGGTTGGGACTGACAATGAGAGGCAATGTCTCTACCACCCTGAGCCCGTAGCCCTCAAGTCCCACCACCTTTTTCGGATTGTTGGTTAGGAGCCTGATGTCCGTAAGTCCGAGGTCCACCAATATCTGGGCGCCAATGCCGTAATCGCGAAGGTCAGCGGGGAAGCCCAGCGATTCATTGGCCTCCACGGTGTCCAGACCCTCATCCTGGAGGGCATAGGCCGCGATCTTGTTATGAAGCCCGATCCCTCTCCCCTCCTGCCTCATATAGAGGAAGACCCCCCGGCCCTCCTTGGCGATGGCCTGCATTGCCAGGGCGATCTGGTCGCCGCAATCGCATCTTAGGCTGCCGAAGATGTCCCCGGTGAGGCACTCACTATGTACCCGAACCAGCACCGGCTCCTCCCCAGAAATGTCTCCTTTCACCAGTGCCACATGCTCATCGGGGTCGATGGTGCTCTTATAAGCGATGGCAACAAAATCGCCATATCTGGTGGGCAGATTCGCCTGAGCTATCCGCTTAACCAGCTTCTCATGGCGTCGGCGATAGGCGATGAGCTCGGCAATGCTCACCATCTTCAGACCGTGCCGCTCCGCCAAGGCCTTAAGTTCAGGGAAGCGAGCCATGGTGCCATCCTCCGCCAGGATCTCGCAGATGACGCCCGCCGGGTAGAGGCCGGCGAGCCTTGCCAGGTCCACGATGGCCTCCGTATGCCCCACCCTCACCAGCACCCCGCCTTCCCTGGCCCGTAACGGAAAGGTGTGACCGGGGCGCGCTAAGTCCTCAGGCTTAGTCTTGGGGTCGAGCACCGCTTTGATGGTGGCTGCCCGATCGTGGGCGGAGATGCCGGTAGTAACCCTGTGTTTTGCCTCGATGGATATGGTGAAGGCTGTTTCATGCCTTGAGGTATTTTCCCCGACCATCATCGGGATCCTCAGTTCATCGAGCCGCTCCCCGATGATAGGTAGGCAGATGAGCCCCCGGCCATGCTTCGCCATGAAATTGATCGCCTCCGGGGTGACCTTCTCCGCCGCCATAGCCAGGTCGCCCTCATTCTCGCGACTCTCATCGTCGACGATGATTACAAACCTTCCCGCCTTTATGTCCTCGATCGCCTCTGGAATTGTTGCTAGCCCCATTGCCACCTCCAAGCTAGCGTGGTGGGGAAAGGAAGCCATGCTCGGCTAAAAATTCCATGGTTATCGCTGCGCCCCCCTCCCTCAGTCGCGCCACATACTTAGCGATGATGTCTACCTCTAAATTTACCATATCCCCAGGTCTCCTGCCACCAAGGGTGGTATTCTCCAGCGTATAGGTGACCAGCGAGACACTAAACGTGGTAGAATTACATTCTACCACAGTGAGGCTCACCCCATCTACCGCAATGAAGCCTTTTTGAACTATATACCTCATTATCTCTTGAGGCGCTTCAAATTTCAAGAGGAGGGCCTCATTCTCTGGCACAACCGAGCGCAGCCGGCCCACGCCGTCGACATGCCCCTGAACGAAGTGCCCCCCAAAGCGCCCGCCCGCCGCCAAGGGGCGCTCCAGATTCACCCCATCGCCGGAGCGAAGCGCCCCGAGGTTGGTGCGCCGCAACGTTTCGGGCATTACATCAACGGAGAAAGAATGGGGTGAGAGCTCAGTGACGGTAAGGCACGCCCCGTTTACGGCGATGCTATCGCCGGGCTCGGTATCCTCGAGCACCTTCTTGGCAGTGAGAGTAAGCCTCGCCGGGCGAGCCGCCCTAACCCTGCCTATCTCCTCGATAATCCCCGTGAACATCTTTTCACCCACCTATGTACCCGCTGATCATCACATCGTCGCCAAACCTTTCCACCTTTACATGGCTCAGCCGCAGCGCCTGGGCAATTTTTTCTGCGCCTTTTCCGCCGACGGCCAGTTTGGCCTCTTCTCCCCCGATGATCATCGGGGCGATGAAGGCAACCACCTTATCCACCAGCCTCTGCTCGAAAAGAGAGCCCAAGAGGGTACCTCCGCCCTCCACCAGAACGTTTATAAACTCCCTTCTCCCCAGCTCCCTAATCAGCTCCTCGAGGTCGACAAGCCCCTCTCTGGACGAAAACTCAACTACCTCGGCCCCCGCTTTTTTGAGCTTTTTCACTCTGTCGGGAGCAGCAACAGTCGTTGCTACTATAGTTATGCCCGGCTCCTTGAATATTTGCGCTGTGGGTAGTGTCCGCGCCTTGCTATCCACGATGACCCTCAAGGGATATTTCTCCTCCTTCTGCCCCTCTCTGGCGGTGAGCCGGGGGTCATCGGCAATGATGGTGTTCACCCCAACCATGATGGCATCTGAAGCCAGGCGCAGGCGATGAACGAATTGTCGGGATTCCTCGCTGCTGATCCACCGGGAATCGCCTGTCCCCGTAGCGAGCTTGCCATCTAGGCTCATGGCGAATTTTACGGTGACAAAGGGCCGGCCCGTGGTGATGAATTTTATATAGGCTTCATTAATCTCCCGGGCCTCCTCCTCATGCTCACCGAGCAAGGTCTTTATCCCGGCACCCTCCAGCATCGCCTTCCCCTTGCCCGCTACCTGCGGATTGGGGTCGAGGGTGGCGATATGCACCTCGGCAATGCCCCCTTCGATAATCGCCTGGGTGCAGGGTGGGGTGCGCCCGAAGTGGCAGCAGGGCTCCAGCGTCACATACATCGTAGCGCCACGGTTCTGCTTCCCTGCCTGCCTCAGAGCTACCACCTCAGCATGGGCGGAGCCCGGCGGCTGGGTATAGCCCTCGCCGATAATCACGCCCTCCCTGGCGATCACCGCCCCCACTGCGGGATTGGGGCTAGTTTTTCCCAGCGCCACTCTCGCTAAAGAAAGGGCACGCTCCATGTAGTCGCCCTTTTCAGTCGAGTTTTTTAACCGGGACGCTTCCATCAAAGGCTTATAGTACGAATAATTCTATCATCACACCTACCAAAGTGCAACATGGTGTACTTATCCACATGACCGGTGACACATGGGCTCGTGGAAAGGGGTAGTAAGAGGCCCTTTCACTGGAACAGACTCGATAGATGGGTTATAATCAAAGCGCTGAACGATTCGAATGATGAAGGTTACCCTTCTTGAAGTTTTAGCCATCCTTTTATTAGCACTGCTTATCTTCCTTGCGGTGCAAGCCACATTTGAGAGCCGCGAGGTGGATGGCTCCTGCATGGAGCCCAACCTGCACACCGGGCAACGCCTGCTGGTCATTAAGGCAGCCTACTGGTTCGGTGATCCCCAGCGGGGCGATGTGATTACATTTCACTCCCCTCAGGACCCGAGCCGCACTCTCATAAAAAGGGTGATCGCGTTGCCAGGGGAGACAGTCGAGATAAGGGATGGTCAGGTTTATATCACCGATACTAACGGCGATACCTTCCCGTTAGATGAGTCCTCCTATATCAATGAGGAGTCTCAAGCTCAATATCCTTATGGCCCCCAGGTGGTGCCCGAGGGCGAATACTTCGTCCTTGGTGACAACCGCAACCATAGCACCGATTCCCATAATTGGGGGATGCTGCCCCGCGAAAATATCATCGGTAAGGCGTGGCTTTGTTACTGGCCGCTAAGCGAGTGGCACCTCATTCCAGGCTACTCCTACCCTGAGGTATTGACAAATTAGGATTAAGTGTGGTAATATAAATAATTGGCAATGCGGAAGCGAGGGAAAACTGAATAGTTGACTTAGGTTAGGGGCTGATGTAAACTGAGAGGCGGCTTACATCGAGCCGTCTCTTTTTGTGTAAAGCACCTTAAAAATTGAATATAGTTATGCCCACCTGTTAGTGTAGGTCAAGCGATTAAGGGCGCACGGTGGATGCCTTGGTGTCAAGGGCTGATGAAGGGCGCGGCAAGACTGCGAAAAGCCTCGGTGAGCTGTCTAGCAAGCTTAGCCGGGGATTCCCGAATGGGGCAACCCACCCCGATAAAATCGGGGGACTCCTAGCTGAACACTTAGGCTAGGAAGGGGGAACCGGGGGAACTGAAACATCTAAGTACCCCGAGGAAAGGAGATTATTCCCTTAGTAGTGGCGAACGAAAGGGGAACAGCCCAAACTGTAGCTACTTAGTGGTCTCGGGGCCTATGTAGCTACGGGGTTGTAAGGCATGGTGGCCCCGACCCGGGTTGGGGCGAGGAGTTACAAACCGATCCCTAGTCGAAGGAGCCTGGAAGGGCCAACCGCAGAGGGAGAGAGTCCCGTAGGCGAAAGGGGGAGGCTCCTAACATGTCCTTGAGTACCACGGGACACGAGGAATCCTGTGGGAAGCTGGGGTGACCACATCCCAAGGCTAAATACCCTTGACGACCGATAGTGAACTAGTACCGTGAGGGAAAGGTGAAAAGAACCCCGGGAGGGGAGTGAAATAGAACCTGAAACCGTGTGCCTACAAGCAGTCAGAGGTTCGAGCGATTCGGACTAATGGCGTGCCTATTGAAGAATGAGCCGACGAGTTAATCGGTGTAGCAAGGTTAAGTCGTTTAAGCGATGGAGCCGCAGCGAAAGCGAGTCTGAATAGGGCGCAAAATTGGGTCCCCGCTAAGTCTTTGATTTGGTGGGCCAAAGTTGCATCGATTAGACCCGAAACCGGGTGAGCTATCCATGGTCAGAGTGAAGCCCAGGTAAATCTTGGGTGGAGGCTCGAACCTACCAGTGATGCAAAACTGTGGGATGAACTGTGGATAGAGGTGAAATGCCAATCGAACCCGGAGATAGCTGGTTCTCCCCGAAATGCATTTAGGTGCAGCCTCAGGGATGAGCCTTGGAGGTAGGGTGCTGGATGTGCTAGGGGGCGAGAAGCTTACCAAACCCAACCAAACCGCGAATGCCAAGGCTCGAGACTCTGGGAGTGAGCCTGTGGGGGATAAGCTCCGCAGGCGAGAGGGAAACAATCCAGACCATCAGCTAAGGTCCCCAAGTGTAGGCTAAGTGGGAAAGGAAGTGGCGT
>CAZOVW010000014.1:0-23149 GCA_964583545.1 uncultured Dehalococcoidales bacterium | reverse complement strand
CCGATTTATCGGGGTCACAGACGCCTTCTAGGATTCAAATTCGTAGGAGGTCTCTCCAGAGACCGAACTCCTACTGGGGGTGTCCCCCGGAAATACATTCTAGGTGGATGGGTACAATATGAACAAGTGCACTTGTTGCCTCGCTCTTTCGTGTGTATTATACTTAATAACGATGGCCCTTGACATCGCTTACCAGAAGGCGCGAGAGGAAATGGCGCGGCTCAGCCCCCCTGTTGCTGCCTCCATGAGCGGGGCTAGCTTCGATGGGGAAAGGTTCACGATACCCCTCTTCCACCGCTCCTTCACCATCCACTTTCCCGGGATGAAGGTGGCGGAGGTAGGAAGCGATACCCCTCCCCCCCAATGGCTTGAGATACTACTAATGCATTACCTGGTAAATGCCGATGGCACACCCATATCGGGCATGTGGATCACCTATCGTCATCTCCCCGGGGCTCACCTCTTTGAGCAAAGGTTCACCAATATGGCAATACGACCACTGGTTGAGAGCTTCGGCAACGATGCTGAGGGGTTTCGCCAGGCCGCCCAGGCATCAGGGGGCAGACCAATGACCCGCAGCGGCGATGCCGCCTTCAGGTTTATGGCATTGCCCAAAATCCCTATGGGGTGTATCCTTTATCTGGGCGATGATGAGGTTCCCCCCTCCATTAGCATTCTCTTCGATGCTGTTGCCCCTCACTATCTGCCCACCGAGGACCTTTCCTATCTCGGCCTTTACCTATGCGCAGCGTTGCGAGGACGGGCATCTTGCAAACTTTGACATGCTACCCCAGAAAGGAGGTAAGTCATGTGTGATTGGTGTGAAAAGTATGGTGATGGGTATGAGAGGTGGTACTTCAACCCCGCTAACTATGCGAGGAGGCTTTACAAGATTAGAAAGGAGGAGGCCGAGGCATTAGGGGCGGAGGCCAACCCCCAGGCTGCCGGGGGAATGGCCGTTGTCGGCCGCGATTTCCTCGAGACCAGGGAGAGGGGGGATATGGCCGAGGTGGAGAGGCTGAAGCAGCAGATCGAGAGTGCCTTGTGGCTCGCCCACTTCGGGCAGGTGATCACCCTTGAGGAGGCACTCAAGATCGCCGACATCATGTATCCCATTTCCCTGATAACCTGCACCTGTCGCCGCTCCATGGAGGGTCTCCCCGATGAGGAGAACTTCACCTGCATCGGCATGGGAGCCGGGATGTATAAATGGGAGCGCTGGCCCGATACCTATAGAGGGGGGGTTAACTTCCTCACCCCCGATGAGGCGAAGGAGGTCTTGTCCAAGCTGAACAAGAGGGGCCTTGTCCAATCTATCTACACCTTTGGCACCCCCTATCTCGCCGGTTTGTGCAACTGCGACTATCCAGATTGTGCCGCCATCAGGACGGTGATCGATCTCGGCATCAAGGTCCTGTGGAAAGGACACTATGTGGCTAAGGTCAATCCCGAGCTATGCAATGGCTGCGCCTCCTGCGTGCACCGCTGCCAGTTCAGAGCGCTCAGCTTCGTCCCCACCAGAAACAAGGCCTATATCGACCAGTTTCAGTGTTTTGGCTGCGGGCTTTGCGCTACGGAGTGCGACCAGGAAGCGATCACCCTGGTGGAGCGGGCCAGCCTTCCCGCTCTGGCAAACGTATGGTAAATATGAATAGAAGGAGTAAACATGCTGCCCACAATCACCGTTAACGACGAGAAGTGTAAAGAACCCCTCTCCTGCCGCAAGTGCCTGCTTATTTGCCCGACACATGTTCTCGGGCTGGGCACCGATGTGGGTCCCCAGAAGTTCCGTGAGATAGACCCTAGCCACTTCATCATGAGAGCGGTGCGCTTCGACAAATGTACCGGCTGCATGGATTGTGTCAAGGTATGCCCACAAGATGCTATTCAGGTGAGCTTTAGTCCGCCTCAGGCGGGCTTTAGCGGAGGTGATGCGAGATGACTATGGGTTGGAAGTACGCCAAGCCAATAAAGGAAAAACTGATGACCCTGGAGGAGCCAAGGAAGGTGCTGCCCTTCGATGCTGATCGGGGGCTGGTCGATGAGATCACAGCGCAGTGCGATATTAAGGCACTGGTGGAAAGCCTTAAAGGTAAGGATAAGAAAGTGGCTCGAGCGGCCCTGGAGGCCTTCGGCAAGGAGATGATGAAGCTTACTATTGTGCTTGCCGATGGCAAGTATGCCGATCGCACCGGTGAGATGCTGGAGAGAGTGGCCAAGCAGACGGGGATCTCCTTCCCCCATCGCTTCGAGCGCTATGTGGAGCTCGCCATCCTGGCCTCGCGACCCACCGACAGGTGGAACATCGCCAAAGCGACCACTAAGGAGCTGGTGCTCCAGGTCTCTAGCTGTGCCCTGAACAAAGCGATGGCGGAGGCCGGACTCGCGCTTCCCTGCAAAGCGATGTGCCTCGCCAGCTTCGAGGTCGCCGCTGCCAAGACCAGCGATAAATTGAATATGGAGATGAGCAAGACACTGAGCAAGGATGGTATGTGTGAGTTCACTTTTTCGCTCCAGTCCTAGAATAAGAGGTGGAGCCGGCATATTCCTATCGCCGCCTCACGCAGGATGGCATAGGCCAGGGGGATTTAACGGTCTCCAGTGGTCCAAAAGCTTCCGAGCCCATAGGGTAGGGCTCGAGGAGTTCCTCGAGGAGTGGTATGACCGAAGCGCCGAGAACTGCAACCTCTTCGAGAACATCAGCGAGGTGGATAAATACAGCGTCACCTGCACCGAGTGTCGCCACTTCGAAGAGGAGTGCTGCTCCCCTAGCTCCAAGGGCCCGAGCATCCTCAGCCTGCTCAAGGCCTCCTACAGACACGATGGCCTGGCAATAGGCACCGGTTGCAGCAACATTAAGAACAGCCTCAGGTTCAAAAAAGGCAATAGTCATTGACAGTGGAAACCCAAAACCCTAAAATAGTCATCGAAAGCGGAAACCCAAAGCCCCTAGAATCGCAAAGTGACCGAAGAAAAAACCTTAGTGCAAGCGGCGACGCATTTCCTTGCTAGCTTGCCTCCTCAAGAGAGGGAGGAATGCCAGCAGGAGCTGAATAAGTTTGTTCGCTGGTACGGCAGGGAGCGCCCCTTGAGCGAGCTTGCCGCCCCTGAGGTGGCAAGCTACGCCGAGAGGATGGAGGGCTCCTCAGCCAACGCCGTGAAAAGGCTGGCACCGGTGAGGGCTTTTCTATCCTATGCCAAAAAGGAAGGGCTCATCAAGCACAACCTTGCCGTTCACCTTCGTGTGAAGAAAGGCTCGCTCAAGCAAGGGCCCCCAGGTAAGGGGCAGATCGATACCGTCACTCTGACCCCAGAGGGTTACCAGGAGCTGCAAGCGGAGCTTTCCGCCCTTCAAGGGGAGCGCCCCAGGATTGCCGAGGATATCCGCAAGGCTGCTGCCGATAAAGACTTCCACGAAAACGCCCCCCTCGATGCCGCTAAAGACAATCAAGGAATGGTTGAGGCGCGGATCAGGCAACTGGAAACGATTCTCAAATCGGCGGTGGTCACTACTAAGAAGGTAGATAACGCAAAGGTGACCCTGGGCAGCACAGTCACCCTTCAAGACCTCTCCTCCAATGAAGAGCTGCGCTATACTCTGGTCAACCCCAACGAGGCGAGTCCCTCAAAGGGCAAACTCTCCATCGCCTCACCAACAGGGAAGGCGCTCCTCAGTCGCGGGCAGGGTGAGGTGATCGAGGTTGCCGCTCCCGCGGGCACGCTGCGCTATCGCATCGCCAGGATCAAGGGCTAAGCCCGAAATATCCGAGCTAGACGAAAAGTGAAATTCTTGGCCTATACTCCTTGACTTTCTTGTTGAGATGGTTTACTAAATAAGGTTACTAGATATAGAATAGGGGTAGCGATGAAACTATTATCACAGGAAATGGTTGATGAAATGTTGAAGCGGGCGGAAGAACCGGAGGTCCAGGCGAAGTTCAAGGGGCTGACCATTAGGCTAATCTTGGTAGGCACTGACTGCCCGGAGAATGAAGACCGGCAAGTCGCGCTCACCATTGCAGATGGGAAGTTCGGCGATGTCCAAGTGGAGGTACAGCCCACCCCCGGTGACATGAGAACCGTACCCTTCGATAAAACCAAGTACGATGCCAAGATCACTATGCCTTATGCGCCGCTCTGCGACCTGATCCAGGAGAAGATGAGCATGGTGGAGGCGTTGCCGCATGTGAAGATTGAGGGGGATCTACCTAAATTGATGACCCAGGTCGAGGGATTTATCGCTCTGCTGCAATTTATCGGCTCACTGCCTATAGAGTATTGATGTTAGTTTCCCCTTACCGTAAATAAAAAATAAGGGGGCAGCGATGGGATTCAGATTAGGCTCACAGGAACTGGCAAATGAATTTCTGAGGCTACAGGATGAGAATGCGGAGACCCAGGCGAAGCTTAAGGGGCTGAGCATCAGGCTAATCATGTTGGGCCTTGATGCCCCGGGCAATGAAGACAAACAACTTGCGATCGATATTGAAAATGGCAGGTTTATCGACATCCAGGTGCAAACGAAGCCAGCCCCCAGTGACCTGAGGACGGCACCCTTTGATAAAACCAAGTATGATGCCCGGGTCGTGGCCCCTCAGCAGACGTTCATCGACCTGATAAGTGGGAAGCTGAGCTTGCTGGAGGCACTCGATAAGGTGAAGATTGAGGGGGATATCGGCAAGTTGATGGCCCAGTTCGCCGGATTTATGGCTTTTATAGAGTTTATCAGCACAATGGGCATAGAGCCCTGATATTTGTTTCCCCCCAAAAAACCGGTCGGGGTGAGCGGGAGAGTCATAAGTAACGGATCACCCTATTTTTGCGGAACGCTTTATACTTCGTCACCTTTTGTATCCTTCTTCGTGATTAAATAAACTTATAACGGGAGCAACAATAATAAAATCTGTTTAAGACCTTGTGGTGAACATGTATGAAGATAGCAATGATGACCAGATGGAACGTGCCCTCGGGCCAGTCGGCACACGCAGAGCCCGTTGGCAGGGCCTGGCTAGAAATGGGGTATGACCTTAAGGTCTTGGCCCCAAGAGGAATGGAGCTCACTTTGCTCTACCAGGGGGACGAGCCTTATGTCCGCCGCTGCTACATGCTAGACGTGTGGGAGGCGAGACAGCTTGATGACTATTTCTTCGATTCACGTCCTTTCCTTGAGGAGGACTACGAGATATTCCTAGTAGAGGATGTAGAGATCATGCCCATGCCAGAGTTGCTCGAGATATTCCCCCATATCAAGAAGAAGGCCAAAACCATCCTCATCGTCCACGAGGTAGGATTGCCCCCGGATCCAAACTGGTACAGGTTCGACTGGGACGCCATCGTTTGCTTTGACGAGCGTTACAAGCAATTCATGGCCAAGGCTTTCCCCGAGGAGAAAATCGTAATCATTCCCTTTCCCTGCCACCCTCCTCTGTATGGAGATAGAATGGAGGCGCGTAGACTGTTAAAGCTACCGCTTGAAAAGAAAATTGTGTTCTCCTACGGGTTCGGTATCGCCAATACTCATGTGGACCTTTTCCCAGTGATGGATAGGTTGTTGAAGGCCTCTCCCGTTCTCTTACTCCTCATCACACACCACGAGATTGTACAACTTGTGACCAAACCAGAGTTTCTACTCCTCAAAAATGAGGTACCTGCGACCGAAAAGCTCTATTCCTATCTCCACGCTTCTGATGCCTACGTTTACTACGTTAGACAGGGTGAGAGGAAGACAATGGGTGTAGGAGTTTCTTCCTCTGTTGCTGCCTGTCTCGGGGCTGGACAACCCATCCTAGTGCCTGGGTGGTGCAACTTCTTTGACCTCTCGGGGAAGGAAGTAATAAAGTACCGTGACCTCCACGACCTCGAGCTGAAGCTGCGAGATGTTTTTGAGGACACTGATGAAATCCGGAGAAGTCTCGCCGCAGCCAAAGAGTACGTAGCCAGAAACTCCGCTCATGAAATCGCTGCACGATTCATCGACCTCTTCAGGGAGCTTAATGAGTGTATGTAGTCTGCAAAAGTGGGACACTACAGCTTTGTAGGAATAACGGACGCTTTAGCAGCCAAAGCCCTGCTCGCTGAGGGTTCTCTTGCGAATTGTATCTGATCTCTTGGCTCGTGCAAGTGGTCACTAAAAAGCATGGTCGGGGTGGCCAGATTCGAACTGGCGACCTCTTGCACCCCATGCAAGCGCGCTAAACCGGACTGCGCCACACCCCGTTTCCCCAGCCACCACATTGTATCAATATCTGCCACGAATTGCAAGGGAAGATACGAAACTTGCTTTAGCGCGAAAGATATGTTAAAATCGCTCGCGTCAAGTATCCGATGCCAATCTACGAGTATGAATGTAGCCTCTGCCATTTCCGCTTCGAGCGGAAACAGAGGTTCGATGAGGAGTCAATGAGTATCTGCCCGCGGTGCCAGGGCAAGGCGCACCGCATTCTCCAAGCCGTGCCTATCCTTTTCAAGGGGAGCGGCTTTTACAGTACGGATCATGGCCGGGGGCGGGTGGGCTCCACCAGCAGGGAAAAAGCGGAGCCCGCCGCCAAGGAAGCTGCTAAGAAGAAAGGAGAAGGCACCGCTCCGCAGGAGAAGACGGAGAGCAGGACCGAGGATAAAAATAGCGGCACAGTCAGGTGAAAGCACTACTCCAAAGAGTGAGCAAAGCCTCGGTAAGCGTTGCTGGCGAGGTGGTGGGGCAGATCGGCCAGGGACTGGTGGTGTTCTTGGGCATATCCGGGGGTGACACGGAGCGGGATGCCCAGTATCTAGCGGATAAAACGGTAAGCCTCCGTATCTTCCCCGATAGCGAAGGCAGGTTCAATCTCTCCGCCCTAGACGTCTGGGGCGAGCTTCTGGTGGTGAGCCAGTTCACCCTGCTCGCCGATACCAAAAAGGGACGACGCCCCAGCTTCACCGAGGCGGCACCACCGGCTGAGGCGGAAGCCCTCTTCGAACGATTCCTCTCCCATCTTCGCTCCAGCGGCCTCAGGGTGGCGAGCGGTCGATTTCAGGAGCATATGCTGGTGGAGATCCATAACGACGGACCGGTTACCATCATGCTCGATAGCAAAGAGAAATACGCCGAGCGCTAAATTTTATCCGCTTCATTACGTCTGGTTACACTTACAACCTCTTACAATTATCCTCCACCCATTTAATATATATAAATAATGCTGAGATGCTGGCGAAAAAGTTGCATCTGGTTGCACTTACGACTTGTTGCAATTATTTTCACCCTGTAGTATAATAATGCTAAGATGAGGGCGAAACTGGCTGAAGAGGCGAAGGAGGCGCTTTGGGAGCTAGGTTACCGGCTGACCCCGCAACGGCAGCTCATCCTCACCTCCCTTCAGGAGAGCGATGACCATATAAGCGCTGAGGAGATCCACGCCCAGATCCGTACCAAATATCCCCATGTGAATATCTCCACTGTTTATCGCACCCTGGAGCTTTTAAAGGGCCTGGGCCTGGTAACCGAGACCGACCTCGGTGGCAGGCGGTTTCGCTATCATCCCGCCGAAAAGGGTCATCACCACCATCTGATCTGCGAGCAGTGCGGCGCCACTATAGATATCGCTGAGTCCTTACTCTTGCCCTTGAAGCGCGCCCTGCTTAAGGAGTATGGGTTCAGGGCCAACATAAGCCATCTCGCCATCTTCGGGCGCTGCACAAATTGCCGGGGATGATTTTTTTATCGGTTATTAATGCAATTAATTGCAAGTACACTAAATCAAAGAAGGGAGGACTAAAGTGCACATCCCGGATGGTTTTCTGAACATCGCGACGGTGGCCACCACCTATGCCGTATCGGCGGGCGGCATAGGCTTCGGGCTCAGGGAGGCACGGAAAAAACTGGCCGAAAAGCATGTGCCCCTGATGGGCATAATGGCAGCCTTCATCTTCGCCGCCCAAATGCTCAACTTCCCCATCGTCGGGGGCACCTCGGGACATCTCATCGGCGCCGCCTTGGCAGCGATCCTCCTCGGGCCCTGGGCTGCGGTGCTGATCATGGCCTGCGTCCTCATCGCCCAGTGCCTCATCTTTCAGGATGGGGGGCTACTCGCCCTGGGAGCCAATATCTTCAATATGGGCATCATTGCTAGCTTCGCCGGTTACTACCTCTACCGGCTCACCACCCGCCTCATGGGAGAAGACCGGCGTGGCAGGCTCTTCGGCAGCTTCATCGCCGCCTGGGGCTCGGTATTCCTGGCCTCCATCGCCTGCGCCATGGAACTCTGGGGCTCAGGTATATCGCCCGTCCAGGTGGCGCTATCAGCGATGGCTGGCTGGCACGCCCTTATCGGCATTGGTGAGGGGCTGATCACGGTGGGGGTGCTCAGCCTGGTGATAGCCACCAGGAGAGACCTGGTGGCGCTAGAGAGAATATAGGAGGGGGAAAATGCGGCTCAAATGGTGGCATATCGCGCTGGTTATTTGTCTGGCGGTGGCGCTCATCTCGCCGCTGGCCTCCGGCTCCCCCAATGGTCTGGAGAGGGTTGCTGAGGACCATGGATTTATCGGGTTTGCAGAGGAGGCCCCCTTCCAGCTTATTGCCGATTACCTCTTCCCCGGCATAGAGAATGAGGCCCTCGCCACCATCCTAGCGGGGGTAATTGGAACCCTGGTGATCTTTGGCGTGGTCTATGGCCTGGCCCGATTGCTGAGATTGAGGAAACGACACGCAGAGCAGCTATCAAGCGAGTAGTTAACGAGGATTTCGGTGAAACACAGCTTTCTCGACCGCTATAGTGACCTTGGCAGCTTTATCCACAAGCTGGACCCGCGCACGAAGATTATCACCACCTTTGCTTTCATCCTGATGGTGGTTCTCACACCCCCACAAAGATGGCAGGCATTTGCTTTCTATTTCGCCCTTATTGCCGGCCTTGTCCTCCTCTCCAAAATACCACCGCTTTACGTTTTAAAGCGGTCGCTGGTAATAGTGCCTTTTGTCCTCTTTATCGCCATCTTCATCCCCTTCCTCAAGCCCGGTGAGGTGGCCGGCAGCTACAATATCTGGGCATGGCAAGTATCCTATAGCGGCTTGATCATCCTATGGAATGTTGTTATCAAGGCCTGGCTCTCCATACTGACCCTGATCGTGCTCTCGGCAACAACGAAATTCTCTGAGCTGCTCAAGGGGCTGGAGCAACTGCGCCTGCCAAAAGTGATGGTGATGATCCTCTCCTTCATGTATCGCTATATCTTCGTCCTAGTCGAAGAGGTGATTCGGATGAAGCAGGCGAGGGACAGCCGAAGCTTCGGCGGCAAGCGGACGTGGCAACTCAAGACCATCGGCAACATGGTGGGCACCCTTTTCCTTCGTAGTTACGAGCGCGGGGAACGGGTCTACGGAGCAATGGTCGCCCGCGGCTTTGAGGGGCAGACGCGAACGCTCTCCCGCCCACGCTTCAGGATGGCAGACCTGTATTTCGCGGTTGCCTTCCTTGCCTGCCTCACCCTGGTTAGCTTCACCCTTCTTCTTTAAGGAGCATGGTTTGGAGAAGGCAATAGAGATCGAAAACCTATCCTATAGCTACCCTGACGGTCAACAGGCGTTGCGCGAGATCAACCTCGCCGTCGGGCTTGGCGAGACCGTGGCCCTCATCGGGCCCAACGGCGCAGGAAAGTCAACCCTGCTCCTTCACCTGAACGGCATCCTGAGGAGCGATGGGACGGTGAGAATTCTCGGCATGCCCATTGAGGATAAAAACCTGAAGTGGGTAAGGAGCAGGGTAGGGCTGGTGTTCCAGGACCCTGATGACCAGCTCTTTTCGCCTACCGTTTTCGACGATGTGGCCTTCGGCCCGATAAACATGGGCTATGCTGAGGAAGAGGTAAGAAAAAGGGTAAGTCAAGCCCTTAAGTGGGTGGGCATGGAGGTCTATGAGGGGCGTTCGCCCCACCATCTCAGCGTTGGTGAGAAGAAGCGCATCGCTATCGCCACCATCCTCTCCATGAGCCCGAAGATTCTGGTCATCGATGAGCCCACCGCTAACCTCGACCCGCGAGCCAAGTGGGAACTCGTTGCACTCGTTAAGGGACTCCCCATGACCAGGATCGTGGCATCACACGACCTGGAGATGGTCGCAGCGCTCTGCGAGCGCACCATCATCCTCGATGAGGGGAAGATAGTTGCCGATGATGCTACGCCGAATATTATGTCAAATACTGCCCTGCTGGAGAGACACGGCCTGGCACCTGTCTCCAGGATCATCGAGGCTCAAGCTCCAGGCTCAGGTCGAGGGCCTTTGCTGAATGGGTGATGGCGCCAACAGAGATAAGGTCGACGCCGGTCTCAGCAACGGAGCGAACGTTTTCCAAGGTAACGCCGCCGGAGGCCTCGATCAAGGCGCGCCCCCGGGCAAGCTCAAACACCTTCTTCATCTCCCCAACCGCCATGTTATCAAGCATAATAATGTCGGCGCCAGCATCCAGCGCTTCTTCGGCCCCACTAACGCAACCCACTTCGACCTCTACCTTGAGGGTGGAACTCTGACGTGCCCTCTCAATCGCTTCCTTAAGCCCCAGACCGAAAGAGCGAAGCGTCGCCAGGTGATTGTCCTTGATGAGGATACCATCGCCGAGGTGCAGACGGTGGCTCTTGCCCCCACCAACACGCACTGCATATTTTTCGAGCTGCCTCATACCAGGAGTGGTCTTTCTGGTATCGGTGATTTGAGCTTTCAAGCCCTTCACCGCCGCAACATAGCGCGCTGTCTCGGTGGCGATACCGCTCAAGCGGCAAAGGAAGTTAAGCGCTGTCCGCTCCGCCTTGAGAATGCTTGCCACCTTCCCAGCGATGGTGGCTACCACATCGCCTTTTCGAACTTTGGCACCATCCTGAATCAGCACCTCTACCCGCAAAGAAGGGTCAACATGCCCAAAGACCGCCTGGGCCACCTCAACCCCGGCCAGCACGCCGTCGCTCTTGACCAGAATGGATGCCCTCCCCTCAAGGTCCTGGGGGATGAGCGCCTGGGTGGTGACATCGCCACAGGCCAAATCCTCAGCCAAGGCACGGTCGATGGCCTGCTCAACCTGTTCCCACGAATAAGCTAAGGTTTCATCCATGGTTTATAGACCATCTCCATACGCAAGCCTCGTGAATCCAATTCAGGCCTTTCTGGAATGGAAGTAAGGTTTTCTCCCCCCGCGGCTGCAGTGATCGCTGCTGACAACGCGTCCAGAACATCGTCTTTAGCCACTTGACCTTTCCATTTAGATAAAGCGCACTGGATTATGTCGCTTGTACAAGGGTAAATTGAGTGCAATACCTTCCTGCGCTCGCAGAACCCCTCTTCAGTCTTTTTTGAGTGTC
The DNA here is from genome assembly GCA_964583545.1 of uncultured Dehalococcoidales bacterium. Classification (GTDB taxonomy): domain Bacteria; phylum Chloroflexota; class Dehalococcoidia; order E44-bin15; family E44-bin15; genus CAZOVW01. The sequence goes on along the minus strand of CAZOVW010000014.1, from coordinate 11,826 downwards.
TCATAGGCTGACCACCAGCCAGCGCCCAAAAACATATCTCGGGATGAATTTCCCTGACGCGTGATCTGGCAGATTTCACCTCTAGAAGAAAACAATTCACTTCACGAATCTTAGGGGTAATGCTCCAAGTCTGGCGAGACAAGCGTTTTCCTGTCCTCTGATAATTGATGTTGCTGGCCTTCTCATAGGTCTCAGCTGAGATTGCAGCCCAGCAGGGAACTGGGAACACGCTGGAACGCCTGGGACGACCTAGCAATTTTCGAGCTTCGATATCACACCGCCGAGGACCGCTTTCTGGGAGACCAATGGGAATATCGACGAGTATCAGCAAGGCGCTGCTGAACTTTTGCCAGAGGCTGCGCATATCTGGCAGAACATCTGCCCCCCAGCTGTTGTCCTCCACTACAACTATAAACCAACCGTCTTTGCAACTATCTGCGCCAACAAACATTTTCGACAACCTCACCAAAAGAGGTCAAACCGCCCTCTTGAACACGATGTGACGCTGCCAGTGCGGCGATGGCTCGGGGAAGTCGGAGCGGAAGTGGGCACCGCGGCTCTCCTCACGAATCAGCGCCGCCTCCGCCATCAGCCGCCCGACCAGTATCATGTTAGCAAGCTCATAGAAAGAACGGTCAGCGGGCTTGTCCAAGACCCTTTGCCACGCGGCGAGGGTTGCTGCCGCCTCCATCAACCCCTCACCGGAGCGCACAATCCCGACCTTGTCCCACATGAGAGACTGGAGCGCCAGAAAGCTGAGGGGAGGAGTTTTGCCTGAGGTCCTTCGCTTGCTCAGGGAAAAGCACCCTCTCGTGCCAGCCGCAGGGAAACTACCCCCTTCCATTGTTCTCTGCACAATCCGCTTGGCGAAAACCACCACCTCAAGGAGTGAATTGGAGGCCAGCCTGTTGGCGCCGTGCACCCCAGTACATGCTGTCTCCCCGGCAGCGAATAGCCCGGCGATGTTGGTCTCTCCCCAAGCATTCGTCTTTACACCACCCATCATGTAGTGAGCAGCGGGCGCTACGGGGATAAGGGATTTGGTAATGTCGAGACCATTTACCAGGCAGAAGCGATAGATATGGGGGAAACGGGCGGTGACCCGGCGCGGGGGCAGATGGGTAACATCGAGGAAGACGCGATCGCTACCCGTTTTCCTCACCTCGGTAAGTATTCCTCGCGTCACGATATCCCGGGGCGCAAGGTCTCCCTCAGGGGCGTAATCGGACATAAACTGACGCCCCTCGGCATTGCGCAGGATGCCTCCCTCACCCCTCACCGCCTCGGAGATGAGGAAGGGGGTCACACCGGGGAGGCGCAGCGCCGTGGGATGGAACTGGAAGAACTCCATATCGGTGATCTCCGCCCTGGCGTTGTAGGCGAGGGCGATGCCATCACCGGTAGCGATATCGGGGTTGGTGGTGAAGTTGAAAAGCCGCCCCCCGCCGCCGGTTGCCAGGATGACGGCCGGAGAACGGAATTCCTCCAGTGAACCGGTGCGGCTATCAAGAGCCCTCACCCCCTGAACCACACCATCGTCGACGATGATCTCAGTAGCGAGGCAGTACTCCATGATAACGACTTTGGCCAGCCTCACCATTCTGCTCAGGGTAACCTCGATATGCTCGCCGGTGGCATCGCCGCCTGCGTGTAAGATGCGGGGCACGCTGTGGGCTGCCTCCCTAGTGAGGGCAACCTCGCCATCCACAGTATCGAAGTGAACCCCGAAATTGATCAGGTCGGCTATGCGGTCAGGGCCTTCATCGACCAGGATACGCACCGCATCAGGGTCACACAGGCCCGCCCCAGCAGCGATGGTGTCCTCATAGTGGAGCTCCGCGGAATCACCAATTCCGATTGCTGCGGCAATGCCCCCCTGCGCATGCCTGGTGTTGCAATCATTGATACCGGCCTTGGTAAGGATGAGCACACTCCCCTGCCCCTGCGCCAGCAGCGCGGTATACAGCCCGGCGATGCCGCTTCCCACAATGATGTAATCGTACTGGTTCATCCTAAAGCCCTCTCTATGTTACCTCGAGCATGCGATCGAGGGCAAGCTTCGCCCTGACCCTCACCTCTTCAGGAACCTTCACAATATTTCGCCGCTCCTCCATAGTCCTCACAACGCTCTCCAGCGTGGTCTTCTTCATATCACAGCAGAATAAGCCCGTGGTGAGCAGGTGGAAGGTCTTTTGAGGATTATCCTTGCCCAGGCTGTAAAGGAGTCCCTCCTCGGTGCCGATGAGGAATGCCTGGGCGTCGCTCTCTTTAGCATAGCGGATCATCTGTGAGGTGCTGAGCGCCGCGTCTGCCTTGGCGATCACCTCAGCGGAGCACTCAGGGTGCACCAGAACTGCAGCATCGGGGTAAAGCTCCTTGGCAAGCTCGATATGCTGGGGACCCAGCCGCTGATGGGGAGGGCAGAAGCCGGGGTAAAGGATCACCCGCTTATCAGTCTTTGTGGAGATATAGTGCCCCAGGTGGCGGTCGGGGATGAAGAGGATCTCATCGTTAGGCAGCGAATTCACTACTGCAACGCCGTTGGCTGAGGTGCAGCAGATATCGCTCCCTGCCTTGACCGCCGCAGAGGAGTTCACATAGCAAACCACGGCAGCATTGGGATACCTCTCCTTCCACTCCCTGAGGCTCTCCTCATCGATCATGTCCGCCATCGGGCAGCCGGCATCTGCCTCCGCTAAGAGCACCGTTCGCTCCGGGCTGAGGATAGCAGCGCTCTCCGCCATGAAATGGACGCCACAGAACACAATGACCTCAGCATCGACCTCGGTGCACCGCTGCGCCAGCTCCAGGGAATCGCCCGCTATGTCAGCGATGTCCTGCACCTCAGGCCGCTGGTAGTTATGGGCCACAATCACCGCATTCAGCGATTCTTTGAGCTTCTCGACCTTCTCCTGAAGCTCAAACAATTCCATCCGTGTTTTCCTCTATGTGTATCGTTATCTTGATCTTGCCAAACTACCACGTAATGACCAGGGACTGGTTTCTTCAACCTTTACCTTAACAAGCTGTCCCACGCAGTCAGCCTCACTCTCAAAAAAAACGAGCTTATCCGTCCTTGTGCGCCCCCACCACTTGCCCTTTTTTTGCCCTTCAACCAATACCTCGACTGTTTGACCCAGAAGCCTTCTATTGATCTCGGTGGCGATGCCCTCCTGAAGCATTTCGATATTCTCTCTGCGGCGTATCTTCTCCTCAGCGGGGACACCGTCCTCAAGCCTTCGCGCGGCGATGGTCCCCGGTCGCGGTGAATAGCAGGCGACATGAACGGTATCGAACCTGAGCTCCCTGAGCAAATCGTAGGTTTTTTGAAACTGCCCCTCACTCTCCCCTGGGAAGCCCATGATGACATCGGTGCTCAAGGCGAGGTGAGGAAGGGTACGGCGGATCCTTTCGATAAGCCCGACATATTGCTCCGCAGTGTAGCCCCGTCTCATCGCCAATAAAATATCATCGTCCCCCGCCTGAAGGGGAAGGCTCAAGTGCTCGCATACTTTTTCGAGCTGGGCCATCGCTTCAATGAGTCGCTCGCTCATATCCTTTGGATGAGAGGTCAGAAAGCGTATTCGAGCCAAACCATCGATCCGGTTCAGCTCCGCCAAGAGGTCGGCGAGGGTGAGCTTTTCAGGCAGATCATGACCATAAGAGTCGACATTCTGCCCGAGTAGAATGACCTCTTTGGCACCACGCCTCGCCAACGCCTCAACCTCGCAGACGACCTCCGCCACGGGGCGGCTCCGCTCCCTCCCCCTCCGATAGGGCACGATGCAGTAGGAGCAGAAGTTGTTGCAGCCCTGTATGATGGTCACCAGGGCGCTAGGTTTGGGTCTGGCGAGCACTAAGCCGGGCTCCAATCCCTCAGGGGCGAGATGCCGCTCTGCCAAGAAGCGAGCCAGTTCAAAAAAAGCCTGAGGTGCGAAAAAGAGATCCACGTGAGGGAAGCGATGCCTGAGGCCATCGACCCTTGAGTCTACAAAACAGCCGGTGAGGGCGAGGATTCTACCTCTCTTTAAGGATTTGAGAGCGTTAAGCTTATTGATGACGCGATCCTCGGCGCTCTGGCGCACCACGCAGCTATTCAAGATAATGATCTCAGCGTCCTCTGCCCTTGGGCTAGGCTGGTAGCCTATTTGCCCCAAATAGCTAGCAATGCGCTCCGAGTCAGCCTTATTCATTTGACAGCCGATGGTCCAGATATGATAATGAGGCATTGGAAGCTCCCTTAAAAATAAAACCCCTAGCTCAAGGGGTACATTATAAACCTTTGTGGCGGAGGGAGCGGGATTCGAACCCACGACCCCGATTTCTCAGGGTAACCGCTTAGCAGGCGGCCGCACTAGACCACTATGCGATCCCTCCATAGCCTAATATAGCATAAAGCGGGTGATTTTTCAACGATGTTGCCTCGCCCCTTTCCCTATGCTATACTGAGGCTATAGAATCGCCACAAAGGGGGAGCATGGAAGAAGAGGAAAGGGTCGAAGCAGAGGAGGTATCCGTTAAATCGCTGCTGGCGGCGGGCGCCCACTTTGGTCACCAGACCAGCCGCTGGGACCCCCGAATGAAGAAATATATCTTCACCGAGAGAAATGGCATCCATATCATCGACCTGGAGCAGACCGCGGCGATGTTATATAAAGCCTGCGAGTTTGTCCGGGATCTCGTTGCCAAAGGCGAACAAATCATCTTTGTCGGCATCAAGAAGCAGGCTAAGGATGCGGTTGAGGAGGAAGCCAAGCGCTGTGGTATGCCCTATGTGAATCAACGCTGGTTGGGGGGGATGCTCACCAACTTCGCCACCATCCAGGCAAGAATCGACTATCTGGTGCGCCTGGAGGATCGTAAGGCGAGGGGGGAGGTTGATTGCCTCCCCAAGAAGGAGGCGCTGAAACTGGGGAAGGAGATCGACCGCCTCAACCGACAAACGGGCGGCTTCAAAGAAATGACCAGGTTCCCAGGGGCCATTTTCATTATTGATCCCTCGAAGGAGAGGATCGCCGTCGCTGAGGCAAGGCGCACCGGGGTCCCTATCGTGGCCATCGTGGATACCAACTGCAACCCCGATGAGATCGATTATCCCATCCCCGCCAACGATGACGCAGTAAGAGCGGTTAAGTTAATATGTGGCAGGATAGCGGACGCTGTGCTCGAGGGCAAAGAGACCCGCGAGCTGGCGGAGGAGGAAATGGTCTCTGAGGAGGCTGAGGTGCCAGAAATTTTAACCTTCACCCCTGAGGTGGAGGAATGATATGACAACTACCGAAGCAATAAAAGAGCTCCGCGGGAAGACCGGGGCTGGGATCATGGATTGTAAAAAGGCCCTCCAGGAGGCAGAGGGCGATCTCGATGGTGCCTTGGAAATTCTCAGAAAACGGGGCTTCGCCAAGGCGGAGAAGAAGGCCCATCGGGAGGTGAGCCAGGGGCTGGTGGAGGCCTATATCCACACCGGGGGGCGTATCGGGGCACTGGTGGAGGTGAACTGTGAGAGCGATTTTGTGGCGCATACCGATGAGTTCAAGAGGCTGGCCCATGACCTGGCGATGCAGGTGGCGGCCACCGACCCATCCTTTTTGAGCAGCGAGGGCGTCCCCAAGGGGGTAGACCCCAGCGAGGCCTGTCTTCTCTCACAGCCTCTTATTAAGGACTCTCAAAGAACCGTCCAGGACGTCATTACGGAAACAGTAGCCAAGGTTGGGGAGAACATCAAGGTGAGGAGGTTTGCTCGCTTCGAGCTGGGTAAGGAATAAGCAATGAAAGCTGCCAAATATAAGCGCACCGTCTTGAAGCTGAGCGGCGAGGCCCTGATGGGGGAGATGGGATTTGGCATCGATCTCGCCACCCTCTCGAAAGTCGCCCAACAAGTAAAGCAGGCAGTGGCCATGGGGGTTGAGCTCGCCATTGTGGTTGGTGGGGGAAACATCTGGCGAGGAGCGACGGCGGAGGCGATGGGTATGGAGCGCACTACCGCCGACTATGCCGGGATGCTGGGCACTCTGCTAAATGCCCTGGCACTGCAGGACGCCTTGGAAAAAGAGGGGGTGACCACCAGAACCCAAAGCGCCCTCACCGTTCAAGCGGTTGCCGAACCCTATATTCGGCGCCGCGCCCTGCGCCACATGGAGAAGGGGCGAGTGGTCATCTTCGCTTGCGGCACCGGAAATCCCTACATGACCACCGATACCGCAGCGGCGCTCCGGGCCATAGAGCTGGGCGCCGAGGTGCTGCTCATGGCAAAGCACAGGGTCGATGGCGTTTACAACGCCGACCCCCTTAAAAACCCCAGGGCCAAAAGGTTCGAAAGCATTAGCCATTCTGATGCCTTAAAGTTGCGCCTCAAGGTTATGGACTCCACCGCCCTTTCCCTCTGCATGGAGCATAAGCTCCCTATAATTGTCTTCGACCTCGGTGCCCCCCAGAGCATTGTGCGGGCAGTGGCTGGCGAGGTTATTGGCACCATAGTCACCAGCTAGAGGCGGGCGATGATCGATGAGGTACTCTCAGCAGCAAGCACCAAGATGGGAAAGACCATCGAGGCACTGAGGAAAGAGCTGGCAACTATCCGCACCGGGCGGGCGACCCCGGCGCTGGTCGATAATATTAAGGTGGAGTACTATGGCACGCCCACACCGCTTAAGCAGATAGCCACCATTTCAGCGCCGGAGGCTAGGCTCCTCTTGATTCAGCCCTGGGATAGCAGCACGCTGCCCAGCATCAAGAAGGCCATACTAAAGTCAGATCTCGGCCTAAACCCCACAAGCGATAGAAATGTGATCCGCCTAGCAATCCCCCAGCTCTCCGAGGAGCGAAGAAAGGAATTGGTTAAAGCAGTTCATAAGAGGGCTGAGGATGGCCGGGTCGCCCTGCGAAATATAAGAAGGGACGCCCTGGAGGAGCTCAGAGAATTGGAGCGAAAGAAGGAGCTCTCCCAGGATGAACAAAAACGCGCCCAGGAGCGAGTTCAGGAGCTTACCGATAGCTTCATCGCAGAGGTGGACAAGGTAGCGGAGGATAAAGAGGCCGAGCTACTAGAAGTTTAGCAGCGGAGTGGCGCTCCGTTACAAAAAGCCGACCTCTAATTTCAGGGCGATTGTTCTAAAAGAACGTGCATCAAGAGCGAAAAAGCGGATATAAACAGTGGCAAAACCCAAGATCAAGCATATTCCCAATCATGTCGCCATCATTATGGATGGCAACGGCCGCTGGGCCAAAAAGCGGGGGCTACCCAGGCTCGCTGGTCACCGTGCCGGAACGGAGAACATCCGCCGCGTCATCGAGTGCTTCGCCAACTACGAAGTGAAGTACCTTACCCTGTTTGCCTTCTCCACAGAGAACTGGAGCCGCCCGCGGCGAGAGGTTCAGGGACTCATGCGCATCCTAGAGGAGGTCATCGACCGGGAGACCATAAACCTCCACAAGGAGGGAATCAAGCTCCTTCACCTCGGCCGCCTCGATAGGCTCGCCAAGAGGCTTCAGCAGAAGGTCCAATACGCGATTGAACTGACCAAGCACAATACCAGAGGCACCCTGTGCATCGCCTTTAACTATGGCGGTCGCGCCGAGATCGTAGATGCAGTGAGGCGCATCCTTCGCGAGGGCACACCAGCCGATAATATAGACGAGGCGCTAATTTCTCGCTATCTATATACCACAGACCTGCCCGACCCGGACCTGATCATTCGCACCGGTGGCGAGATGCGCCTCAGTAATTTCCTGCTCTGGCAGGCCGCCTACAGCGAATACTACACCACACCAGCCCTCTGGCCCGACTTTGGCCCGGAGGAGATCGAGAAGGCCCTCATTGCCTACAGCGAGCGGGAGCGGCGTTTTGGGGGACTCTAAAAAGGAGAGGCTAAGGCTCAGCTGGATGATCAGGCAAAGGGTGCTCAGTGCGCTAGTTCTCGTGCCCCTCATCTTTGTGGTCACCTGGTTTGGCGGCCCTGCTTATTCACTAATTCTCGCCGTGTTCGCTACTCTGGGGGCGCTGGAATTCTATGGCATGACTGGCCTCTCCAGGAGGCATCCGCTCACCATCTTCGGGCTCGTCTGGGTGTTCCTCTTCATCCTGGTGGCCCATTTCGAAGGAAACTATACTGCGCCCCTCTTGGCATCGGCAGTAGGCTTCTCGTTAATCTGGCTCTTCTTATGCTCCTCGGTAAAGGATGCCGCCATCAACTGGGCGTGGACCCTGGCCGGGATCATCTATATCGGGTGGATGCTGAGCCACTTTATCCCCCTTCGGGGACTGGAGGGCGGCAGGGACTGGGTGCTCTTTGTGCTCTTTGCCACCTTTGCTGCAGACACCGCTGCTTTCTTTATCGGCAGGGCCTGGGGCCGGCATTCCCTCGCCGCAAAGATCAGTCCGGGGAAGACCTGGGAAGGGGCCTTGGGAGGCTTTATGGGGGCCATCGCCGCATCCCTGATCTTGGCAGCAATCCTCCCAACCCTGACCATCCCCTACTGGCAAACGGTCATCCTCGGCGCCCTCATCGGCATCTTCGCCTCGCTCGGCGACCTCTCAGAATCGATGCTCAAACGGAGCGCTGGCGTGAAGGACTCGGGAACACTGATCCCGGGGCATGGTGGCCTCCTTGACCGCCTCGATAGCATCCTCTTTACCGTGGTTGTAGTATACTACTATGTGGTATGGGTAGTAATGTAAAACGGCTCGCCATTCTAGGCGCCACTGGCTCCATAGGGCAGCAGACCCTCGAAGTGGTGCGCTCCTTCCCCGACCGATTTCAGGTGGTCGGTCTTGGCGGGGGGAGAAACGCCGCGCTCCTGGCAAGGCAGATCAAAGAGTTCCAGCCAAAACTGGTCTCTATCGAGTCAGCCAGTTCACAAGAGAGTAGCTTAAAGTGCGAAATATTGTCCCAAGAGGAGCTGGCGGCTCACCCCGATGTTGACCTGGTGGTGATCGCTATCTCGGGCAAAGCAGGTCTCAGCCCCACCTTGGCAGCGATCAGGGCCAAAAAAAGCATCGCCCTAGCCACTAAGGAGGTCCTGGTAATGGCAGGGGGGATCATTACCGCCGAGGCAAAGAGACATGGCGTCCAGATCATGCCCATCGATAGCGAGCCCAGTGCAATATGGCAATGCCTGCGCGGTGAGGAGGAGGGGATCGCCCGGCTCATCCTGACCGCCTCAGGCGGCCCCTTTCGCCACCTCTCTCTAGATGAGCTTAAAGAGGTGGCACCGCAGCAGGCGCTGGCGCACCCCACCTGGAGGATGGGCCCGAAGGTCACCATCGACTCCGCTACCCTGATGAACAAGGGCTTTGAGGCTATTGAGCTAAGCTGGCTCTTCGATGTCCCCATTGAGGATATCGAGATCGTGATCCACCCCCAGAGCATTATTCACTCCATGGTTGAATTTGTCGATGGCTCTATCAAGGCGCAGCTAAGCCCCCCCGACATGCGCCTGCCCATTCAATATGCCCTGTTTTACCCTGAGCGTCTGCCTAATAAGCTTCCCCATCTCGATCTTTCGAACATAAGTGCCCTTACTTTTGAACCCCCTGACCTGGAAAGATTCCCTTGCTTAAAACTAGCGCTGGAAGCAGGCCGAAAAGGGGGTACCTATCCTGCGGTGCTCTCCGCCGCCGATGAGGTGGCGGTGACGCTATTCCTGGAGGAGCTCATCGGCTTTCTGGATATCCCAAAGCTCGTGGCAGAGGCCCTGGAGGAGCACCAGAGCACCCCCCACCCATCGCTGGAGGATGTGCTCGCCGCTGACGCCTGGGCCAGGGGGAGGATTCAAGGATGACGGTATTTGTAACCATAATCGCCTTCTTAGCCATTATCATCGTGCTCGTCCTAGTCCACGAATTGGGTCACTTTATTACGGCCAAACGCTCTAAAGTAAAGGTTGAGGAGCTTGGCCTGGGGTTTCCGCCTCGCCTCTTCAGTTTCAAGAAGGGGGAGACGGTCTACTCATTGAACCTCATTCCCCTCGGCGGCTTTTGCAAGATGGCAGGAGAGGAGGATCCCAGTGTGCCGGGGAGCCTCGCAGGGAAGAGCATCAAAACGAGGCTCCTTGTCCTCAGTGCGGGGTCGATCATGATGCTACTGTTTCCCCTCCTACTCCTCCCAATAGCCTATATGATACCGATGGCGCGCCCTGTGGAGGACGGGGGGGTTCAGGTCAGCAGTGTCGCCCCTGGCTCGCCGGCTGAACTTGCGGGCATCAAAACTGGAGACATCATCCTGAGCATTGACGGGCATGAGGTCAACACCCTCGATGATATCAACAACGAGATCGACCAAGCCTTAGAGTCCAAACCTGGCGAGGAGGTCACCCTGCTTCTGTTACGGGATGCCACCCAGCTTGAGAAGACAGTGATCCCGCGAGCGAATCCCCCCAAGGGTGAAGGGCCGCTAGGCATCCAGATGAGCTATATCATGGAATCCAGAGCCTATCCCCCCTGGGAAGCCATCCCCAAGGGACTCAGCGAGTACGGGCGGCTGTTGGTGGCGACAAAAGATGCCATCGCCAGCCTCATTGGGGGGGAAGTGCCGCTGAGGGATGCCGTCGCGGGCCCCATTGGCATCGCCCAGCTTACCGGCGAGGTCGCCAGTATGGGACTTGAACCCCTGATCCGACTCACTGTGCTCATCAGCGTGTGCCTGGCAATAGTCAACCTGCTCCCGATCCCCGGCCTTGATGGGGGAAGAATCGTTTTTGTCGCCATCGAGGGCATCCGCCGGGGAAAAAGAATATCGCCAAAGCGGGAGGGGCTGGTTCACCTCATCGGCTTCGCAATGCTACTTATGCTGATCGTGGTGGTTAGCTGTAATGATATCTTGCGCCTAATTAGAGGAGAAAGCTTGATCCCATGATGCGGCGCCGAATGTCCCGACCCATCAGCATAGGTGATGTCACCGTAGGAGGCGGTGCGCCGGTCGTGGTTCAGTCGATGGCCAAGACCGACACCCGCAACGCCCGGGCGACCATCGACCAGATTCGCCAGCTCGAGCAATGCGGCTGTCAGTTGGTGCGGGTGGCCATCCCTGACGGCGAGGCTGCCGAAGCCATCCCCATAATAAAGCGAGGGATCACCATCCCCCTCATCGCCGACATCCACTTCGACTATCGCCTCGCTCTTCTCGCCCTGAAGGGCGGTGTTGATGGGTTGCGCCTGAATCCGGGGAATATCGCCGACCACGAGCAGATTAGAGAGGTAGTGCTGGCGGCGAAAGAGCGAGAAATCCCGATAAGAATCGGGGTGAACGCCGGGAGTTTGCCACCGCCAGAGAACCAGGAGCAAACCATTGTAGAGCGGATGGTAAGCGCCGCCTTAGCGCAGATCAAATTGTTCGAAAGCCTCAATTTCGAGCTGATCAAGGTATCGCTCAAAGCCTTCGATGTGCCCGATACCATCGCGGCAAATAGGGCGCTGGCGGAGCGGATGCCCTATCCCATCCACTTGGGAATCACAGAGGCGGGCACCCCGAGAGGGGGGGCCATCAGGAGCGCCGTGGGCATTGGCATTTTGCTCCACGAAGGAATCGGGGACACCATCCGCGTCTCGCTCACCGGCGACCCCACTGAGGAGGTGAGCGCCGGCTACGAAATCCTTAAATCGCTTGACCTAAGCCAGCGCGGCCCCACCCTGATAAGCTGCCCCTCCTGCGGCCGGGCTGAAGTTGATATAATAGGGCTGGCGAATGCCGTAGAAGAGCGCCTCGTGAAGCTCGAAAAGACGATAAAGGTGGCGGTAATGGGCTGCGTGGTCAACGGCCCCGGCGAGGTGAGAGATGCCGATGTGGGCATCGCCTGCGGCAAGGGGAAAGGCGTCATCTTCCGCAAGGG
>CAZOVW010000013.1:0-24015 GCA_964583545.1 uncultured Dehalococcoidales bacterium | reverse complement strand
TGAAAGCAAAGGGCATATTGAACTGCTGGGGCACAACAGCGACGCGTTGTGCCACCTCCCTCCTTTTTAGCCTGCTTAATATTGAGCCGTCTAAACGAACCGTCCCCGCTGTGGGTCGCAGCACGCCGCTCAAGAGCTTGATCAGGGTGGTCTTCCCGGAGCCATTGGGTCCCAGGAAAGCCATCATCTCGCCTTTCTCAACCACCAGGTCGATGTGGTGTAACACGGGGGTGTCACTATAGGAAAAAGAGACCTGCTTAAGGCTAATCATTAGAAGGCGTACTCCCTTCTAGTGCGTCTCAAGAGGTAGATGAAGAATGGTGCCCCGATGAGAGCGGTAAGAATGCCCAGCGGGATCTCTCTGGGGGAAAGGATGGTGCGGGCAAACAGGTCGGCGAGGACCAGAAAGGCGCCGCCACAGAGTGCCGCTGCGGGCAGGAGGAGGCGGTGATCCGGTCCCAGCACCAACCTCACCGCATGGGGAACCACCAGACCAACAAAGCCTACAAGCCCACTTATGGAAACTGCTGCTGCTGTTAGCAAAGAGCCTAAGCCAAGGACGAGAAGCTTTTCCCGCTCCACATTGATTCCCAAGTATGCAGCGCCCTCCTCGCCTAATGAGAGGGCATTGAGGCGAAAGGCAAGCAAGCGAGCGGCTACAATACCCCCAATGATTAGCGGGGCAACGATGATGATCTGGTTCCACCCGCTTACTGAGACACTCCCCATGAGGAAGGAATAGACGGTGTGAAGAAGCTCTGTTCTGCCGCTCAGGGTCACCATGAAAAACATGACAGCAGCCAACATCGCGCTTACGGCAAACCCGGCGAGGAGCATACTCACAATAGGTGTTTTGGCCCCCACTCTGGCTAGGTTATAGACCAGAAGGACAGCAGCCAGCGCACCGAAAAAGGCGGCGATTGGCACCAGGCCAAAGCTGAGGAAGGCAACCGCTATAGGGAGCACCATGGCAATGGTGGCACCAAAGGCGGCGCCAGCCGAGGTGCCTATAATGTAGGGGTCAGCCATGGGATTCCTGAGCAGCCCCTGGAACAGCACCCCTGCTGTTGCTAGCGCTGCCCCCACTAATGCCCCGGCAATCACTCTGGGCAGCCTGATCAGGAACAGGATGGTCTCATCGCTTGGCTGCCAGGTAGCGGTGAAATTGAAGAGCGCCATCTTATTTAGCGTCATCTTTATTATATTTAGCGGAGAGATGGGCACAGCGCCAAGAGAAACAGCGATGAGCAGGCAAAGAAGCAGGGCCGCTCCCAGCGCTACTAAGACCAGCACCCGATGATTTCGCTTCAATCCTCTGAGCCACATGTAGGTTCACCCTTCAGTTTTAGCGCAATTCCCGTAACCACCAGATAGACCCGATCGGCGCGCTGGGCGATAAATTGATTGGCCCGGCCCAGGAGGTCACGGTAGGTCCGCCCCACTGGATAGACAGGAACTAGCCCCATGCCCACCTCATTGGAGACGATAATGAGGCGAATGGGGAGGTCCTCCGCCAGCGCGATAACCCTCTCTAGCTCGGCGTTCATCTCTTGCTCTACGGTGTCGTAATCCACCCTCTCAAGCTCGGCGGGGTCATGGGTTGGGCTCATGAGGTTGGCAATGAGCAGGCTCAGACAATCTAGGATCACCACTTCGGCATCCCCGCGATGCTCCCTTATCGCCTGGGCGATGCCGTTTGAGACCTCCAGGGTTCGCCATTGGCTGGGGCGTGCCTTGCGGTGATGCCCAATGCGCTGACGCATCTCCTCATCCAGCGGCCCTGCTGTAGCGACGAAAAGCACCCGCTCCCCAAGCTCGGTTGCCAGTTGCTGGGCGAAGCGGCTTTTCCCACTTCTTGCGCCACCCAAGATGAGGATAATCTCTCTCTTCATTCTCCTAGAAATAGCCTCCAGCGAGCAGGGGAACCAGGATCAGGGCAAAAACCTCGATCACCTCATTTATCGCTCCATAGTTGTCCCCGGTGAGGCCACCCAGCTTTCTCCGTAGGTAGGTTGCCATTATTACTACGATAAGCCAAATGGCAGCGATCACTGCTAGGCCGAATAGTTCCATTAGCGCAACCGATATCGCTATGGCGATGAGCGTGGCAATAACCAGTCGCCACCAATTCGCCTGCTCCTTAAAAGCCTGTCCCAGCCCTTCACTTCTGGCGGAGGGATAGGCGAAGATGGCATAGACCATAGCCCAGCGACCGAGCGTAGGCATAAGGAGGAGAGCTGCCATCCTAAAGGCGCCTGGCAAAAAGAGCAGGGAGACATATTTAACCAATATTAGGCAGCATGCCCCCACTACCCCAAAGCCCCCCACCTGGCTATCGCGCATGATAGCTAGTCGCTCTTGCGGCGTTCTGTGAGCAACCATGCCATCACAGGTATCGATAAAGCCATCGAGATGATTCGCCCCGGTGAACAGCACTAAAGCCACGATGAGCAGGGCACTCCCCAGAGCTGGGGGCAGGAATAGGTCAAAGAGGCGGTCGAGCCCGAATAGGGCAGCCCCAATCCCTAACCCCACAATAGGGAAATAGGCCAGGGAACGACCAATCTCCCGCCGTGTGACATCCCGCCGTAGCGGGATTACGGTGAGAAATTGCAATGCTGCCAGGAACCCTGTTTCGAACTTTTTGTGCCTTTCTCTTAAGGAGCTGTCAGTAATCATATCGCCCTTTTTCAGCTTCGGAGACGCCCGCTTCAGCGAAGGTAGCCATCTCTGTCAGGGTCTTTACCGCTGCCTCGACGATAAAGATAGCCAGCGCCGCACCGGTGCCCTCACCGAGACGCATCCGGAGATCAAGCAAGGGTTTCAACCCCAGGTGCTTTAGCGCCAGCCGATGTCCTCTTTCTGTGGAGACATGCGCCGCGATGAGGAAATCGCCCAGGTTTGGTGCCATCCTGGTGGCGATGAGCGCTGCGGCACCGGAGATGAAACCATCGATGACAATGGGGATGTGGTGCGCCGCTGCCCCGATCATCACCCCCACGAGCCCCCCGATCTCGAAGCCACCTACCTTAGCCAGCACATCAAGGCCATCCCTGGGGTCGGGCTGGTTCACCTTGAGCGCCTCCTCGACGACCCTCACCTTATGGGTGAGCTGCTTGTTGCCGATCCCGGTGCCCCTTCCCGTGACCCCAGCCACCGGCTCCCCGGTGATCGCTGCGGTGATGGCGCTTGAGGGTGTGGTGTTGCCAATGCCCATATCGCCGGTGCCGATAATATCCAGCCCTTTTTCGAACTCCTGTGCCACGATCTCAAGCCCGGCCTCGATAGCGTTAATTGCCTCTGTCCGGCTCATTGCTGGCCCGCGCATCATATTTCGTGTTCCAAGTGCCACCTTTTTGGAGACCAGGGCCGAATGCGGCTCAAGCTCCCCAGCCACCCCCATGTCCACCACCACTACCCGAGCGCCCACTAGGCACGCCAGCACATTGATACCGGCACCGCCACAAAGGAAATTTTGCACCATCTGAGCCGTGACCTCTTGGGGATATAGGCTAACCCCTTCAGCGACCACGCCATGATCGGCAGCCATGACCACGATAGCTTTCCGGCGAAGCCTGGGGACTAGCTCTCCTCTCATCCCGGCCACCCTGATAGAAAGTTCCTCCAGCCTTCCCAAGCTCCCGCGGGGCTTGGTCAGGCTGTCCTGGCGCTCGCGAGCCGCCCTCATCACTTTTTCGTTCAAGGGGCCAATCTCTCGAATCGCCTTCTCTAAAGGGCCCATATTCACTCCTTATTGAACGTTTATCAATCCCCCTGTCACAATTAAACAGCCTCCTTTAAGGGAAGAGCTCGGGATGGATAATCTTGGCCATCTCCTCCAGCCCTTCCACGATACGCGGGCCAGGCCGACTAACTAAGTCATCCTCGATGGGATAGATTTTCCCCCCTTCCAATGCGCTCATATCCTGCCACACAGGGAGACTCTCGAAGTCCGGGAGAAACGAGGTGCCATGGCTTGCCGGCCCGATGATCATCTGGGGATCAGAGGCCACGACCTCTTCAAGGCTGATTTGAAAATAGGCCGGAGGGACCTTTACAATATTCTCCCCCCCTGCTAGGGTGATCAGGGCATTGATAAAGGAGCCAGGCCCTACGGTCCAAGGGCTAGAGGGGTCAGTGGCATCGATTATATAGAGCACGGTGGGCCTTTCTACCCCTGCCGTCCTGGCAGCCACAGCACCGATGCGCTGCTCCATTTCCGCTACCAGCTCCGCTGCCGCTACCTCCTTGCCAGTGATTTCACCCACCAGCTCGATATCCCGTAAAATGCCGGCGATGTCCTGGGGCTGAAGCACCATCATCGTTACTCCCAGGCTCTCGAGCTGGGCGCAGACTGGATCGTGGCCATCGGAAAACACGATATCGGGGGTTTGGTTGACGATCGCCTCCCGGTTGGTCATAAAATAGCCGCCGACCCTCTGTATCTCACCGGCATTTATTCTATCCAGGAGCTCTGGCGGATAATCGCAGCGATCGGTCACCCCTACGACTTTATCTCCTAGACCGAGGGCAAACAGGATCTCGGTGATGCTCGGTGCCAGGGAGACGATCCGCTGAGGGGTTTCCGCTATATTGACCGTCCTTCCCCAGTCATCGGTTATCGCCCCCGGCCCGGGAAGTATTGCCGGGGCACAGGCTGTCACTAAAACAAGCACTAAGGCTAAAGCAACCAAAACCAAAGTCAATCTTTTCACTGGAAACTCCTTTCATTATGGAATCGCAACAAAAATCCCCTCGCTCTGCAGAACGAGGGGACCCTCAAGCTATCTAAGCATGCTTCCCACCCCCTTTCTCCGCGGAGGCACCAGGAAATCCAGAGGCTGGCGTTCTGACTTCCCTGAGTTTATTCAGAGTTACAGTAGGCGGTACTGTGCCGGACTCTCACCGGCTTGCCTTCCCTTTAAGCCCTCGCTCGCGCTTGGGCACCTCTGGGTTCACTATTAAGTTTTAGTTAATATAGCATACCCAAGGCCAAAGGTCAATATCAATATACCAGATTTCGTTTAGATATATGAGTGATACCCTACTGTCATTGTGAGGCGCTCTTTCATTGTCATTGCGAGCGAAGCGAAGCAATCTCGCCGTTGCATGTCTGCCCACCCACCACCCATGAGATTGCTTCGGCACCTCGTGCCTCGCAATGACAGGGTCAATGAGCTAGGAGGTGATGTGTCGCTAATGCGCTGGATGAGTACACTGCCTTGACACCGCCCCCCCACTTAGTTATCATCGGCAGAGGCCTTCTATTTCGGGGGAGTTACTATGCATTATAAGACGATTCTCTATGAGAAGAAGGGACAGGTTTGCTATATCACCCTCAATCGCCCTCAGCTAGGGAACGCGATAAACACCCTGATGAGCAGGGAACTAGCCGATGTCTGCCGGACGATCAATCAGGATGAGGAGATTAGCGTGGTGATCCTCAAGGGTGCAGGAGGCGCTTTTTCCTCAGGCAGCGAGCCTGAGGAATGGGAGGCGGGATGCGATGCCTCTCGGGCGATCGCCAGCCTGGAACGCGTGGTCATCGCCGCCATCGATGGCGATGCCTTGGGCGAAGGGCTAGAAATGGCGCTCGCCTGCGATATAAGGGTCGCCTCAGAGAGGGCGCGGTTTTGCCTCCCCCACACCGCTCACGGTCTGATCCCCGGCGGCGGGGGAACGCAACGGCTGCCCCGCTTGGTAGGCCAGGGGAAGGCCCTGGAGATGATCCTCACTGCCGAGCCCATTGATGCCCGGGAGGCTTTTCGCATCGGTTTGGTGAGTAAGGTAGTCTCTCCCGATGAGCTTCTTCAAGAGGCGGAGGAGCTGGCAAAGAGGATAATCACCCGTGGCCCCATTGCCTTGAGATATGCCAAGGAGGCAGTAAATAAGGGGCTGGACCTCACCCTAGAGCATGGATTACGGCTGGAGGCTGACCTCTATTTCCTGATTCAAACCACCGAGGACAGGATGGAGGGGATCAGGGCTTTTTTGGAGAAGAGACCACCCCAGTTTAAGGGGAAATAAAAGATTATGTTTTCATCACGATTGTGGTAAAATATAAACAGCATGAATGGCTTCGAGACCATTACTTATGAAAAGCGGGGCAGCATCGCCTATGTCACCCTTAATCGCCCTGAGGCGCTAAATCGCTACAACATTCAGATGCGCGATGAGCTTTATCAAGTACTTACTGCCATCGGGGACGACCCTGACGTGCTGGTTGTCATCTTCAAGGGGGCGGGGGAGCGGGCCTTCTGTGTGGGCGCCGACCTCACCGAGTTTGGCACCGCCCCATCGCCGATAATCGCCCGCCAGGTGAGGTGGGAGCGTGATGTCTGGGGTCTTTTTTTGAGCCTGAAGCAGCCCCTCATTGCGGCGCTCCATGGCTATGTACTCGGCTCAGGCGTGGAGATCGCTCTATTCTGTGATATCAGGATCGCCTCCGAGGAAGCCACTTTTGGCCTCCCTGAGGTTTCCCTTGGCATAATCCCGGCGGGTGGAGGCACCCAGACACTGCCCCGCGTGATCGGGAAGGGGAGGGCTCTCCAGATACTCCTTACTGGCGACCGCATCGATGCTCAGGAGGCTTTTCGTATCGGGCTGGTGAACATGGTAGTGAGCCGAGAGGAACTCTATCCCACCGCCGATAGGATGGCACAAAAGTTTCTGTCACGCAGCCCCATTGCCGTGAGGTATGCCAAGGAGGCGATAAGGAGGGGGCTTGATCTCACCCTGGAGGAGGGGCTGGCCTTGGAAAGAAGACTTGCCGGGATTGTCAAAGCTTTCGCTGCGGAAAGCGTCCCGCACTTTGTAACAGGTGAATCTGCTTAAACGGGGTGCTCAGGAGACGGAGTCGTGGAGAAGGAACTAGAGGAGCTTATCGAGAAAGCGGTAAAGCTAATCCTCGATGCCCAGAGGATTGTTGTGTTCACCGGGACAGGGGTGAGCACAGACTCAAACATGCACGGCATCAGAAGCTTGAGTGACCTCTCTACCTATACTACTGACGAATCTACCTTTCCCAAGTTTGTCGGAGATCCGGCGACGAGGAGAAGAAGCTGGCAGACGTGGAACATGTTTCGGATGATAGACGGGGTACAGCCGAACCCTGCCCACTACGCCGTCGCCGAGCTGGACAAAATGGGGAAGCTGGATTGTGTGATCACTCAGAACGTGGATGGGCTGCACCAAAAGGCGGGAGTACCAGAGGAGAAGGTTATCGAGCTTCATGGCTCCCTTAGGTGGCTGAAGTGCCTGAACTGTGGGAAGCGTTATAACATGATCGACATTGCCAGGAGGTTGGGGGAGGGTGAGGAGGAGCCTACTTGTAGTGAGTGTGGGGGCAGGTTGAAGGCAGCAACGGTCTCTTTTGGGGAGCCTCCGCCTACTAAAGAGACCAGCGAGGCGGAGCAACACTCGCGGAATTGCGACCTATTCATGCTATTAGGCTCTTCCTTGATGGTCTATCCCGCAGCCTACATGCCCCTCTATGCGATACAGTCCGGGGCAAAGCTGGTGATCATAAATGTGGGCACCGCCGCTATGGATGAACACGCTAGTGTGCTCATCAATGAGACGGTAGGGGTAGTGTTGCCCAAGATTATCGAGCGCGTGAAAAGCAGCCTCGCCGACTAACGTTGACAGGGCAAGGTAGGGAATAGTGATTTCGAAAAGGAGGGGGAGGTGAATACCACAGAATTTCTCACGATAACCTCTGCCATCTGCCCCGACCGGACGGCGATAGTCTTCGAGGGGAACCGACTCACCTTCAATGAGTTAAACGAGCGGACAAACAGGCTAGCCAATGCCTTAGCAGGTCTGGGCATAAAGAAGGGCGATCGGGTCGCCATTCTTCAGGTCAATTGTAACCAATACGTGGAGGCTTACTACGGAGCGGCCAAACTGGGTGCTATCTTCGTGCCGCTGAACTTCAGGGCGAAGAAAGATGAGCTCGTTCACATGCTCAACCACTCGGAGGCAAGCGTTCTCTTCATGGGCAAACGCTATGTCGAGATGGTGAACGAGATGCGCCCGGAACTGCCTCTGGTAAAACACTACATATCTATCGAAGGTAAGCGGGAGGGCATGCTCGATTACGAGGAGATGCTAGCTACAGCTTCAGGTGAGGATGTATTCACCGATATCGGCGATGAGGACATCACGATACTGATGTATACCGCGGGGACCACGGGACTCCCCAAGGGGGTACCCCTGCCCCATAATAGCTTCAGTCTCTACGTGCTGGAGAATGTGAATCCGGTGGACCCTGAGGTCGAGGAGACCAACCTCTTAACCATGCCCCTGTATCACGTAGCAGGAATACAGGCGATGCTCGCTGCTACTTATGGGGGCAGAGCTATAGCGATGATGCGGCAGTTCGATACCGATGAGTGGCTGGAGACGGTGCAGCGGGAGAAGGCAAACCGAGCGATGCTCGTGCCCACCATGCTAAAGCGGATCATCGACCACCACCATTTCGATAAATACGATCTCTCCAGCCTGAGGGTGATAACCTATGGGGCTGCCCCGATGCCCTTCGAGGTGATCAAGAAGGCCATCGCCCTTTTCCCTGGAGTGAGCTTCATAAACGCCTTCGGGCAGACAGAGACCGCCTCAACCATCACCACCCTGGGACCTGAAGACCATATCATCAAAGGAACGGAGGAGGAGAAGGACAAGAAGCTGAGGAGGCTCACCTCCTCTATTGGCCGACCGATGTCCGATGTGGAGATGAAGATTATCGACGAGGCGGGCAATGAACTGCCCATCGGCAAGGTTGGCGAGATTGTGGCCCGCGGGCCCAGGGTGATGAGCGGGTACTGGAAGGATGCTGAGAAAACGGCGAAAACAATGACCAAAGACGGCTGGCTGCGCACCGGGGACATGGGCTATATGGATGAGGACGGCTACTTCTACCTTGCCGGTCGTGGCGATGACATGATTATCAGAGGAGGGGAGAACATATCGCCAGAAGAGGTGGAGAATGTGCTTTATGCTCATCCCGCCATTGAGGAGGCAGCAGTGATCGGTGTCCCTGATCCAGAATGGGGCCAGGAACCCAGGGCGATCGTAGCGCTCAAGAAGGGGGAAACTGCCACCCCTGAGGAGCTCATTGAGTTCTGCCGCCAGCGGTTGTCCAGCTTTAAGAGGCCCCGTTCTGTGGTCTTCGTCGATGCGCTCCCCCGCACCAGCACGGGAAAGGTCTTGAAGCGGGTCCTCCGTGAGCAGTATGGGAAATCGTAGAGGATTGAGCATCCTTGACAAAAAGGAGAACATGTAGTAGCTTTTAAAGCATAAAAAAAGAAGGAGGTACTAATTATGAAACGCCGTAGTCCTTTGGGGCTTATAGTCCTGTCAATAGTTACCTTTGGTATCTACACTCTGGTGTGGTATGTGAAGACCAAGAGAGAAATGAACGCCCAGGGTGCCTCGATACCAACAGCGTGGCTTATCATCGTCCCCTTTGTAAGTTATTATTGGCTGTGGAAGTTCTGCGTCGGTGTGGAGAAGGTAACCAAGGGGGGAATGAGCGCTGCGGTAGCTTTTTTGCTAGCCTGGCTCCTTAGCGTCATCGGTATGGCGATAATCCAGAGCTCACTGAACAAGGTCGCCGCGTAATTAAAGCGCTCCCGCCACTAGCTCGGCGATGTCCATTGCCCTGATGGATTCGGTAGCCTCCTTTGCCTTAATGGCATCCTCAAACATCTGAAGGCAGAAGGGGCAGGCAGTAGCCAGGACGCTGGACCTGGTGCCGAGCGCCTGTTCGGTGCGCATCTCGCTAATCCTGGTGCCTACACTTTCCTCCATCCACATGTGCCCGCCACCAGCACCGCAACAGAAGCTCTTGCTTCGGCGGCGCGCCATCTCATTGAACTGCGCCCCTGGGATAGCCTTCACGATCCGCCTCGGCTCCTCATAGATGTCGTTATGCCGCCCCAGGTAGCAGGCATCGTGATAGGTGATCTTTTCACCCAGGCCGTTTTTCAGCTTAAGTCGGCCCTGCTGGATTAGCTCAGCGATAAACTGGGAATGGTGAATAACCTCAAACTCGCCGCCGAACTGGGGGTATTCGTTCTTCAGGGTGTTATAGCCATGGGGGCAGGTGACCACGATCTTCTTTATGCCGTAGCGTTTAAATGTCTCGATGTTCTTCATCGCCTGCATCTGGAAGAGATATTCGTTGCCCATGCGGCGCGCCGGCTCGCCACAGCAGTTCTCTTCCTCACCAAGTATGCCAAAGTTAACCCCCGCTGCCTTGAGAATCTTGCCAAAGGCGGCAGACACCTTCATATTCCTGACCTCGAGGGCAGCAGAGCAGCCGACGAAGTAGAGTATCTCGACATCCTTATCATCGGAGATGAGCTTGGCATCCAGCCCCTCGCACCAGTCGGTTCTACAGTAAGTGGTCCCCTTGCAGGTATGACCCCTTTCCTCGATGCACCGCAGCGCCATCTCCGCAGTTTCTGGCATCTCAGCCTGCTCCAGCACCAGGTTGCGGCGCATATCGATGATCTTATCGATGTGCTCTACAAAAACAGGACACACCTCCTGACAGGCGCGGCAGGTGGTGCAGTCCCAGATCACCTCTTGAGTTATCACATCGCCGATCATGGAAACCTCGTGTTTTTCACCATTTCCGTTGCCTTTTTTTATCAGGCTGATCTTTGTCAGGAGAGCAGGGCCTACCACGAACGTGTACCGGTCAAGGGTCTGCATCATCTTCTTCAGGGTAAGGAGCTTTCCATCGCCGTTCCCATTTGTATTCTTTACATTCTCAACCACTAGGCTGGGGGCCACCTCCAGCCAGTGCTGCTTGAGGTCCTGGATCACCTTCTTTGGCGAGAGGGGCTTCCCGCTGAGATAGGCAGGGCAGATGTCTTGACAGCGACCGCATCTGGTGCAGGAGTCCAAGTCAAGGAGTTGCTTCCAGGTGAAGTCATTGATCTTCGCTACCCCAAAGGTCTCGGCCTCTTCCAGACCGATAGGCACCAGCGCCCCCTTGGGGCGGGAGGACCGGAAGAGCACATTGAAGGGGGCAACAACGATGTGCGACAGTGAGGAGAAAGTGAGGGCGACATAGATTATGGCCCCCAGCCCAAGGACGGTATGGAACCACCACAGGCTCTTATGTGCTAGCAACAGCACCCCTCCGGAGACGCCACCAAACATTTGGGCGAATACCCATCCCCCGGGCGACCACACCTCCCAAGAGGGGTTGTAGGGGCCAAACGCTGGATATATCTCCTGGAACGCCAGCGGGTTGGCAGTGAAGTACGCAATGCGAAGCCCCTCGATAATAAAGCCAGTGAGCACGATGACAAAAATGAGGGAGAGGGCAATAGCATTCTCCAGTTTATTGTCCAATCTATCAGGTCTTTGAATATATCTTCGGAAGGTGGCAATTAGCACCCCAACGATTACCCCAATGCCAAGGGCATCCACGATAAAGGAGAGTCCCAAATAGGGGATCCCCACCAGACCGTGTACCACCTCGCCTTCTACTACCCTGCTCACCCCGTAGTGGGTTACGAAATCGACGAATGCTCCCAGCAAAAATACGATGGCTCCCCAGAAGATGAGGAAGTGTATTAGCCCAGGATAGGGGTCTCTAAGGAAGCGCCGATGGATGAGACCATCCACGATCCCGGTGACGGCAAATGACCATATCCGATACCCCAGGTTATCAAACCTGTTATCCGGCTTTCCCAAAGACCACAGGCGGTAGCGTCGGTAAACTGCGTAACCGAGGATTGCCGCCAGGGGGATAAGTAAAAAGTAGAGAATGATTCCGTAAGGCTCAATGTTCCAGAATATCTGCCTAGTTGCCATAGCTACGTAGCCCTAAGATAGTGTATCACATCACAAATTGCTTGCCAAGATAGGGAAGCAACGGATTTATCAAGCCATTGCCAAAGGGATGAGCATGTGGTAGAATGCCGCACAATAAGGTGCCTTGGGCATCCTGAAAGTTGGGCCGTTATCTTGTGCAGCGCCATTTTCTTTATCAGGTTGGCATCCTCTTCTGAGCGTCTCACAAACTTGGAAAACGTAGCTAGCTTTAGATATAAAAACGTTCGGGGCTATGTTCCCGGCAGCCTCTTTCTGAGCGTTCCTAAAAGGAAGAGAGCAGGAAGCTTGCTGCCCCGCAAGGATTATACACGCTTTGCGAGATTGCCTGGTTACTCCTGGAGCGACAGGAAAATGGTGCAGGAGGGTTAAAAATATTGACATTCCCCTGAAAACGTAGTAAGGTATGCGCCAGTGGAACAAAGAACGCTAAAGAAGGAGGGCCAATGATGAAGAAAGTAATGGGTGGAGCGATCGCTATTTTGCTTGTGCTCATTTTAATACCTCTCGCTTGCTGCCCTGTGGCAAATTTAGCCCCCACCGCATATATAGATTCCATCGTCCCTAGCCCGGCAGAAGCCGGCGAAGCAGTAACCTTCATCGGCCACGGCACCGATCCCGACGGCAGTGTAGTTGCCTATAGCTGGAACTCGAGCATCGATGGCCAGATCGGCATTACTGCCTCTTTCAACACTTCAGCGCTCTCTGTGGGAACCCATAACATATCCTTTAAAGTCCAGGATAACAATGGCGTGTGGTCTGAAGAGGTTACAGCTCAACTTACTGTTGAGGAAGCGATGGGCATGGAGGACGCCATTGATGTGGTAGTAGAAGACATCCTGCCAACCATCCCGGAGATCCTGGCAGGGGATCCATATTGGTGCCTCAGGCTGGACTTCCCCCTTCCTGAGGGGACAGTTATTGAGGAGGATTCAGGTTCGACCTTGAGGATTACCTTGGGGGAGGAGATGTTCTTCTTCTACCTCGACCTTGCCCCAGGTGCCTTCTACGAACATCCTGTCAAATACATCCTGGTGGACGGGGATGGCAACCACGATGAATATGATGCCAAATGGTGGCCGCGGATCGATGATGAAGTCCTCGATGTGTTTAAGCCGGCCGTTCCCGAGGAAGACGACGTGATTGCCACTAATGTCCAGCTGGTGCAGCCTTCTGGCATCACTATGCTATTTGAATTTCCATACCTTCAACTACAACAGTGTGAGGGGTTTATTGTGGTGCAGGGGCTTATGCCAACTGAGAACCTCTATGATTGTGCCGTGGATGACTACCTGAATAGGATCAACTTTTTCAACGCATACAAGAGTGCGTGTTCTGAGGTCGATGGCCTGGTTCAGAGCCAGGCTGCTGATGTGCTCGATGAAATCGACAACATGGTGGCTGACGGCCTGAACCCGATCACCATCACTATCATCGCTCACGGGGGCAATAATTACGTAAGGCTTGGTGGCCAGAAAGTCTGGGCAAACCAGTTTCGCAGCAAGATTGCAGAGTACCCGGATACTACTTTCAACTTTATCATCACCTCATGCCACAGCGGAAGCTTTATCGATGAGCTCGAAACCCTCGAAAATGTATGTATTGTGGTGACTGCTTCTCGCGCTGACGAATCGGCCTGGCCAGACTGGGATACAGCGGATGGCTCGACCGATTTCAATACCCCTGACACCGGGGCCGAATGGACAAGCTCCATTCTGGAGACAATGGAGCAAATAGTGGATAATTCGGCCTACTTTAGTGATATACAGGAGTCGGCCAGATACTACGGTGTCCCGACAACCTGCGTATTGATCTCTGAGGCTTACTGGGGAGCCTTGGGGATGTATCCAGCATTCGGCATGACTCAAGACCTGGACCTTTGCCACCGCGTGGGGTCGGAAACGCCTCAAATCTATTGCGCCTTTCCATAATTAGGTGGCCCGGTATAGCTAAGCCGAAAAGGTAGTACCCTATTCGAGGACGATTGTTTCGCTCTTGCCGCCGCTCTTTTTGACCAGGCGGATCCCCTCAATCTTCATCCTTTTATCAACCGCCTTACACATGTCATAGATGGTTAAGGCGGTCACCGCCACTGCGGTAAGCGCCTCCATTTCCACGCCTGTCTTCCCAGTGCACTTTACCCTTGTGGTGATCTCCACCCCTTCCGCGACGAATCTGAATTCCACCTTTACCTCATCGAGCATTAACGGGTGGCACATGGGGATGATCTGGGCGGTCTGCTTCGCGGCCATGATCCCCGCTACCTGAGCCACTGCGAGCGCATCCCCCTTAGGCAGCTTTCCCTCTTTCAGCATAGCGAGGGTGGCAGATTTCATCACCACCAGTCCCTTAGCTACTGCCTCCCGCGCGGTGGAGGACTTTCCACTCACATCCACCATCCTTGTTGGTTCCATCTAGCCTCCTACCTGGCACATTGTTCGCCGTCTCAGGGAAACCCCTTCCGATAAATGATGGCGCTCTGGTTTTTGGGCCACCGCTTGCTTAATCAACCCCTTGAGCTCCTCCGGCGATGCACCGCGGCGCAGGGAAGCTTTAAGCTCCACCTCCTCATCGCTTAGCAGGCAGGGGCGAAGCTTTCCGGCTACCGTGAGGCGCAGGCGATTGCAGTTGAGGCAAAAGTGCTCACTGAGCGGGCTGATAAAGCCCACCGTGCCCTGCGCCCCCCTGAATCTAAAGTATTTGGCAGGACCGTTGCCCTGGCTGGGCAGGCAAGGCTCCAGTGCCCCGACGGAGAGGAGATGCTCCTGAATTTCGCCCGTGGGGACAAAGGAAAGGTTTTCTCCTATGCCGAAGGGCATCAGCTCAATAAACCGGACATGCCACCCTTCCTCAATGGTGAGGCGAGCGAAATCCTGCACCTCGTCATCGTTTATCCCTCGAATAACCACCATGTTCACCTTGACCGGCTCAAGCCCTGCCCCTTTTGCCGCTGCGATGCCATTGAGGACATCACCCAGCCGATCGCGCCTGGCAATCCGATGAAACCTCTCCCGCTTAAGCGTATCAAGGCTCACATTGACCCGCCTAAGCCCAGCCTCCCTGAGGGGGGCGGCATATTGTCTGAGGAGTACGCCATTGGTGGTTAGGGCGATATCGGTGATGCCCTTGACCTGGGAGAGCATTTGCACCAAGTGAGTCAAGTCTGCTCTTACCAGGGGCTCGCCCCCGGTGAGCCTCAGTTTATTTATGCCCAGAGCGGCCGCTGCCTGAGCCACTGCCTGAATCTCTTCATAGCGAAGGATCTCGCTGTGGGGCAAATGCCTAATGCCCTGTGGTGGCATACAATAGATGCAGCGCAGATTGCAGCGGTCGGTGACCGATATTCTCAAGTAGTTTATGGGTCGCTGAAAGGAATCGGAAAGTCCAGTCATTTTTTCGTTTTTTCGCCCTATTTGCAGCCTTGGTTTCTCTTGGCTAGCTTTTTCGAACTATTTACCGCTCCAGTATGTGTCGAGCTTCCCTCGCTGCTTTCCCCCGATGGCTTACCTTGTTCTTCTCCTCCATAGATAGCTCAGCTACCGTCTTTCCCAACTCGGGAAGATAGAAGATGGGATCATAACCGAAGCCACTTTCGCCCTTTGGTTCAAAGGTGATGATACCCTGGCATTCTCCCTGGCAGAGCTCTACTTTACCCTCCGGTGAGGCGATGGCGATTATGCACCTGAAGCGAGCGGCTCTATCTTCCCAGGGGGTGCCTGAAAGTTTTACTAGCAGATAGTCGATCAGCTCCTTATCCGAGGCTCCTTCCCCAGCAAAGCGGGCGGAGAGGGCACCGGGCTCCCCACCCAGAGCATCCACCTCCAGCCCCGAGTCATCGGCAAGGGTAATGAGGTTGCTCAGCGCAGCATAGGCTTTAGCCTTAATGGCGGCATTCTCCTCTAAGGTTTTCCCGGTCTCGCCAATCTCCTGATCAATACCTACATCAGCGAGGGTAACAATTTCATAGGGTATGCCCTGAAGGAGCGCTGAATATTCCCGCACCTTAGCCCTGTTTTTTGTGGCCAAGAGAAGCTTCGCCTTGCTCAAAGGTCTACAAATCTCCCCTCCAGCTTCCTGACCACCTGGGGCATGGTAGTATATTCCATCTCCTCCAGAGACAGCCTGTGCGGCTCAAAAGGCCCATGACGGCGCATATAATCGGCGACCTCACCTGCAATCTGCCTGGCTTTATCGAAGCTGGGGTCGTCGAACATATCCCGTGGTCCCACAAGCTTGCCACCGGAGAGCTGGAAGCCAGCGGCGACTACCCGAGGGGGACCATCGAAGCGGGAGGGGTTAGACTGCTCGATGGAGGTCGGCATCAGGGGGCCATGATGAGAACCTCGCATCCATCCCTCCACCAGGAAAGGATTGGTGAAGGGCTCAAGCACCTCGCCTACTGCGGGGAACTCCCCCTGGGAGCGAACAATGCACACAGGGTCATCCTTACCCACATATCTGCCAGCTATGAGGCTCAGGCGCTGGGTCGAGGAGACCGCGGCGATCTCGTTGGTGCCTCGGTGATAGACCGCCTTCACCGCATAGCGGGCTGGCGCTCCCATAAACAGGAGCATGTCATAGATCTCCTCCGGGGCGTTTAGGGTGATCTTCTTGTGCTCCTTGACGTCGTGAATCTCGAAGCGAAAGCCCCCATGCATGTTCTCGGCAATGACCAGCCCGATGGTATTAAAGGGATCGGCAAATATCTTATAGAGGGGGAGATTCCATGCCCCGGCCGATGTCTTATCAGCCATGAAGATAATGATTGTCTCCGCCCCCCTCTCCTCAAACTCCATCTCGGCAACCCCTGGGCCCATCCCCTTGACATTGCCGGAGAAGGCCTCGGCCAGGATGTCCTGTCCCGCCCCGTGAAGCTTTAGCTCCTTGGCCACCTTAGTGCAATCCAGGAAGGTATCCCAGGCAAGCTTGTGGATCGCCTCGTCCTCCTCCCCACGCTGGTGGGTCATGATCAGTTGCAGGTCGTCGCCGCACCTGGTGACATGGAAATCTACCAGTAGCTTGTTCTTCTTTGCCTTCACCAGGCACTCATTAGCCTTCTCCAGGACAAGGGGATGGGAGCTGGAATGCCCCACATAGCCACCAATGTCAGCCTTGATCACGCTCAGGGTAATCACCTTGTTCCTCCTTTCATTAGTACTCAATTCCCTTTCTTGCCTTTATCCCTTTCTGATATGGGTGCTTGACATCCACCATCTCGGTAACCAGGTCTGCCCTTTCGATAACACGCTCATCGGCATAGCGGCCGGTGAGGATAAGCTCCACACTTGCCGGCTTTTCCTCGATCAGCGTTAATAAATCTTCAACCTCGATGAGCTTCCAGGCAACTGCGACGTTTACCTCATCGAGCACCACGAGGTCGAATTTGCCGCTAGCGAGCGCCGCTCTAGCTGCCTGAAGCGCCTCCCTTGCCTGCTCTTTTTCCTCCACTTTCACATTCTGAGGATCGACGAAGTGTTCGTGCCCAAAGCTTTGGAAGCTGACATTAGGCAACTGGGCCAGCATGTTTCGCTCCCCATAGGGATAATTGCCCTTCATAAAGAAAATGATGTGGACTCTAAGCCCATGTCCCAGGGCACGAAGCACCATCCCTAACGCCGCAGAGGTCTTGCCTTTACCGCTGCCGGTGTAGATTTCCACCAGACCCTTGGCGAGGGATTTATCGGTCATCGGAGCATAAAAAGCCCGGCCTTACTCTAGGGCAAGTCTAGCAAGGGAGCTCTCGCTTGTCAAGGACGCTTCACCCCGATATTGACAGGCTTGGAATACATGTGCTATGCTGGTATCCGCTTCAGTCAGCATGGTGCTGATGATTCCCGGTTCATAACTTGAAGGAGGTGTCAAATGAAAGTCAAATTGTTTGGGACGGTTCTGCTCTGCGCTGTCCTGCTATTGTCGGGTGCTGCCTGCGGAGGGGCAGCCCCAGCACCAACCCCGACGCCCACGCCGACCCCGGTGGAAATGTCGGCGGAGGAGATAGTGGATGCAGCACTGGCCGCGGGGGCTGAACTCGATACCTGCCAGTTTGACATGGATATGGAAATGACCGCGATCGGGGGGATGGCGCCAGGAACGATGGCCATACATGCGACTGGCGCCATTGATGAGCCAAACCGAAAGATGCATATAGATATGGCCATGCTCATGAGCATGACTGGGCTAGGGGACATGGAAGCGTCGATGGAAATGTATTTGGTGGGGGATTGGGTGTATATGAGGATGGAAATGTACGGTGAAGAGATGTGGATGAAAACTCCGATGACAGAGGAGCTGTGGGAGGAGCAGGATATATCCAGCCAACAGCTCGATTTCCTCGAGGACTTCGTTGGGGTGGAGCTTCTGGGCACCGAGACAGTAGACGGCATCGAGTGCTATAAACTGGACGTGACGCCAGACCTCGAAAAGTTGTGGGACTGGGCCCAGATGCAGGGGGGAATCGAAGAACTGGAGCCAGGCGCTGACCTCGAAGAGATAATAACTGACCTGTCCATCACCGAATGGATCGCCACGGATACATATTTCCCAGTGAAGGCCGTCATCGAGATGACGATGACCATTGAGTCAGAAACCATTGATATGGCAATAACCATTACTATGTACGACTTCAACGAGCCGGTCACCATCGTGCTGCCGCCAGAGGCTGCAGATGCTGTGGAGGTGCCGTCATTCGATTGATTTCTTCGCTCCTATGAAATGGGGCCAGTGGGCAAGGAAGCCGATGCCCCCAATAGTGTTATAGAAATCGGTTTGGAAGAGGGCTCCGATTCATCAGAGCCCTCTTTTATGGGCGTTTTGTGGAAATTCGTGCCCACTCATGATATAATGCCCAAAGCGAATTTTCGTACACACCGATGCTTCACTTTCCAGGAAGCACATCTTAAATAGGAATCGTTTGAGAAAGGCGGAAGAGAGAGGAGACTGGATGAGCACCCTGGACGAATACAAGCAGAAGCGGGAGAAAATAGAGCAAATGGGAGGCCCCAAAGCTGTGGAACAGCAGCATGAAAGGGGCAGTTGGACTGCTCGGGAGAGGATCGAGTACTTCTTCGATCCCGGCGCTTTCACCGAGACAGGCTTATTTGTCAAGCATCGCACCACAGCTTTCGGGATGGATAAAAGGGAAATACCTGCCGAAGGGGTGATCACCGGCTTCGGAAAGGTAAATGGCAAGCTGGTAATGGTCGCTTCTGAGGATTACACCACAATGGCAGGCACCTTTGGCGAATACCATGGCAAAAAGTTTTCTGAAGCCATCGACCTTGCCAAAGACATGGGGATACCCTTTGTCGGCATGAACGACTCCGGGGGGGCACGGCTTCAGGAGGGGATGGATACCCTGCAGAGCTATGCCTGGTTATTCACGTCCCAGATTCTGGCCTCGGGCATCATCCCCCAGATAGCCTTGCTGATGGGGCCCTGTTTGGGAGGGCAAGCCTACCATCCTGTGATGCAGGACTTTGTTTTTCAATGCCGGAAGACAGGTCGCATGGGCATCGCCGGCCCTGCCTTCGTCAAGACGCAGACGGGTGAAGAGATCGACCTTGACACCCTGTGTGGCGTCGAGGCCCACGCTGTTAAATCGGGGGAGACGCACGTGGTAGCCGAAGACGACCAGGACTGCCTGGACAAGACGAAGGAACTCTTGAGTTTTCTGCCCTCAAACAATAAGGAGAAGCCACCCCGCCAAGAAACGGATGATGACCCCGAAAGGCTATGCCCGGAGCTAGATGCCCTGGTTCCTGAAGACCCTTCGGTAGCCTATGATATGCACGATGTAATTGTGAGAATTATAGATGATGGCCATTTCTTCGAGATACACAAGGACTTTGCTCAGAATGTGATTGTCGGGTTTACCAGGTTTGGCGGGCGACCTGCCGGGATCGTGGCAAGCCAGCCTATGTGTGTCGCAGGCGCCCTAGACTGCGATGCCGCCGACAAGGTCGCCAGGTTTGTCAGATTTTGCGACCTTTTCAACATCCCCCTGGTAAACCTCCACGACGTACCCGGATACTGGATAGGTTCGGTGGAAGAGTGGAAGGGTATTTTGCGCCACGGTGCCAAGATGCTCTATTCCTACATTGAAGCCACAGTGCCCAAGATTACGGTAGTCGTGTGCAAGTCCTTCGCCGGGGCATATACTGGAATGTGCTGTAAGGATACCGGTGCTGACTTCATGTTTGCCTGGCCCATAGCCAGGGTTTCCATCGTGGGCGCCGAGACTGCCGCCAGCGTTATCTTCGCCAGGGAGATAAAGGAGGCGGAGAACCCCGAGGCGATGAAAGCCCAGAGGATAGCCGAATATCGAGAGCTCTTCGAAAACCCCTATCGAGCGGCGGAAAGAGGGTTCATTGATGATGTGATCATGCCCAGCGAGACGAGAAAACACATCAACAGAGCACTGGATATGCTGGAAAATAAAACAGTGGTCCGGCCCTGGAGAAAATATTCAAACATCAATCTGTGAGGGGTGAAAAGATGGCTGCTATAGTTGCACCAATGCCGGGAAGAGTGGTTGATATCAAGGTGAAGGTTGGGGAGGAGATAAAAGATAGCCATAAGCTTTGCATCATTGAGGCCATGAAGATGCAAATACCCATAATGTCCCCTCAAAGCGGGGTGGTCAGCGAGATTAAAGTGGAGGTAGGACAGAGCATCAAAAAAGGGGATGTTCTGATGGAGATTGATTAACATCACCCGAGCTAAGTAATGGGACGAGACACGAATTGGAGGGTCCTAAGGATGGACTTTCGATTTACTGAAGAGCAGGAGAAACTAAGACATGAGGTTCGCGAATTCCTTGAAGAGGAACTGAAGAAGGGCAGCTTCGAGGTGCATTGCGATGCCTGGATGGGCGGGTATTCTGCCGAGTTCTCCCGCAAGCTGGGGGAGAGGGGTTGGATTGGACTATGTTGGCCCAAGGAATACTATGGTCAAGGGAAGAGTTATATCGACCGCGTGGTGCTCACTGAGGAGTTGCTTCGTTATGGAGCACCGGCGGCCGCTCACTGGTTTGCCGACCGCCAGATGGGACCTTCGATCATCCGTCATGGCAGCGACGAGCAGAAGGAGTACTTCCTGCCCCGCATCGCCAGAGGGGAGCTTGTATTTGGCATCGGCATGAGTGAACCGGAGGCTGGCTGCGACCTGGCATCCCTGCAAACCCGGGCTATGGAACAAGACGACTCGTATATACTTAATGGACAGAAGGTATGGACGAGCGGGGCGCACCACATTGACTACCTCTACCTAGTAGCCCGCACCGACCCCGAGGTGCCCAAGCACCGAGGGATCAGCGAGTTTATCGTGGACATGCACCTGCCCGGGATCGAGGTTCGCCCCCTAATCGATATGACCGGGGGCCACCACTATAATGAGGTCTTTCTCGATAATGTACGGGTCCTCAAGTCAAGCCTGGTGGGGGAGAAGAACGGGGGCTGGTATCAGATCGCAGAGCAGCTCGATTATGAACGAAGCGGCGTAGAGCGGTTGATGACAAATTACCCCCTTTACCGTGACCTCATCGAATACGCCAAGCAAACGGAGCACCAGGGCAAACCGCTCGCGGCGCAACCCACAGTGCGCCATAAACTGGCAGACCTCACCGTCCAATACGAGGTGGGGCGTCTCCTCACCTATCGGGTAGCCTGGGTGCTCGACCAAGGGCGCCTCCCTACTCATGAAGCAGCGATGGCGAAGACCTTCTGCACCGCATTCGAGCAGTACCTGGCCCATGTGGCGACCCAACTCCCAGGGCTCTATGGGCAGTTGCGACAAGGCTCGAAGTGGGTCCCCCCTGCCTTTCGGGAGAGTGCCGCCGAGTCCTATTTGTTCTCACCGGGCTATACTATCCAGGGTGGCACCTCTGAGATCTTAAGGAATATCGTAGCCATCAGGGGTTTGGGATTACCCACGGCCTAGCCACGTGGTGGTGAAAGTGGAGGTTATTCCTGCTATCGACCTTAAGGGCGGCAAGTGTGTTCGCCTCTATCAAGGCGACTATAGCCAGGAGACGGTCTTTTCGGAAGACCCCATTGCTGTTGCCCGCCACTGGCAATCGCTGGGGGCAAGGCGGCTTCACATCGTTGACCTCGATGGCGCAGCAAAGGGCGAGCTTTGCCATACCTCCCTTATCACAGAGATAGCGCGCTCGGTCACCATTCCCCTCCAATTAGGTGGTGGCCTCAGGCGAATGGAGGCGATAGCACAAGCGCTTGAGCTTGGAGTGGCGCGTGCCATCCTGGGCACGGCGGCGATTGAGGACCACGCCTTGATTCAAGAGGCTTGCCGCAGGTTCGGGAACCGAATAATCGTGAGCATCGATGCCAGGGATGGCTATGTGGCGACCCGTGGCTGGCAGGAGAGGACTACGGTCACCGCAATCGAGCTGGTGGAGCAGATGGCATCCCTTGGTGTGGGGCGCTTCATATATACCGACATCGCCCGCGACGGCACGCTCACGGAACCAAACTTCGACGCCGTAGCAGAATTGGTTACCAAAACCAGCCTCCCTATCATCGCCTCAGGAGGCATTGCCTCACTGGAGCATCTGAAAAAGCTGGCTCAGCTTGGCGTTGAGGGGGCGATAGTGGGCCGCGCGCTTTACACCAGAGACATCGACTTAAAGAAGGCGCTGGCCAATATTATGGTGTAGGAGCATCCGATGCATCCCGCGTTAATCGCCATTCTCAGTTTGATCGGCGCGCTCCTCTTCTTGTGGCTGGTGGTGTTCCGCATCGCTCGCAAGCTCCGTCCTACCCCTATGCCCCGGCGCTTGGCTGTGCTCGTAGATAACCCGGCGCGCAGGTGCTTTTTCAGCCCAGCGAAAACGCTGGATAAAGTAGGCATTGCGGTAGGGATGAGCGTCCTGGAACTAGGGCCTGGTCCAGGCTTTTTCACCATCGAGGCGGCGCGGCGAGTGGGTAACTCAGGAAAGCTCTGTTGCTTAGATATCGAGCCAGCGATGGTCGCCAGAGTTAGGGAAAAGGCCTCGAAAGAGGCCCTGGAAAACGTCGCTCTAATGGTGGGAAACGGGGAGTGTCTTCCGTTCAAGGATGGTAGCTTTGACCTGGCCTACCTGGTTCACGTTCTGGGTGAGGTAGCCGATAAAGATCATGCTTTACAGGAGTTGCATCGTGTGCTTCGCCGTGGTGGGGTGCTATCGATTTCAGAGTTCCTCCCCGACCCCGATTATCCACTGAGGAGAACAACCATTGCCTGGGCTCGCAAAGCAGGATTTGAGCCTTTTCAGGAATTCGGTAATTTCTTTGCGTATGTATTAAACTTTAGGAGGGACCATGCTGAAGTTCAATGAAAACGGGCTAATCGCAGCGATTATTCAGGATGCGGAAAACGGTGAGGTGCTGATGCTGGGGTACATGAACGAGGAGTCGCTGCAGAAGACGCTGGAGACAGGTCAGGTCTGGTTCTATAGTCGAAGTCGCCAGGAGCTCTGGCACAAGGGGAAGACCTCGGAAAGCTACCTCAATGTTCGCGCTATTTTTAAGGACTGTGATGATGATGCCCTGCTCGTTCAGGTGGAGGCTACCGGCCCGGTATGCCACACTGGGAACAGGAGTTGCTTCTTTCGCAGGCTGAAGAAAACTGAAGAGTAAATAGGGGCAGCGCTACTTCATCTCGTATCGTCTCTTGAAGCGCTCTACCCGCCTTGCGGTGTCCACGATGCGCTGCTCCCCGGTGAAGAAGGGATGGCACTTGCTGCAAAGCTCCACCTTGAGCACAGGCTTTGTCGAGCCGACAGTGAAGGTGTTGCCGCAAGAGCAGATAACCTGTGCTTCCATGTATTTGGGATGGATATCCTTCTTCATGAGCTGTAGACGCTTACCTTCTTTTTGTCTTTGGACGCTGACTCAAACTTGACGAAGCCATCGATTAGCGCGAATATGGTGTGATCTCGCCCCACTCCTACGTTATTCCCCGGGTGAATGCGCGTCCCCCTCTGGCGAACGATAATCGTGCCCGCGCGCACCTGCTGGCCAGCGTATCGCTTGACCCCAAGCCTCTTTGACTGGCTATCTCGCCCCAGCCTTGTGCTGCCGCCACCCTTCTTATGTGCCATTTTTTCGCTCTCCTCCGCTTTGCCCTATACTAGCATACTATCTCTTTTATGGCAAGCCTGGTATAGCTTTG
>CAZOVW010000012.1:19540-24722 GCA_964583545.1 uncultured Dehalococcoidales bacterium | reverse complement strand
GCTCCTCGCTCGCCGGGGGCATGATAAACGCCAGGTGAATAACGACCTCCTGGTCCTGCACTGCGGCGGCCACATCATCGTGGTAGCGTAGATCCCCCCACACTACCTCTATCTGACCTTTGAACTTATTGGCCTTTCTTTGATTCGCCTTTCTTTTTCGGACAAAACACCTCACTTTGTGGCCTTGCTCAAGCAGGCTTTTGAGGGCGTTTGTGCCGATGTTTCCAAATGCGCCAGTTACTAGCACTCTCATTAGAAATACACTTCACATCTCGGACAGACAAAATGTGCTGAAAACCAGTGGCCCTCAGGCCGTGTATAATCGGGAATAAGCTCCAGAGACATTTCTTCTTTACAGTGAGGACAACGAAATAACTTAGGTAGACAAATATCTTGCTGTAACCTTGCCGCGTCTGCCCTTCCTTCCCTCACTGAAAGTTTATATGATCTAACCCTTTTCATGATATCAGGTGCTGCTAGTAGCCTGGTACCACTTGTTGCTAGTACCAAGCGAATCCTCATCAATATTTCGCGTGGCGAATAAGACCCTTTTGTCATGTAATCATTTGCTCCTAACTCGAGACCTTTTCGAACATCTTCCTCTTCCCCTAATACTGTAAGAATAATAACAGGAGTATCTTTTGTTGTTGCGTCAGCACGAATGTTTCTTAAAACTTCGAACCCGTGAAGTCCCGGCAAGACCAAATCCAATAAAATCAGGCCTGGCTTTTCTGATTTTGCCAATTGCCATCCACTCTCACCATCTTCAGCCACTAGAACATTGTAACCATCATACGCAAGAGCGTCTTGAAAGACACGCCTAAACCCGACTTCATCTTCGACAAGTAATATTGTTCTCTTATGAGTGCTGCTCATATGTTTTTACCTCCCATGTTCTCAAGCTTGAGTATCGGAATTTTTAAAACAAATATGCTTCCCTTGCCAACAACAGAGGTTGCTGTGATATCTCCCTTCTGTAATTTCATTAGACTCTTTGCAATATAAAGACCAAGGCCTGCACCGTCTCCTGACGTTGGGGCACCGCTAAGATCTCCCACTACCGTGAATAAATTTTTTAAAACATCGTCTGACATTCCTTTCCCGGTGTCCCTAACTTCAACAATCCCATATTCACCTTCTCTCTTTATCTCAATGGCAATCAGTCCTTTATCTGTGAACTTTACTGCATTATCGATGACATTACTTAGTGCTTCAACCATCTTACCCTTATCTGCAAGAACAGAGACTCTTTTATCCGCTTCTTCAAGATTTAGGGCTAATCCTTTTTCCTCGATGCTCTTACGGCGATCTCGAAGGGCTGAGTCCACCACCACCCTTAGCTCGACTGGCTGTATATCCAGCGATACTACCCCGCGTTCAATCCTTGACATATCCAGCAGATCGGAAATTAAACGGTAATTCCTCGAGCATATGTCGCGCATCTCCTGAAGATATTGCTCTTGTTTGGTCGTTAAATCACCAGTCAGTCCCTCTAACATGTTCTCTATATATGCCTTCACTTCCGCCACAGGCGTTTTCAATTGATGAGAAACAAGGAAAACAAAATCGCTTTTCATTCGCTCAATTTTTTTACGCTCGGTGATGTCCCTCACAACGAAAATGAGCCCCACTGGATTTCCGGAGCTATCACGCAGCAGAGCAGCACTCGCCTCACTATCATATTCGCTCCCATCCTTAGCCACCCACCTATACTCCATTGTGGCAGTGCCCATATCTTTTAATGCCTTCTTCATATTCTTCATGACCGCAGCACGGTCTTTCTCAGCAATAAACCTTAAGCCGTCTGTCCCAATAAGTTCCTCCCTACTGTGCCCTTGCATGCGAAGTGTTGCCTCATTCACATCTACAATACGGCCCTCCAGATCAGTGACGATAACCCCATCTTTAATAGATTCAAACGTAACACGCAGTTTTTCCTCAGACTGCCGCAGCTTCTCCTCCGCCCGCTTGCGCTCAATGGCATAGCGCATGGTGCGCACCAGCAGGCTGCTATCTACCTGCCCCTTGACCAGGTAGTCCTGCGCGCCCTGCTGCACCGCCTTTACGCCAAGATCTCCATCAGCCAAAGCGGTTAGCACCACAATGGGCACATCTGGTACTTGAGCATGTACCCTGATGAGCGTATCAAGCCCCTGACTATCTGGCAGCCCAAGGTCCAACAAGACCATGTCAAAAGCCTCCTCACCAAGGCGTTGCAACGCCTCATTGAGGCGTACTACATAGCCAAGCTTAAACTGGGCAGTGCCAACCTCCTTGAGCATCTCCTGGATTAGCCTGACATCACCAGGATTGTCTTCGACTAACAGGACTTTCATCGGTTTATTATCCTTTTCTCTTACCTCGAGGGTAGTTTCACCGTGTTCAGCCAGAACTCCTCAATCGACCTCACCAGCGCCAAGAACTGATCCAGGTCGACGGGCTTGATGAGGTAGCAGTTCGCGTGAAGGTTATAGCTCTTTAAAACATCCTCCTCCGCTCTTGAAATCGTCAGGATCAGCACCGGGATGCGTTTCAAGTCTTCGTCGGCTTTGATCTCGGCGAGCACCTCACGACCGTTCTTCTTAGGCAGGTTCAGGTCGAGCAGGATAAGGTTAGGGCGCACCACATCGGCATACTTACCCTGACGGCGCAGGAATGCTACTGCTTCCGCACCATCCTCAACGGTGTGTACTTTGTTGGGCACCTTGCTCTCCTTGAGGGATTCAATCGTCAGGCGCACATCGCCAGGATTGTCCTCCACCAACAGAATCACAATAGGTTTGCCTGTCTCTCTATTCATCCCTTACCTCCTATAGGGGGATTGTAAAGTAAAATGTTGCGCCTTTCCCCAGCTCCGACTCTACCCATATCCTGCCGCCGTGCCGTTCCACAATCTTCTTGCAGACCGCCAAGCCTATGCCGGCGCCATCATACTCTCCTTTGCCGTGCAGGCGCTGAAAGATTCCGAAGATGCGGTCGTGGTACTCCGGGTCGATGCCGATGCCGTTGTCGCGCACCGAGAAGACCCACTCACTATCTTTACGCTCCACCCCGACATGGACCTGCGGCGGCTTATCGCCACGAAACTTGATAGCATTGCCTACCAGGTTCTGAAACAACTGAATCAGTTGCGAGTCATCGGCAATCACGCTCGGCAGGGGATCATGGGTAATCACGGCGCCAGTCTCCTCAATAGACACCTTCAAATTAGAAAGGGCTTGGTCGAGGACACGCTTGCAGGAGGTCTGCGCGAAAGCTTTGCCACGCGTGCCCACCCGCGAATACTCAAGCAAATCGTCGATCATTTCCTGCATTCGCCTGGCGCCGTCCACGGCATAGGCAATGAACTCGTCAGCATCGTCACCAAGACTACCTTTGTAGCGCTGCTTTAACAGTTGCGTGTAACTCGATATCATGCGCAGCGGCTCCTGCAAGTCATGCGAGGCGACGTAAGCAAACTGCTCCAGTTCTCTATTGGAACGCTCCAAATCTGCCATCGCTTTTTCCAACTCCTCCTCCGCCAGCTTACGCTCGGTGATGTCCCTCACAACGAAAATGAGCCCCACTGGATTTCCGGAGCTATCACGCAGCAGAGCAGCACTCGCCTCACTATCATATTCGCTCCCATCCTTAGCCACCCACCTATACTCCATTGTGGCAGTGCCCATATCTTTTAATGCCTTCTTCATATTCTTCATGACCGCAGCACGGTCTTTCTCAGCAATAAACCTTAAGCCGTCTGTCCCAATAAGTTCCTCCCTACTGTGCCCTTGCATGCGAAGTGTTGCCTCATTCACATCTACAATACGGCCCTCCAGATCAGTGACGATAATCCCATCTTTAATAGATTCAAACGTAATGCGCAGTTTCTCCTTAGACTCCCGCAGCTTCTCCGCATTAGTCAAGCTCTCCTGATACAGTCGGGCATTCTCGATGGCTATCGCCGCCTCGTCAGCGAGAATCCACAGCGGCTCTAACTCCACTTCAGTGACCTCTTCCCGCTCAGTGAACACAAGGATGCTGCCTACAAGCCGATCCCTGAGAAAAAGGGGTGTATTTACTATTGTCTTCGCCCCGATGAGCTCCTGCACGGCATTACATTCCTCCCTGGTGAGCGTGGGCTCAGCTATCTCACAAAGGTGGTGCGCGATCATCGCTCTGCCATCCAATGCTTCATCCAAAGTACGGCTATAGTCTCTTATATTTGGAGTCTCCAGCTCCGTCAGTGCCCGGGCAACGGCCTTCTCCACCTCGCCGACCAGTCCCGATCCCCCTCTGGTGAAAAACACCGTTCCTCTAAAAACATTCTTCTTTTCGTCCAATAACATTATCAACGAATGGTCGTATCCCAGGTTAACGACCATAGCCTCAGCGACATACTGCAATACCCCCTTTACATCCAGGGTGCTCTG
Organism: uncultured Dehalococcoidales bacterium; assembly: GCA_964583545.1. Lineage (GTDB taxonomy): Bacteria > Chloroflexota > Dehalococcoidia > E44-bin15 > E44-bin15 > CAZOVW01. The sequence continues at coordinate 20,310 of CAZOVW010000012.1, read as the reverse complement.
GATGGAGGCGGTTACCTTTTGCAATGCGAGGAGCTGGCTTGTTCTTTGTTCCAGTTGCTCCCTCCTCACTTTTAGCTCCTCCTCCGCCCACTTGCGCTCGGTGATGTCCATAATACTTCCCAACGCTGCTCGTCTCCCTCGGTATTCGATGGAGGTGACCCTCTCCAAAATCCACAGCGTCCTCCCATCCTTGCATATAAACCTATACTCATAAGGTAAGCTACTCTGACCCTTTAGGTTCTCTATCGCTTTCTTTCTGACCATCTCTCTATCGTCAGGGTGGACATACTTGAGAGAATTTGCTCCTAAGAACTCGTCACTTGTATAACCTGCAACCTGTTCGAACTGCGGGCTGACGTATTGAAATTTTCCATCCTGGACAATATATGTCCCGGCTGTTGCGCCCTCAATCAGACTTCGGCTCAGCTCTTCGGATTCCTTCAGCGACTCCACCATCCGCTTTCGCTCGGTGACGTCCCTAATAACGCCGATAAGCCCCTCCGCATTTCCAGAGCTATCACGCAGCAGAGCACCGCTTATCTCAGCATCAAATTCTCTACCATCCGCGGCCAAGATTGTATACGCTACATTCTCCTCGGGACGTCCCCCTTCTAATACCTCCCACAGATCCTCCATGAGCCTGACGCGGTCTTTCTCAGCAATAAACTCATAGCTGTTTCGCCCAATAAGTTCTTCCTTATTACTGCACCCGAGCATGCGAACTGCTGCCTCATTCACATCTACAATACGGCCTTCCAAATCAACGATGG
>CAZOVW010000012.1:0-19440 GCA_964583545.1 uncultured Dehalococcoidales bacterium | reverse complement strand
AGACGCTGTTTTTCCTCCGCCTCCCTTAGCATCTCCTCCATCCGCTTGCGCTCGGTGATGTCCATAGCACTTCCCACCACTGCTGGTTTCCCTTTGTATTTGATGGGTGCAACCCTCTCCAAAATCCACAGCGTCCTCCCATCCTTGCATATAAACCTGTACTCATAAGGTAAGCTGCTCTTACCCTTTAGTTGCTCTATCGCTTTCTTTCTGACCATCTCTCTATCGTCAGGGTGCACATGCTCAAGACAATCTGTTCCTAGAAACTCATCTCTTGTATAAGTTGAAGCCTGTTCGAACTGCGGACTGACATATTGAAATTTCCCATCCTGGACAATGTATACCCCGCTCGTTGTGCCCTCTACAGCCTCAATCAGACCTTTGGTCAGCTCTTCGGACTCCTTCAGTGCCTCCTCCGCCCACTTGCGCTTGGGGATGTCGATAAAGCTGCCTACCGCTGCTCGCTCTCCTTTGTACTGGATGGAAAAGACCTTTTCCGAGACCCACACAGGTTCCCCTCTCTTCCTCATAAACCTGAACGCATACGGTGCGGTGCTCCAACCCTTCAGATTAGCTATTGCTCCCGCTCTAACTATCTTCCTGTCCTCCGGGTGGACGTAATCGAGGGAATAAGTCCCTATAAGCTCACCACTCTTGTAGCCCGATATCTTTTCAAACAGCGGGCTGACCCACTCGAACCGCCCCGCCTCGACGATGTATACTACGGCAGCGCTGCTCTCCACCACGCCACGAAAGATTCCTTCCCAACTGCGCGCAGCCTCCTCCGCCCGCTCGCGCTCTTCTTCTACCTTTTCCAACTCAGCAATTCGTTGGCGGAGTTCCACCAATTCATTTATGAGTTGCTCTTTTGTCCTATTTTCGTCATTCATCGCGTTTACCACTAAAGGAATAGTGCCCCCAAGGGAACTCGAATCCCTGTTTCCAGCTTGAAAGGCTGACGTCCTGGACCGCTAGACGATGGGGGCTCTCTCACCCTTCTTCCAACCTTTTCGACCTATTTAGGAGGTTCATTTTAGATATTCTATTATATCACAGAAACACCCGCTATGGGTATACCGCAGCCCCCTCTAGCGCCATCCCTTCAGGGAAGCCAAGCATGAGGTTCATGCTCTGCACCGCCTGACCTGCCCCGCCTTTTATCAGGTTGTCGATGCAGCTAACGACGATGAGCCGCCCTGTCCTTAGGTCAATGGTAGGATAGATAAGGCAGAGGTTTGTGCCCAGGGTTTGCTTGGTCTGGGGCGGTGCCTCAACGACCCTGATAAAGGGCTCACCCCGGTAAAACTCGCGGTAGAGCTCCCTCACATCATCCTTTACCCCTTTGAGCTTAGCGTAGCAGGTGGTGAGGATGCCCCGGCTCATCGGCACGAGATGGGGCACGAAGGTCACCGCAAGGGGAAGCGCCGGGTTTAATACGCTAAGCTGCTGGGTGATCTCAGGCAGATGGCGGTGCCCCTCAAGGGCATAGGCGGAGACACTTTCGTTCGCCTCCGCGAAATGGGTCCCCAGGGTCAGTGTTCTCCCCGCTCCGGAGACCCCGGACTTGGCATCGATGATGATATCTGGCTCGATCAACTCCTGTTTAACCACAGGGGCTATGGCAAGGAGGGCGCCTGTGGGGTAGCAACCGGGATTGGCCACCAGGCGGCTTGAGGCGATCTGGTGACGATTTAGCTCCACCAGGCCATAAACCGCCTCGCCAAGAAGCTGCGGTGCGGGATGGGCAAAGTCATACCACACTTCGTAATCCTTGGCATCCTTAAGCCTAAAGTCGGCGCTGATATCGACCACCTTAATGCCCAGCTCAAGCGCCGCTGCGACGGCTTCAGCACTCGTCTTGTGAGGGAGGGCCGAGAAGACCAGCACCACCTCCCCAAGCTCAGGCTCGATCACCAGATCGATGTCCGCAAGGTGGGGCAAGACCTCGCCCAGCCTTTGCCCTACGGCGCTTCTCCCCGTAATTGAGGCGAGTTCAACCCGAGGGTGCTGATGAAGGAGCCTGGCAAGCTCCATGCCCACATAGCCTGTAACATTGATCACGCCTACTTTCACCATCATTACGATTATACCTCCTTCAAACCCCGTTAATTTCTCCTCCCTCTCCTCTCTCGCCGCGCTATCTCGCTTAGCCTTTCATCGCTGATCCCGAAGTGATGAGCTATCTCGTGGCGCACCGTCTCCTCAATCCCGCGCACTATTCCCCTGTCGGAGCGATACGCCATTTCGATAGGCCTCTGAAAAATGGTTATCTTGTCCGGCACCGTCATGGCATGCCTTTTGCCCTCTCTGGTCAGGGGTATACCTTCATAAAGGCCCAAAAGCTCCCCCCGACGCCTGAGCCCTGCGTTTGCCAACTGATCACGGGTCGGCCAATCCTGCACCACCACGGCGATGTTCTCCAGTCTCTCCTGGAACTCCTGCGGCAAGGCTGCAATCGCTTCAGCCACCAATCGTTCAAATCGCTCCCTTTCCATCGACACACCCTTCCCGAAGCACGCACTCATGGCACCGGGGACGCTGTGCCCGACATACCCTTCTGCCATGCGCCAGCATATTGAGATGAAATTGATAGATCGCCTCAGCAGGCACAAGTTCCTCCAGTAGCTGGTGCGCCCGCGCGGGCGATACCCCAGAGTCGATGAGCCCCAGGCGTCTGGAGACCCGATAGACATGGGTGTCCACAGGGAGCACCGGCCTCCCCAGAGAGAATAAGAGTACGCAGCCCGCCGTTTTCGGTCCCACCCCGGGCAACGCTTGAAGCCATGCCCTGGCCTCAGTGAGCGGGAGCACGCCGAGGAACCCCAGGTCTAGTGAGCCGCTACTCTCCAGAATCCTCTGCAGGATCGCCTTGATACGAGGTGCCTTGATCCGGCTCAGCCCACCGCAGGCGATGGCCTCAGCAACCTCAGCGATGCTCGCCTCAGCCACCCTATCCCAGGTGCCGAAGGTTGAAGTGAGACTTTCAAAGGCCCGCCCTGAGTTCGCATCCGAGGTATTCTGGGAAAGGATCGCCCTGACCAGCTCAGAGAGCGGGTCGTGTCGAGGTCGCCACTGGGGGAGGCCATACTCCTGCCCCAGAAGGTGAATAATTTCATCGATGCTCATAGCACCCTCAGGTGACAGGTGTCGTTGAGCAGGGTAACAGTCGCCTTTCCCTCGCTCATTTCAAAAAGGTTGATCGACGCAGCATCCTGCGCTATCTGCCAGAAGTGGGAATTGTCCAGGCCCAGAAGATGGCAAAGGAGCACCTTACAGACCACCCGATGGGTCACCAGGGCAACCGTTGCACTTTCGTGCCTCACAGTCAGCTCATCGATGGTAGCAACAACCCTCTTCCGGACATCCTCCAGGCCCTCCCCCTCAGGAATCTCGAGACTCTGGGGGCTATATCGCCAGAGGTCGAAGAGTTCGGGGTATTTTCCCTTTACCTCCCCGATAGAAAGCCCCTGCCAGATTCCGAAGTTCATGTCAATAATCCCCTCAAGCGGCACTACAGGGAGGCTGAGGCGGTTGGCGATAATCTGGGCGGTGGCTATCGCCCGTCTCAGGGGGCTGGAGTAGATAGCTGCCACATCCCATTGAGCGATCCGCTGAGCCGCCGCCCCCGCCTGCCTCACCCCCGTCTCATCCAAATCGATGTCTACCCACCCCCTAAACCTCTCCTCCCTGTTCCATTCAGTCTGCCCATGCCTGACCAAGATAATACGAGCCAATATCCCCCTTCCTTTTACGCTCCTTCAGGGCACTATTTTAACACAAGGTGAAGGAGATTGTTTAGCAACCTATCCCCCTTACCCCCTTCCCTTATTAAGGGAAGGGGGGAGTGTAGGTAAGAGAGGGTGATTGACAACCTACTCGCCTCCCCTGTAAACTGACACGAGGTTATTTCATGATGCGTGACCAGATTGCCAGCGCTTTAAGGAAGCAGCGAGCCGATTATATTGAGGTTCGCATCGAGGAGAAGGAGACGAGCCGTATCCAGTACCGGGGGAGGGAGCTGGAGGATATTGGCCGCAGCACCAGCCTCGGGGGGAATGCGCGCGCCTTGGCCAGGGGAGGATGGGGCTTTGTCAGCTTCAACGAGCTGAGCGGACTGCGGGATAAAGTAGCGCTTGCCGTAAAGCAGGCGCATCTGGTGGGGAAGGAGGAGAGCCAGCTTGCCCCGGTGGCGCCGGTAGTGGACATGGTATCCCCACAGATAAAAAAGGATCCCACAAGCATCCCTCTAGCTCAGAAAAAACAGCTCCTCGATGAGTATAACGAGCTCATCTGGGCTACCCCAAAGATTCAGACCTCCCTCATCGCCTACGGGGACGGCAAGAAATCGGTCATCTTCGCCAATTCCGAGGGCAGCTATATCGAGCAGACGAAGGTGGACCTTGCCTTGCGCATCGTGGTGATCGCTCGGGAGGATGGCGATGTACAGCAGGTATCCCTGAGCGTGGGCTCAAGCGGCGACTTTGGCTTTATGGAAGGGCTTCATCAGGAGGTGAGGGAGGTAGCCCAGCGCGCCGTAGCGCTGCTATCCGCACCACAGGTCAAGGGAGGGGAATATACGGTGGTCCTCGACCCGGCCCTGGCCGGCGTTTTCGCCCATGAGGCCTTCGGGCACCTCTCCGAATCGGATTTCGTCTATGAAAACGACCGCCTGAAGGATATTATGGTTTTAGGTAGAAGGTTCGGTGGGGAGCACCTCAATATCGTCGATGGCGCTATCGTCCCTGGACTTCGGGGCAGCTACAAATATGACGATGAGGGCGTGCCGGCAACAAGAACCTACCTAATTAAAGAAGGGGTTCTTGTTGGCAGGCTTCACTCGCGGGAGACAGCCGCCAAAATGGGAGAAAAACCCACCGGAAATGCCCGCGCCATTAGTTACCACCATCCCCCCATCGTGCGGATGACCAACACCTTCATCGAGCCCCAGAACGTCTCCTTTGAGGAGATGCTCTCCGACATCAAGGAGGGGGTATATGTCAAGAACTGGTATGGGGGGATGACTAGCATGGAGATGTTCACCTTTTCCGCCGGCGAGGCCTACATGATCAGAAATGGCGAGGGGGGGGAGCTACTCCGTCCTGTGGTGCTCACCGGCAATGTATTTACCACCCTGGGGAACATCGATGCCATAGGTAATGACCTTGAGATGAATCAGGGGGGCGGTTGTGGCAAGGGGCTGCAATCCCCCCTCCCCATCTCCAATGGCAGCCCCCACATCAGGATTCAGAAGTGCCTGGTGGGAGGGAAGTAATTGGAAGATATCCTGAAGCTAGCGAAAAGGGTGGCTGAGGAGGCGGAGGTCTTCATCGCATCATTAAAGGAGACCCCGGTTAGCTTCGAAGCGAACCGCCTGAAGATGCTGGAGACCAGCGAGTCTACATCACTCTCCTTGCGTATCGTCAAGGGCGGAAAAATCGGTTTCGCCACCACCACCAGGCTCGATGAGCCGCGGGCTCTGGTCGATATGGCGGTGGAGACCGCCCAGTTTGGCGCTGAGGCAAAGTTCGCGCTGCCCCCAGCGCAGGTCTACCCTCAAATCGAGGTCTTTGACCGCGAGGTGGACTCAGTAGCTATAGAGGATATGGTCGAAATTGGCAACTCGCTGATCGACAGGGTGCTTAGCCACACCCCAGAGCTGGTTTGCAAAGCTGAGGTAGCCAAAAGCGTGGGCACGGTGAACATCCTGAACTCCTGCGGCGGCGAGGCCAGCTACCGCAAGAGCTACTTTAACATCAGCATCGAAGGGACCCTGATCAGGGACACCGACATGCTCTTCGTTGACGAGAGCGATAGCTCATGTCACCCGCTAAGGAGTTTCGAAGCGATCGCCGACTCGGTGATCACGCAGTTGGAGCTAGCGAAGCGGCCCGCCTCAGTAGCCACAGGCAAGCTGCCAGTGATTTTGACCCCTAAAGGGGTAAGAAGCGCCCTATTCATCCCCCTGGCACTGGCAGTTAACGGGAAGATGGTGGTGGAGGGAGCATCACCACTGGTAGGCCGGCAAGGAGAGCTCCTCTTTGATGAGAGGCTCTCTTTATGGGACGATGCCACCATAAACTATTGCCCCGCCAGCCGCCCTTGCGATGATGAGGGGGTGCCCAGCCAGCGGACGTCTCTCATCACAAGAGGGATAGTGGCAAACTTCCTCTATGACCTGCAAACCGCCGCTCTCGCCGGCAGCCGAAGCACGGGCAGCGGCAACCGCGCACGGGGGGGCTTGCCCACCCCATCGGTGAGCGCCCTAGTAATTGAAGAGGGGGAAACCCCCTATAAGGATATGCTACGAGATATGAAGGAGGGGTTGGTTATTGAGATGCTCATCGGGGCGGAGCAAGGGAATGTTTTGGGGGGCGAGTTCAGTGGCAACGTCCTCCTGGGATACAAGGTGGAGAGGGGGGAGATAGTGGGGCGGGTGAAGGATACGATGGTCTCGGGAAATATCTACGATGCCCTGAAGGGGCTCGTGGCCATCGGGCGCGAGGCAAAGTGGGTAGGCGGTACGCTCAAGACCCCAGCCCTTTACCTGCCTAGCCTAGCGGTGGCCAGCAAGAGATAACGAGGGGGTATCCTTGTCTTTAGCGAGATATATCACGCAACTCAGCAATGAGGGCAAACCGCTGGTTTTATCAAAACTGGCCAACCTTTCAACCCTATCACCAGAGGAGCTAAGGCTGTTTCTCGAGGCATGGGCTGGCATAGGTGTGGCGCGACGGAGGGAGGTCGCAAGTCAGCTTGTAGCGCTTGCAGAAGAGGACCCCAAGCTGAACTTCGATGACATCTTCCTTGCCTGTCTTCAGGATCCCGATGAGATAGTACGGGTAAAAGCCGTCGAAGGCCTGTGGGAGTATGAGAACCGCTCCCTCATCAACTCCATGATCACCATGCTCAGGGATGATCACAAGGAATCGGTTCGTGCTGCTGCCGCCATGGCACTGGGCAAGTTTGCACTGCTTGCCGAACTGGGGAAATTGTGCCCTGATGATAGGGCCAAGGTGGAGAGGGCACTTGTTGCTGTGATTGACAACCTGGAGGAGCAGCTTGAGGTAAGGCGGCGAGCCGTAGAGGCGATCGCCACCCTCAGCCTGCCAAAGGTAACGGAGATCATTCAAGAAGCCTACCAGAGCGATGATGCTGAAATGCGGGTCAGCGCTATCTATGCCATGGGGATGAACAGCGATCCCGCTTGGCTCCCCACGCTAGTAAAGGAGCTAGGCAACCCCGATGCGGAGATACGCTTTGAAGCAGCAGGGGCCTGCGGGGAGCTAGGGAAGGAGGAGGCGGTGCCCCATCTGGTGAAGCTCATCCATGACCTTGATACTCAGGTGCAACTCTCCGCCATAACAGCGCTGGGGAAAATCGGCGGCAACGAGGTAGAGGTAGTGCTCCGCGAATGCCTGAATCACCCCGATGTGCACGTTCGCGATGCCGCAGAGGATGCCCTAGCGGAGCTAGGTTCTTACAAGGATCTCTTCTCACTAAGGTAGCTGGAGTTTGGCATGCTAAAAGGTCAAAAGGTGGTGCTCAGGGAAAAGAGGCTCGAAGATGCTACCAATGACTATGCCTGGCGGAGCGATGAAGAGCTCTCTCGTCTCGATGCCGCCCCGACCCTGAGGATACCCTTCACGAATTTTTTAGCTAGCTATGCCGATGAGCTGGCCCACCCAAGCTTGCAACGACACCGCTTCGCTATTGAAACCCTAGAGGGTAAGCATATCGGCAATTGTATGTACTACAATATTGACGAGGGTAAGAGGGGAGCAGAGTTGGGGATCATGATCGGCGACCGCGACTACTGGGATCAGGGTTATGGTGCCGACGCGGTCACCACCCTCTTAGACCATATTTTCAACACCACGAAACTCGAGAGGGTCTACTTGAACACCCTGGAATCGAATAGCAGGGCGCAGCGGTGCTTTGAGAAATGCGGCTTTGTCCCCTACAAGCGGCGGAAAAGATACAACGGCACCTTTGTTGTCATGGAGATATATCGCATCTCCTGGCAGAATCGCGCCTCGCAAAAGGGCGACCAACCATAAAATTGTAGCCTTATTACGATGTCTTTGGCGGTACGGGGTTCACCAATCCCGCGGCAATAGACTGGGGTACAAGCTCACAAAGCTCATCTACAGTCCATTTACCCTTCTTATAGATGGACCTGGTATACGCAGGCTCAGAGTAGAGGTGGATCTCTCCCCCCATCACGGCGAAGGTGCAGCCATTTATGTTCGCTGCCTCATCGGTGCAGAGGAAGACCACAAAGGGGGAAACGCACTCTGGCGGTGTAAACATCGCATCCATAAAATTATCCAGAGCTTCACCACTCATTCCCATGCTTTTACCCCACGCCGCCTTCAGCTCCGGGGTGAGGGTCATCCTGGTGCCAGCCATGGGACGAATTGCATTGCAGGTGACGCCGTATCTTCCCATATCCCGGGCCAGCGTCCGCGTCAAGCCCACAATCCCCTCCTTGGCTGCGCTGTAGTTGGCCTGACCCATGTTGCCCAGTCCCGCTGCGGAGGAGGTATTTACAATCCGCCCGCTCCGCTGCTGCCTGAATACGACGCAGGCATGCCTGGAGCAATTGAAGTGGCCATAGAGGTGAACCTTTAGCACGGTGTCCCATTCCTCCTCCGTCATGTTAAAAATCATGCGATCCCGAAGTACGCCAGCATTATTGATCAGGATGTCCAGCCGACCAAAATTGTCGAGGGCGCACTTAACCATCTTCTCCGCACCTTCGAAGCTGGTCACGCTCTCATAATTAGCCACTGCATCGCCCCCCATCTCCTTGATCTCAGCAACTACCTCATCGGCGGGTGTCTTGTCAGCCCCTGTGCCATCCAGTGCACCACCGAGGTCATTCACCACTACCTTAGCCCCCTCAGCGGCGAGGGCCAGGGCATGAGATCGGCCCAGCCCACGGCCAGCGCCGGTAACAATAGCAACCTTATCTTTTAATCTATCGCCCATTTTAGCCTCTTCGCTTTTTAGAGGGGAGAACGACGGTGGCTTTGCCCGGTGTGGTCTTTTCCCCTTTCCCGTTCTCTACCCAGATCTCACACTCCACGATGTGCTCGCCAGCCTCCACCCGCTTGTCGGTAACCTTCCCCTTGCACCACCAGGTCTCTCCATCGTGGGGAGTGTACATGGTCGCCATCTTCCTTGGGTAATCCATGCCCCGGTACTGGCATGAGAGCTTCTTGAGGACGCCCTCCTCCCCGATCCAATCGGTCATCAGGTGTCCCAGCCAGGCACGCTTCAGGGCACCGTGAACGATGGGAGTGCCGACCATCATGGCTTGAGCAAAGCTATCCTCGTAGTGCAGGGGGTTGAAATCCCCCGAGGCACCCGCCCATTTAACCAGCATCTGGGTGGTGGCCACCTTGGCAAGCGGGGTTACCTCACTGCCTACCTCAACATCTTCATAATAGAGCTGCTTTTTTGCCATTGCTTCCTCCTATCTAGCTGCAGATCAGCGTAGCCCTACTTACAGCCACCAAATCGCCATTCTGGTTTAAATACTTCTGCTCAATTATGAGAAAGAGCATCCTACCCGATCTCCCCACCTTCTCCCGGGCGTCGATGAGCTGTCCATAGGTGGTCAGGGTATCGCCGGCGCGCACCGGGATGTAGAACTCAAACTCCACCCCACCATCGAGGATGCGCCACAGGCCCGCCTCCGCCACGGCGCCCACTACCTTGCTCATCGTCATCTCCACCCCACCCCCTTTAATCGGCCAGCCAAAAAAACCAGGTGGGCATATTATCTCCCCATACCTGCTGTTTCTGGCATACTCTACATCGCGGTAAAGTGGGTTGAGATCGCCGATAGCATCGGCATACCGAGTTATCGCCCCAGCTTCCACCTTCAGAATGATGGGCTCCGACAACTGGCCGATCAGGGAACTAATTTTGTCTGTAATCATCGAGCCTTCAGTCACTTCGCTCGCCTCCTTTCATGATAAAGCCAAGTGGGGCAACAATTCCGCCCTACCTGGCTTTCCTCTTCATCCTGACACAAGGGGCTGGATAAACCCCTTGTTCATTTCCAACCTCTCGAGCATTTGACCCTAATCGAAACAACAAACAAATTCCAGAACGCCAAATCAGTCTACATCAGTGCTGGCACTCTTGTCAAGCCTCTTAAACCTTCTCCAAGGGAGCCAGGCTTAAGAGCAACCGCTTCAGCCCAGCCTCACCCTTGAACGCCACGGTGACCTCCTGGTCGTCTCCGGCGGAGAGGCAGTTCACCACAATCCCCACGCCGAACTTGGCATGGCGCACATGGTCCCCAGCACTGAGGGGCGTCTTTAGAGAGGAAGAAGGTGAGGACATCGCCATAGGCGGCACCCTGCTTTCCCGGATACCACCACTGGGCGACATCACCAGGTGAGTGGGGATGTCTAGAAGGAAGCGCGAGGGGAGATTCACCAATGTGCTTCCCAGGGAGCTACGGCGGAAGGCCCGCACCAGGTAGACCCGTTGCTTGGCGCGGGTGATCCCCACATAGCATAAGCGGCGCTCCTCCTCCATCTGATCCGGGTCATCATAGGATTTTCGATGGGGAAGGAGCCCTTCCTCCATGCCCACGATGAACACTACCGGAAACTCCAAACCCTTGGCAGCATGGAGGGTAATCAATGTCACCGCATCGACCTTCTCATCATAGCTATCAACATCGGACACCAAAGCCACCCCCTCAAGAAAGGAGGAAAGGCTATCCTCGGGCGCCAGATGGCGATAATCATTCGCTACAGTACGCAGCTCCAGGATATTCTCCCACCGATCCTCCCTATCCTCACCCCCCAAGATATATTCTTTATATCCGGAGCGCTCCAGCACCAAGTCGAAAAGCTCGACGATATTTAGCTCACCGCTCCCCGCGATCAGTTCGTTAAGCATGGTGAGGAAATCGGTGAGCACATGGCTAGTCCTGGGGTTAAAGGGGGATTTTTCATCTTTTTCATTCTCCCGACCCTCTTCGTCCTCACCAGAGACCACCTGCAGGGCAGTGTATACAGGCAGCGAGCGCCCTTTAGCCCACCGCTCCAGCTCCTCCATAGTGCGCGAGCCAATCCCCCGCGGCGGCACATTGATGACCCTCGCCAGGCTAACACTATCATAGGGGTTGTGGATCAGCCTGAGGTAGGCGATGATGTCCTTGATCTCGCGCCGCTCATAGAAGCGGGTGCCACCTACCAGTTTATAGGGCATTCCGTATCGCATAAAGGACTCCTCGATAGCCCGCGACTGGGCGTTGGTGCGATACATCACGGCACAATCACCGGGCTTAAAAAGACCCTGGCTAACGAGGCTATCAACCTCACCCACCACGAACTGGGCCTCCTCCTGCTCGGTATAGGCCTCTGCAACGGTAAGCGGCTCCCCGGACTCATTCTCAGTCCAGAGCCCCTTCTCTTTTCGCTGACGATTGGCGGAGATCACGTGCTCCGCCACCTCGAGGATGGTTTTGGTGGAGCGGTAGTTCTGCTCAAGATATACCACCTTAGCATCGGGGTAATCGCTTTCGAAGCTGAGGATGTTTCTCATATCAGCAAATCGCCAGGAGTATATCGATTGATCTGGATCGCCCACTACACAAATATTGCGGTATTTCCCCGCCAGTTGCTTCGCCAATACATATTGGGCGATATTGGTGTCCTGGAATTCGTCGATCAGGACATGATGGTAACGCTGCTGATATTTGGAAAGCACCTCAGGGCAGTGGCGAAAGAGGGAGACAGCCTTCATCAGGAGGTCATCGAAGTCCAGCGCCTTGCTCTCACCAAGGAGCTCCTGGTAGCGCTGGTAAACCCGCCCCACCACCTCATCGAAATAGGTATATTTGACATAATCATCTGGCGCGATGAGGCGGCTCTTGGCTGCCGATATTGCAGAAAGAAAAACACGCGGCACATAGCGCTTTGGGTCGAGATCCAGCTCCTGAAGGGTGCGCTTGATGAGGCTGAGCTGATCGTCCTCATCGTAGATGACAAACCTTGGCTCAAGCCCGATCTGCGACCCTTCCCGCCTCAGGATGCGGGCGCAGATGGCATGGAAGGTGCCCAGAGTGAGGTCCTCCACCGCGCTGCCGAGGAGGTGATAGAGGCGCTCCTTCATCTCCCGGGCTGCTTTATTGGTGAAGGTAACCGCCAGGATATGATATGGGCTGACCCCCCAGACCTTGATCAGGTAGGCAACCCGATGGGCAATGACCCTGGTCTTGCCGCTGCCGGGGCCGGCCAGGATGAGTAGCGGCCCCTCGATAGCCTCCACCGCCTCCCGCTGCGCTGGGTTCAAGCCCTCAAGAACATCCACGCCTAGATTATAACATTATGACTTAGCCTAAAAAAGAGCGCGTACTCGTCCAGTACACTAGTGACACATTGCCTCTCTCCATTGTCCCTGTCATTGCGAGCGAAGCGAAGCAATCTCATCTGTTCTCCTCCCCTCACCGAGATTGCTTCGTCCCCGACAAGTCGGGTCCTCGCAATGACAAGGAAAGCGCAATGCGCGAAAGGACTAGGGCTGGTAGATAAAAAGTGGCTCCTTCTCCGTCACGATCCTTTTCTCTTTATCTATCGCTTCCCTAAGGTTTTTGGGGAGGAGGAACATCCCCCGGTGGGCGAGACCATCGTAGAACCGGAGACCTCTTCTTATTCGGGAGGAAATTCTGCGCTCTACCTCTGTTGAGGGAAGGGGACGCAGCTTTGGGGAGGCAAGGGCGAAGCCCCACATACCACCATAGCTGGGGATGAACGCCTCATAGGGGGAAACGAGGGGAAATACAGCCTTCAGGGTATTGATAATTGCGGTGAAGCACTTATGGTTCCCCCATGAGCTGGAGCCCGCCTGGAGGGAGATGATGCCCTCCGCAGCCAGCTTTTCCCGAACAACTTGATAGAATTCCCTGGTATGAAGTAAATAGGCTGGCCCTCCCTCTATGGGCTCAGGCAAATCAAGAATGATCACATCGAAATTGTCGACGCATTCCTCAAGATAATTTTTGGCATCAACGAAGCGTAGCTCCAGGCGACTGTCCTCAAAGGAGCCCTGGTGAAAGGAGGGGAGAAAGCGGCGACAGATATCGATAACCTCTTTGTCAATATCGACCATGACCACCCTTTTCACCGATGGATGGGCAAGCACCTCTCTGAGGGTCGCTCCCTCGCCACCGCCAGCGATGAATACCCTTTCGGGGTAGGGGTGAACGACCATCGGGGGGTGAACCAGGGCTTCATGGTAGATAAACTCATCCAATTCGCTGGACTGAATCTTGCCATCCAGGATCAAACATCGGCCAAAGCTGCCTGACTCGATAATCTCGATAGATTGAAACTGTGTCCTCCCTGAATAGACTACCTCTTTGAGGCGATGCAGTTGCACCATATCAGGGGTAACATAGTCACGGAACCACTCATTTTCCTTCATGGTTCGTTCATGGCTCACTGGGGGACTTTAAAATTCCCCTCTCTAGCTCTAGAATAGAGGAGTCTCCGGCTTGAAGCTCTCTCAGCAGCAGCTCGACCGCCCTTTCCGGATGAACGGAGTTGCCGCAGGTGAAAATGTCTATTGCAGCGTAGCCATGCTCAGGCCAGGTATGAAGGGAGAGGTGAGATTCAGCGATGATCACCACACCGCTAACCCCATCATAAGGGGGGAATGTGTGAAAGGAGTCTTGCAGTATAGTCGCACCGGCCGCCCTACAGGCGGAGAGGAGGGTAGCTCTCAGGAAGTTGAGGTCGCTCAGGCGCTTCCGATCACAATCCTTAAGTTCCAGGATCAGGTGTTTCCCTAAAGCAGCCAATCTTCCACCTCCTGAATCGAAGACTTATCCAAATGCAGAGAAGATTTTATCCAACATCGTGCAATTTATCAATAGAGGGTGGACATGGACAGGAGAATCGCTAGATTAGAGAAGACGCTTTTAGAGGGCGAAAAAAGCGAAATAGACCTTGCTCAAGGGGCCTTGATCGCCTCAGGGGTTCAGACGGGGCAGGAATTTGACCGCTATCTTGCCAAGATCGACCAACTTTGCCAAAGAATCGCTGAGGCTCTTTCCGATGAAAGCAGTGATTGGGAAAAGGCAAAGGGGATCTTCAATTGGCTGTGGCGGGCGAAGCCTCATCGCTATGAGTATGGGGGCAACTTCAAGCTAACCGATGCCCTCGATGCCCAACTTGAAGAAAAGGAGCAGGTGGGCAATTGCCTCGGGCTTACCCTCCTTTACAACGTGCTCGCCCCAAGATTTGGGCTCGAGGTGAGGGCGGCTCACCTGGAAGATGCCTTTGGCCTGGGGCCCCACGTTTTCACTGTGCTCTATATTAGGGGGCGCACCATCGATGTCGAGAATATCTTCCCCAATGGCTTCGACTACCGGGGACATCGGGGCGCGCCCCAGAGGGAGGAATGGGGAGATCGACAGCTTATCGCCGATATTTATCATAGCGTGGCAAATGATTTCTTCACGCAAGGAAAGTGGGAAAGCGCCATCGAAAACTATGATAAGGCGCTCATGCTGCATCCCAAATATACTAAGGCATGCCTCAATAAAGGGATCGCTCTAGTCGAGCTGGGGAGAATAGAGGAGGCGAGGGAGTGGCTTAGGTAAAGTGCGATTATTCTTCCTCTTGCTCCAGCTCAGCCGCTTTTTGGGAGAGCCAGGCTCCCAGGGCCAGAAACTCCCCTCTGTGGAAGATTATCTGAACCGCCAGGGCGAGCATAACAAAATCGAGAACCAGGGTCTGTGAACTTAACATAACTGCCGCCTGCCCAAAGCATGGACAGGTCAAATGCATTCCCCGGGAGAGAGCAACGCTCTTGGCTATAACAAAGCTGATCGTGGCTAAGATACTCACCGAGGCGCTGAATCTCGAAAAAATCCCTGCAATCAGAAGAACCCCGATGGCGACCTCTACGGCAGGGAGCGTGTACCCATAGATTTGGGCTAAAGAATGGGGCAGGATGTCATAAGCCCTGACAAGGCTTGCAAATTCTGGGAGTTGGCCTAATTTAGCCACGCCGGCGAAGATGAAAATCCCTCCCAGGGCTACTCGCGTGGCCAGTGTCAGGTAGCGATGGCGCAGGGTTTGCCCGGTGCGTCTCAAATAAGGGCTCAGGGACTGCCCCACCATACTTACGCTAGGCATATCGAGATTATATTATGTTTCGTCTCTAGCTGTCCAGCTTCGTCCTTGACATCGCTATAGGGACGAAATAAAATAATGCTGCGCCGAGGTAGCTCAGGTGGTAGAGCAGCGGACTGAAAATCCGTGTGTCGGCGGTTCAACTCCGCCCCTCGGCACTAAGGCTGAGCGAATCAATCCCATCTTTTCCCACTCGCCCTGCGATGTATTTCTGGAGGACACCCCCAAGCCCCTGCCCCCGTCTCTGTTCCCTCTCCCTTGAAGGGAGAGGGCTAGGGTGAGGGTGAAATCCCCCTCCCTCTAACTCCCTCCCTCCAGGGGAGGGAGAATCTATTCCCGCCCCCGATTATATCGGGGGACTCCCCTTACATGCTGTTGACAAAAGGCGGGCATAGTGCTAGGAATTAAGTAAGGGGGAGTGAAATGGCTGAAGAAATTAAACGTGTAGTATGTGGTTTTTGTGCCAGTCACTGCCGATACAAAGTCAAGGTCGAGGATGGCCGATTTCTAGGTGCTGACCTTCAGAGGAGGAAGAATTCCCCTGGGGCTGAGAGATGGAGGAAGATAATTGCGGGGTGTCCTCGGGCAATTGCGGCTCCAGAGTTTCTTTATCACCCGGACCGGCTCAACTATCCTCTGAAGCGGATTGGCGAGCGGGGCGGAGACCAGTGGCAGAGGATTGGCTGGGAGCAGGCATTAGATGAAATAGCAGGGAAACTAACGGAGATAAGAGCTAATTACGGGCCTGAGGCCCTTGCCATTACTACCAGCGGTGAGCAGAACTCTGCCGACGAATATCGGGTGCGTTTCCAATCCCTGTTTGGGACACCGAATCTTCTCGGTCCTCCCAGTTGCGGTGTCGGCATGGTGCTGAGCCACCTTCTTACCGGGTGGATGATCTACCTGCCTTATATCCGCCCGGAAACACGCTGTCTTATGCTACTGGGGGCAAATCCAGCAGCAGCCGCCCCACAATTGTGGAACGGCATCCGTGAGGGACGAAAATTCGGGCTAAAGTTAATCGTAGCGGACCCCCGGGGTACAGACGCAGCAATGGAAGCTGACCTGTGGCTCCAGCCCAGGCCAGGCACCGATGCTGCCCTACTGCTGGGCATGTTAAACACCATCATAAATGAGGGGCTTTACGAACAGGATTTTGTCGAGAGGTGGTGCTATGGGTTCGATAAGCTTGCGGAACGGGTGAGAGATTACCCGCCCGAAAAGGTTGCTAATATCACAGGGGTACCTGCGGAAAAGTTCAGGGAAGCGGCACGAATGTATGCCACTAACAAACCAGGCTTAATCTTCCACGTTAATGGTTTAGAGGGGCAAGCGAATGCGACTCAAGCCCTGCACAGCAGATACATCCTGGCGGCGATAACCGGCAACATAGATATACCAGGTGGCGACGTGTTGCTGGAGCCCCATCCTAACGCCAGGCTTGTGGCTGCTGTTGAACTCGTTGATAAGCTACCTGCCGAGCAGAAAGAGAAGATGATCGGGGCGAAAGAATTTAGACTATACTCCTGGCCCGTCTTCGAGAAGCTCAGGAGGATTGTGGAGAAAACGAGAGAGCGGCCGCTTACCAGCTTCTGGATCGCTGGCTACGCTCATGCTCCTTCCGTCTTTCGAGCCATGATCGACGGGAAGCCCTATCCCGTCAAAGCGATGATCACAGTAGCGAAGAATCCCCTCCTTACCTTCCCTAATACAAAGCTGGTTTATGAAGCGCTAATGAAGCTTGAACTTCACGTGGCTATGGATGTTTTCATGACGCCCACGTGCCGTATTGCTGACTATGTACTCCCTGCCGCTTGCTGTTTTGAGAAACCTACCCTCCAGGGAGGCGATTATAGCCTCTATCTACAAGGAGGAGAAGCGGCAGTCACCCCAATGTATGAGCGTAAACCGGAATATTATCTCTGGCGTGAGCTCGGGATGAGGTTAGGGCAGGAGGATTACTGGCCCTGGAAGACCCTGGAAGAGGCCTATGACTATCGCCTTGCTCCAATGGGCCTTACCTTCAAGGAGTTCATGGGGAGTAAAGGCTATGATAACCCGCCACTTCGACACAGGAAATACGAAGAGAGGGGGTTTGGCACACCTACAGGGAAGTTCGAGATATATTCCACAATTCTGGAGGAGCTGGGGTATGATCCATTACCCAGCTACGAGGAACCATTGCGGAGCCCGGTCAGTGACCCGGAACTGGCAACGGAGTTCCCCTTAATCCTGATCGCAGGTGGCAGAAACCGTCGCTATTACCATTCCCAGGATCGCCAGCTCGACTCTCTTCGCAAACGGGATCCTGACCCGATAGCTCAGATTAACCCAAAAGCAGGTAGCGAACTGGGCATTACTAATGGTGACTGGATGTGGATCGAGACGCCAGTGGGAAGAGTTAAATTCAAATGCAGGTATTTTCGGGGGATTGATCCTCGTGTCGTTCAGGCCGAACATGGCTGGTGGTTCCCTGAAGAGCCTTCACTTGATGCCCTGTGGCGATCAAACATCAACGCTGTGCTGGACGATGCTCCGGACCTCTGTGACCCGGTCAGCGGCAACTTTGTACTCAGGGGACAGTTGTGCAAGGTATATAAGGCTGAGGACTAGCGTGGCGCGTGCTGGCCCCATCGTCCTTGACTGAGAGGCTGACGATATGCTATGCTACATAGGGGCACGGGGCGGGCGCTCTAACTGAAAATCCGCATGTCAACAGTTCGACCCCTCAGCACCAAAAGCAGCTAGCAGATCATTAGGGGGTTAGCGGACGAAAAGCCGAAGTGGCGGAACAGGTAGACGCGACGGTCTCAAAAACCGTTGGGGGGCAACTCCCGTGTCGGTTCGATCCCGGCCTTCGGCACTTTTCCGAGCGTTCAGGCGAGAGAGGATCCGAGGCGCTACAGGCCGGAAAATGCCGAGTTGTGTAGCGGTAGCACGGGGGACTTTGGATCCCTAAGCCCAGGTTCGAATCCTGGCTCGGCAGCTTGTTCTAGCTTCACAGAGAGTTTTGGGCAAGGCAAAGAACGAAAGGTTCCCCGATAGCTCAATGGTAGAGCGGGCGGCTGTTAACCGCTAGGTTCGAGGTTCGAATCCTCGTCGGGGAGCCAATTATAATTTTCCCACCCTGAGATGAACTTGTGGGAGGCACCCCTGCCCCCGATTATATCAGGGGATTCCCCTTTTTTGCCATCCCGTGTGTCACCTATCTGTCTGAACGAGATTGGGGATACTGAGAGATCATCAGGGGCCTGGCGGTGGCGCTGTGGGGTTTGGGTGTAGCAAATTTCGCTATAAAGCGTGCTTGAGTACCATAATCTCTGTGGCTGAGGGGAGCTGACCGCGCTTAAACTCCGCCTCAGAGGCGTCAATCCGCTTCACATTTGTCTTGCCAGCCAGGAAAGGCTCGACATTGGTTACAGGGAAAGTGGGGCACTTGTCCGTACGATAATGCATCGGGATAGCCACACGGGGCTTAATCTGGTCGATGACCCGATGGGCTCCGGCAGCATCAATGGTAAAGCTTCCCGCTACCGGGATGAGCAGGACATCCACGTCGCCGATGGCGGCGAGCTGCTGGTCGCTGAGCGTATGGCCCAGGTCCCCCAAGTG
The DNA here is from genome assembly GCA_964583545.1 of uncultured Dehalococcoidales bacterium. Taxonomy (GTDB): domain Bacteria; phylum Chloroflexota; class Dehalococcoidia; order E44-bin15; family E44-bin15; genus CAZOVW01. The sequence continues at coordinate 661 of CAZOVW010000012.1, read as the reverse complement.
GCAGAGCCTGACCCCGTTCACCGTAAAACAGAATATGTTATTCGGACCTCGCTCGCTGCCGCCGCTATCGTCGTGATAGCTTGCTATCCCTGTGAACTCGATCCCTTTTGCCTGGTGTGCCCCGACACCCTTGATCACCCGAGGTCTGCCGGGAACACCCTTGACATAATTATGGTCGGGGTGCTCGTGACTGACCACCACAATGTCGGCTGCCTCATTTATTTTGTCATAATCAACCCCAAACGTCCCGGGCTCATAAGGGTCGGTGACGATCTTAATCACTTTTTCTGAGGTGATTAAGAAAGCGGCGTGACCAAGCCATTTTACTTTCATTTTAAAAACCTCCTTTCGAACTCTTACTATCCACCCGCCCGAAATGTATTTCTGGGGAGCTCCACCTTCTCTATTCATGTGCCAAGATGAGGTTGACCAAGGTTCTCACCGCAACACCGGTGGCCCCCTTCACCAGGTAGGTTCGGTCCTTCTCGGCACGGGAGGTACCGGCAATATCCAGATGAACCCAGGGTGTCTCCTCAATAAATTCGGCGAGGAACTGAGCCCCGGTAATCGCACCCCCCCATCTGCCCCCGGAGTTCTTGATGTCGGCGATATCGCTCTTGTTCTGCTCCTTATACTCCTCATACATGGGCATCTGCCAGAT
>CAZOVW010000011.1:0-25367 GCA_964583545.1 uncultured Dehalococcoidales bacterium | reverse complement strand
GGGGCCCCATTCTATATAAGCCTCTCTGGACTCTCCTTTTTCAGCGCTCTTTAGGATTATACAGGCAAGCCTCTCACATTGACAAGCCAAGGTGCGCCTCGCTACTATGGGGTCATGGCTGAAAAGAGGCCCTTGCGAATTCTCGGCGCCCTTGCGGTAGGTCTCTTCATCCTCACCATCCCGATTTTTCTAATTACCAGCGACCTGCGCTGGGCGGTCAATGAGGTGCGGCTCTATGGGTATGGCTTCAATAAATACGAGGTGAGCGAAACAACGGGCATTCGAGATGAAGATTTGCTCGTGGTGGCGCAGGAAATAATTCACTACTTCAACTCAGATAAGGAACCAATTCAAATCACTGTTTTAACCCCTGAGGGTGAGGAACTATTTAACGAGCGCGAAGTAATCCACCTTAAAGATGTCAAGGGTCTGATTGGACTCTCGAATCACCTTCAGGAAGCCACCTTTGGCTACCTTATTGCCTTTGTTGTCGGGGGCTTCCTCTGGCAGCGGAAGCGCTTTTCATCCTCACTGGCGAAGACGATGCTCGGAGGCAGCATCCTTACCATAGCCTTGCTCACTGTTTTTGGGATCATGGCGCTGGTCAATTTCGAGTGGCTTTTCTCCTCCTTTCACCGCCTTTTCTTCAGCGGCGATTCCTGGATACTTTCAGGTTACCTTCCCCAGATGTTCCCTGAGGAATTCTTCGCTGATGCCGCGTTTTTCATCGTAGGGGCAGCGGTGGTAGAGGCTATCGTTCTCGGTGGCATCGGAGGCTTTTTGGTGCTCAGAGGGAGAAGGGCAAAAGGTTAACCGCCTAAGTTGCAGGTGTCGCAGCTTGTGGCTGGGCAGGTGCTACAAGTATCGCCCATTATTGAGCTAAGCTCGCCACCAGTGCCCTTGGATAAGGCGGCAAAGGAGGAGAACAGCTTCCTGGTAGGGGCATGGCACTTGGGGCACGAGACAGCCTTATCAGCCTCACTGAAGGAGCGCCGTAGCTCAAACTTGCGGCTGCAATTGGGGCAAATATATTCATAAATAGGCATTCCAATTACATTTTAGGTCAAAGAGCGAAAAGAATCAAGCTTGCCATGAAATCCGGCCATCAACTATGGTCATCTCCGCCACAATCTCCCTTATCTCCTCGGCTGCCACCTGGGTAGGGTCAGCGCTTAAGAGAGCGAAATCGGCCAGTTTACCGACTGCAATGGAGCCTTTAATCCCCTCATCAAAGGAAGCGTAGGCAGCGGCCTTGGTATACATCTTCAGGGCGGCCATGGGCGAGACGCGCTCCTGGGGAAGAAGCGCTCCTCCGCCCTCCGTTCTCCTGGTGACTGCGGCATAGATGCCCACAAGCGGGTCAACAGGCACTAGGGGGCTGTCGGAGCCAGCGGCTGGCATTAGGCCATTCTTTAAGAATGAGCCGATGCGGTAGAGCCACTTAACTTGCCCCTGGGGCACTGTTGACAGATACCTTTCGCCACTGTAGTAGATAAAAGCTGGATTGGTGACTACAATAGCTTGGACACCCCTCAACCTCCCAAGAAGCTCTGGTGGGCATACTGAGCAATGCTCGATGCGGTGCCGATGACCCCCTCTCGGGACTTGATCCAGGGCATGCTCCAGGGCCCCGGCCGCAGCCGCTACAGTGCTCTCCTCGACAGCGTGAAGCGCTAGCTGATAGCCGGCCCGGTGTGCCTGAAGCGCCCTCTCCTCAAGCTCCTCCTGGCTGGGATGAAGGGGACCCCTCGCCTCGCTCAAGACTATCTTTAGCGCCCCCAGGCGTACCTTGTCATCGCCATAGCGGGGCGAAAAAGCATTATCCTGAAGCTCCTCCAAGGACTGGATGCCCATCATCACCGATAGCCTGGGCACTAGAGATCCCCTTTCCCTGAGTCTTTGCAGGGTGTGCCACTCACCCAGTCCATTATGGGCAGTGGCATCTTGAAGAGAGGTAATGCCCTGTGATAGGTATGCCTTATTGGCAAGCCTGACCCCTTTTTCGAGCTCCCCGTGCGATAGAGGAGGAATCATCTTGTCGATGTAGGAGTCCATTTCATAAAGGATGCCATTGGGCTCCCCTGAATCCAGGTCCCTCTCGATCATCCCGCCCGGTGGCTCTGGCGACTCCTTGGAGATGCCGACAAGGGAAAGGGCGACACTATTGAGCACACAGGCATGCCTGGAGCGGTGCGCCAGCTTCACCGGGTGATGGGGTGCTGCCCCGTCCAGGTCATCGCGGTTGGGGTGGCGTTTCTCCGCGAGATAGAACTCATTATATCCCGTGGCCATGATCCAGGTGCCCTTGGGGAGCTTCCGTGCCTGTTTTCGGATTTGAGCCTGAATATCAGTGATGGAAGCAACCGAGGAGGGTGAGCAATCAACGCTTAGGAGGCTGGAGGCAAGGGCGAAAATGTGGCAGTGGGCATCATTGAAGCCGGGAACGAGGGTCTTTCCCTGGCAGTCGGTTTCCTTTCGAGCTTTAAGCTCTTTTCGATCATCGTTATCGCCAACCCATATTATCCTCCCATCCTTGACCGCGACAAGCTGTGCCCTCAGCCTTTCGGGGCCAAGGGTGAGGACATTGGCATTATAAAGGATGAGGTCTACCTTTTCAGTCATTTGTGACTTAGCACTTTAACAGTCTAGTTTTGTTATTCTGGAAATGCTGGCCCAGGGTGAATTAGTCATTGCAGAACAGCACCTTTACTACCTCTTTCAACCGCGCCGTCTCCTCTCCAGGTGCACCATCAGGATCGCCACATCGGCTGGAGTGACGCCATCGATACGGGAGGCTTGCCCCAGGGTCGCCGGCTGAAGTCTCTTCAGCTTCTGCCACGCCTCATAGCGCAAACCGGAAATAGCATCGTAGTCAAACCCCATGGGGATATGCTTCGCCTCAAGCCTCGACATGCGCACCACCTCGCCCCTTTGCTTCTCAATATAGCCCTCGTATTTCGCCTCAATCTCCACCTGCTTTGCAGCATCGGCTTCCAAGCCTGGGGAACCACGGCCTAGGGAGACCAGGGTCTGGTAGCTCACCTCGGGGCGACGGAGGAACTCCAGAGCACCCATGCTGCGCCCCGCTTGGCTGATACGGCTCTTTTTCAGCCGAGCAAGCTCTCCGGCAATAGCCTGGCGCTTCTCCTCCACTGCCTCATAGCGTTCCCTATCGATCAGCCCTACCTCGTGGCCAAGGGGGGTAAGCCTGAGGTCGGCATTGTCCTGGCGAAGCAAAAGCCGATACTCGGCTCGTGAGGTGAGAAGGCGGTAGGGCTCGGTAAGCTCTCTGGTCACCAGATCATCGACCATAACCCCGATGTAGCCCTGATCTCGCCGCACCAAAATAGGAGGCTTACCCTTCGCCCTGAGGGAGGCATTTATGCCGGCGATGAGCCCCTGCCCCGCCGCCTCTTCATAGCCGGTGGTGCCATTGATCTGACCAGCGAGGAAAAGGCCAGGAACAAGCTTTGCCTCCAGACTAGCTGAGAGCTGACTTGGGGGCACATAATCGTATTCGATAGCGTAGCCCACCCTCACTATCTCCACCCTCTCCAGGGCAGGGATGGTGCACAGCATCTCAAGCTGCACATCCTCAGGGAGGCTTGTGTTGGCCCCCTGAACATAGACCTCATTGGTCTCCCAGCCCTCCGGCTCCAAAAACAGGGGATGGGAATCCTTGTGGGCAAATCTAACGATCTTATCTTCAATTGACGGGCAATACCTGGGGCCAACCCCGTGGATGAGACCGGTGAAGAGCGGGGCGCGATCCAGATTTTTTCGGATTATCTCATGGGTTCTTTCGTTGGTATAGACGAGATAGCATGGTAGCTGGGGCCGCCATGGTGAAGATGCCAGAGGGTAAATTGGATTTGGCTGAGGGAAGCTGGAGTCAGTCGCTCTCTTTCCCCAAAGGCTGAAATAAAGCGGAAACTCGCTTCCGGGCTGGATAATCGTCCGCGCAAAATCGATGGTCCGGGCATCAATGCGCGGTGGGGTGCCTGTTTTTAGCCTTCCCAGGACAAAACCCAAGGAGCGTAGGCTAGCAGACAGTTTTTCCGCGGGAAACTCCCCCGCTCGCCCTGCGGAATAGCTCTTGTCCCCCACAATGACCCGACCGGCGAGGGAGGTCCCTGTGGTAAGCACCACACTTTTCCCTTCATATACCCAGCCGATGTTCGTTCTTACCCGGATGGTGGCATCCTTCACCATAATCTTATCCACAAGCGCCTGCTTTACATCGAGGTTCTCCTGTCGTTCCAGGGTGTATTTCATCGACAGGCTATAGAGTTTTTTGTCCGCCTGCGCCCTGAGTGCTTGAACAGCAGGCCCCTTCCCCGTATTGAGCATCCTGATCTGGACGAAGGTGCGGTCAATATTGCGGGCCATCTCACCCCCCAGGGCATCGATCTCCCGCACCAGATGACCCTTGGCCGGTCCACCGATGGAGGGATTGCACGGCATGAGGGCGACATTGTCCAGATTCAGCGTAAGCAGGAGCGTTCTGGAGCCCATCCGTGCTGCTGCCAGCGCTGCCTCGCAGCCAGCGTGCCCCGCCCCGATAACAATAACCTCATACATTCTTTCGCTCTTGGCCATCGCTACTATTCTACCATCGTCCGCTACCGTAGTCGATGTTACTTTGGGCAGAAGGAAAAGTATAAGAAGGTTATTGCAGTCAACGTAAGGGCCATAAAACGCAACACTAAAGGGCAAAAAGGATGAAAGCTATCATCAACGATTTCATTTTATGCAAGGTTAAACTGGCGAAGCGAGTGAAAGGGGCGAATCAACCCTCGCGGATGTATCTCCGAATCTCTCTGAAGCTGGGCCTCTTACCATACATCAGCAGGAATGTCCGGAAAACCCGGGCCGCCAGCCACATCGCTCCGATAATCGAGGCGATGAGGATGGCGACGCTTAGTAGAAGCTCCCAGGTGGGCATCGCGGCGATGCTGAGCTTCATTACCGCTGTTACCGGGGCAGTGAGGGGGAAGAGGGTGAGGATAGTGAAGACAATGTGATCAGGGTTGATGATGAAAAGGCTGTAGAGCCATACGGGGATTATTGCCGGCAGGATCACAATGGTTGTCCACTGGCTGCTCTCCCTGGCGGTGGCTCCAATGGAGCCCAGTCCGGCCATCAATATAGCGAAGAGAAGGTAGCCGAGGATGAAGTAGACGATGCCGAAGACGATGAGGCCAGTGGGGATGGTGAGCCCTGCGAGGGGGAGGATGGTGGTTGAGGCGAGGGGGAGGATGACCACGGCAGAGAGAAGCCAGACCACGATCTGCATCAGCCCGGCGGCACCAAGTCCAATCACCTTCCCGCTCAGGAGTTGCCTTGCCGAGACCGAGGACAACAGAATTTCAATGAGTCTATTCTCCTTCTCCTCACTGACTCCCTGAAGCAAATATCCCGAGGTGAAGAACAGGGAGATCATGAATAATATGGCAAAGATGATGGGCATGCCAAAGGCGGCAAACTCGCTCTCCGGTGGTATGATCTCTCCCGTTTCTGGGTCCAATCTGTAGGACATCAGCAGGAGCGGCGTCTGCGCCCTCGCCAGAACCTCATCGCTGACCTCCCCGGCGAGGAGATTGGCGACTAGAAAGTCCTCGATCGGCTCTATGGTTTGAGTCAGCTGAAGCCCGCGCTTCGTGGTGTATCTCTCGATTATCCCTGTTTCGAGGTAGTCCTCAGGGATGACAAAATACTCGTTGACCACCTCCTCAAACAGCGCCTCCTTGGCCTCATCATTCGTGTCATAAAGTATGAAAACGACACCATCCGGGCTGGTATACTCGTTGAACATGCCGGTATTATCAACATAGCCGATCTTCTGCTCCTCCGGGGGAGCGCCATCGCCTCCCCAATGAACCACGCCTTGATAGATCAATATGCCCAGAAGCGCCAGCAGGGGAAAGCTTATCGTCAGCAGGATATAGGAAATTCTCCTTATGGTGGTCGTAAACTCGTGTCTGGCGATGATCAAGGTCTTTTTCATCGCTTCACGACCTGAATGAAGATCTCATTTAACGATGGGGTGGAAACCTCGAAACGATCAACCCTGAGATTTCTTTCCACAAGCTGGCTAAGTATCTTCTGAGGAGGGGTCTCACCATCCAGAAATAGCTCCACCATTTTGCCATGCTCCTTCCTCCCGCTTACCCCATCTAACTCGCCGATAGCCCCCTCACACTCCACAAATACAGAGTTGTTGCGGAAGCGCCATTTTATCTCCGCCAGCTCGCCATAGAGGACTACACGCCCCTCATCGATCATCAGGATGCGGTCGCACATCTCCTCCACCTCGTTCATCATATGAGTGCTCAGGATGACCGCCTTCCCCTTTCCCTTAAGCTCCAGAACGATATACTTGATCAGCTGCCGGTTCACCGGATCCAGGCCAGCGAAGGGCTCATCGAGGATAATCAGGTCCGGATTATGAGCAATAGTAACCAGGAACTGGATGATCTGCCCCATGCCGCGGCTTAGCTCGCTTATCTTCTTTCCCTTATGGGGGAGCATGTCTACCTGCCTTAACAGCTCCTCGGCCTGCTCCTTAGCGACCCTGACCTCTACATTCTTGAGGCTAGACAGGTAGACCAGGGAATCGGAGACCCTCATCTTTCGGTAAAGGCCCCTCTCCTCGGGGAGATAGCCGATCCTGTTCTTGGTTTCCTCCCCCAGTGGCTGGCCAAAGACCCCGATCTCCCCTGAGTCCGGCTTTATGATGTCCATGAGCATCCTTATGGTGGTAGTCTTTCCGGCGCCATTAGGCCCCACTAGGCCAAAGACCTCTCCCGGCGCTAGAGCGAAGGACACATCCTTGACCACCTCTTTGCCACCAAACGATTTGTAGATATGTGAGATTTCGACCGTTTTTTCATTTTTTTCGAGCCGGGCCTCCTTTTCTGTTGCAACGCCACTCGCTATCGGGGTTGCCTTCTCTAGCGAGGGTGTTTCGCTCTTCTTCATCCCACCTTGCCGCTGCCTGTAAGATCGCAACATGAGGCGCAGGGCTATGATGACAACGATAGCAACAATAATTATGATGAGCGTAACGTTTTCCATTTATTCAAACCCTTTGACTTAACAGCTATCTTGAGAGTATACTTGGGATAGCCTAACAGTTCAAGTTTCTCTATGGAAGAGCTGGCAAACAAGCTGATTGCCTGGATAAGGGAGCAGGTGCAGGGGGCCGGGCGCCAGGGGGTGGTCTTCGGCATGAGCGGGGGGCTTGACTCCGCGGTGGTCGCGGTGCTCTGTAGACGCGCCTTCCCCGATAATGCTCTTGGCGTCATTATGCCCTGCTATAGCAACAAGACCGATATCGCACATGCTCAGGCAGTTGCCAAGAAATTCCACATTCCCAGTAGCACTATCGCTCTAGAAGAGTTGTTCGACTCGCTGCTCAGGGTATTACCGATAGGCGAATACGAGCCAGCTACTAGAAAACTGGCGGAGGCCAATCTGAAACCCAGGCTGAGAATGCTCACCCTATACTACCTGGCAAATCGGCTTGGCTACCTGGTGGTGGGCACTGGGAACAGGAGCGAAATATCTGTTGGTTATTTCACCAAGTATGGCGATGGCGGGGTAGACCTCCTGCCCCTGGGGAATCTGGTGAAACGCCAGGTTCGGGAGCTGGCAAGCTATCTGGGCATTCCGAAAGAGATCATCCAGAAGCCTCCCTCAGCGGGCCTTTGGGTGGGGCAGACAGATGAGGGGGAGATGGGAATAACATATGAGGAACTCGACCGCTATCTTATAACAGGCGAAGCGGCAGAGGCGGTAAAGAAAAAGGTTGATGCCATGGTTGCAGGAAGCGCTCATAAGAGAGCTATACCCGCGATCCCTCCCTTTTAATTCGGACTATTGCCCCCAAAGGGAGTAAGTTGACATAATGATAATGGCAATCTTAGCCCTTGTTTTAATGAAGTCGCTGTGATATGATACATCAAAGGGTTTAATCTCTTTAACACCACGGGGAGCGAGATGACTACGGAGAAGGGGAAGGCCCTGGAGCTGGCGATAAGCCAAATTGAGAAGCAGTTCGGTAAGGGCTCGATTATGAGGCTGGGGGAGGACTCGGCCAGGATGGTGGTGGACTTTATCCCCACAGGTGCTATCTCGCTGGACCTCGCCTTGGGCGTTGGGGGTATCCCTCGGGGTCGGGTCACTGAGATCTTTGGGCCGGAGATGAGTGGGAAATCGACCCTTGCTCTTCATGTCATTGCTGAGGCTCAGAATCGTGGCGGTATGGCAGCCTATATTGATGTAGAGCATGCCCTTGACCCTAGCTATGCCGCTAATTGTGGTGTTAAAGTGGATGAACTACTTATATCCCAGCCAGATACGGGGGAGCAGGCGCTGGAGATCGCTGAGGCCCTAGTTAGAAGCGGGGCGGTAGATGTGGTGGTCATCGATAGTGTGGCTGCTCTTGTCCCCAGGGCAGAGCTTGAAGGGGAGATGGGGGATGTCCACGTGGGACTTCAGGCTCGATTGATGTCCCAGGCACTGAGAAAGCTGGCTGCTGCCATCCACAGGTCGCATACCGCGGTGATATTCATCAATCAATTGCGGGAGAAGGTGGGGGTTTTCTTTGGTAACCCCGAAGTGACCCCAGGGGGTCGAGCACTCAAGTTTTATAGCTCGGTGAGGGTCGATCTGAGGAGAGTGGAGACCATCAAAAAAGGAGATGAGGCGGTCGGGAGCCGGGTGAGGGCTAAGATTGTTAAGAATAAGGTTGCCCCTCCTTTCAAGAGCGCCGAGTTCGACATCATGTTCGCTGAGGGGGTCAGCAGCGAGGGCTGCCTTCTCGACCTAGGGGTGGAAGTCGGGTTAGTGCAGAAAACGGGCGCCTTCTACGCCTTTGGCGAGACCCGCCTGGGTCAGGGGCGCGAGAATGCCAAAGATTACCTGAAGGAACATAAAGAGGTGGCCCAGGAGATGGAGCGGCAGATCCGGGCGGTGGCTTTCGCTCCTCGAAGCTCTCCCGATAGCGATGTAGTCGAGCGATAAAGCTTGCCTTAGGGCGAAAAAGCGAAAAAAGGCTGGGAGATTTTCGGTCCAGCCTTTTTGTGTTTATGAAGACGGTAACTGCTATCGAGGCTCAGCAGAGAGGGACGAAGCGGGCCAATATCTTCCTGGACGGGAGGTTCGCCTTCAGCCTGGGAAGGGACGTGGTCGAGGAGCAGGGTCTCCACCCGGGGCAGGTGCTCACCAATTCCCAAGTAGCGGAACTGATGGGGGCTGACCTTTCTGGGAGGTGCCTTAACGCTGCGTTTCGCCTGCTGAACTATCGCCCGCGAAGCGAGGCGGAGATCAGGGCCAGGCTCAGCCGAAGATTCGACGGAGAAACCATCGAAGGGGTTATTCTTCAGCTCCGGGCAAGGCAAATGATCGATGACACCGCCTTCGCAGCGTTCTGGAAGGAGGAGCGGGAGTCCTTTAGCCCCCGCAGCAAGCGGTTGCTCAGAGTGGAGCTCAGGCACAAGGGGATCGACCCGGAGGTAATCGATGAGGTGCTGGATGGGATCGATGACGAGGAGAGCGCCTATCGAGCAGCGCAGAGGAGAGGGTACACCCGGGCAAAAGAGGACTACAAGACCTTTAGACGAAAACTGGGCGCTTTTCTGAGCAGACGAGGCTTCAGCTATGAGGTGGCCAACCGTACTATCGAGCGCCTTTGGCGGGAGTCAGGGTAATTCTATTGACTTTGAAGCAAATAAAAGTTTAATATTGGGAATTTAAGATAGCCTTATCTAACCTGGAAGGCTCCAGACGAAAGGGGAGATGAAAATGCCGTTAGAAATAATTTTGGCGGCGGTGGGAGGACTTGCCATCGGGGGTGCGGTTGCTTTGCTGGCATGGCGGTTGTTCATCGGCCACAGGATTCGCGCCGCCCATAGTAAGGTTGAAGCTCTCCTCGCCGATGCCCAGACGAAGCACAAGGAGATGCTCATTGAGGCCAAAGAAGAGGCGTTAAAGATCAAATCTCAAGCGGAGGCAGAAGTCCACGAGCGTCGCGCTGAGCTTCATCGGCATGAAAGGCGAATCTCTCAGAAGGAGGAGAACCTCGATAAAAAGTTGGAGACATTAGAACGACGAGAACACGGGCTAATCACCAGGGAAAAGGAGGCAGAAGGCCTGCGCGCTCATCTTCAAGAGCTGAAGCAGAAGCAGATTCAGCAACTGGAGCTTATCTCAAGGATCTCCAGCGCTGAGGCCAAGGAGCTCCTGATTAAGGCAGTGGAGGATGAGGTCCGTGAGGATGTCTCCAATCGTATTCGAAAGATCGAGGCTCAGCTTAAACAGGAGGCTGATGAGCGGGCTCGGGAGATCATCTCCCAGGCTATTCAGCGCTGTGCCACCGATGTGGTCTCAGAGAGCACCGTCTCCGTGGTTCCGCTGCCTAGCGATGAGATGAAGGGGCGCCTCATCGGGCGCGAGGGACGAAATATCAGAGCCCTGGAAAATGCCACCGGGGTTGACCTGATCATCGACGATACCCCCGAGGCGGTGACCATCTCAGGCTTCGATCCGGTGCGTCGCGAGATCGCTCGTCTCGCCTTGGAAAAGCTTATCCTCGATGGCAGAATTCACCCGGCCCGCATTGAAGAGATGGTGGCAACAGCGAGGAGCGAGGTAGAGGCGACGATCCAGGCGGAAGGGGAGCAGGCAGCCCACGAGGTGGGGGTAGCCGGTCTGCAACCTGAGTTAATCAAGCTTTTGGGGCAACTCAAGTATCGCTTCAGCTATGGACAGAACGTGCTCCGGCACAGCATCGAGGTTGCTCATCTGGCTGGCATGATCGCCTCGGACCTGGGAGCCAGAGCCGAGCTAGCAAAGAAAGCAGGACTGCTTCATGACATCGGCAAGGCGGTGGATTTCCACGTAGAGGGACCTCATGCCAAGATCGGCGCTGACCTGGTGAAGCAATGGGATAAATCTGCTGGGGTGGCCAGTGCCGTCGCCGAGCACCACGGGGAGACTGACTCAATGAGCGTCCTCGGCTTTATCATCTCCGCTGCCGATGCCATCAGCGGGGGGAGGCCGGGGGCCAGAAGGGAGTCCCTGGAGCACTATTTGAAGCGCCTGGAAGCGCTGGAGAGCCTGGCTAAAAGCTTCCCAGGCGTGGAGAAGTCCTACGCGATCCAGGCTGGTCGCGAGATCCGCATCATGGTTAAACCTACCGAGATAGACGACCTTGAAGCGCTAAGACTTGCCCGAGATATTGTGAAGAAGATCGAAGAAACCCTGGAGTATCCAGGTCAGATAAAGGTAACGGTTATTAGAGAGACCAGAGCGGTCGACTACGCAAAATAGGAGAGATATTGCGCATTCTCATGGTGGGCGATGTAATCGGCAGGCCCGGCAGGCGGGCGGTGCACGCCTTAGTACCTGGGTTGCGCCAGGAGTATGGGATCGATCTGGTCATCGCCAATGGAGAAAACATTGCGGGGGGTCTTGGCTTAACTAGGGAAACGGTGGAGGAGCTTTTTGAATCCGATGTCGATGTCATCACCTCTGGAAACCATATCTGGGCCCAAAGGGAGATCATACCCGCCCTCGATAGCGACCTGGCGATCCTGCGCCCCCTAAACTATCCACCGGGTGTCCCCGGTCACGGCTACCTGACTAAAGGGAAGACCCTGGTGGTCAACCTTTTGGGGCGCACCTTTATGGGAAACTTCGATTGCCCTTTCCGAGCGATGGATCAGCTCCTCGAGGAGCTTACCGATAATAAGCCTCCCGTGATCATCGTTGACTTTCATGCCGAGGCTACCTCGGAGAAGGTAGCCATGGGATGGTATCTAGACGGCCGGGTCAGCGCGGTGCTGGGCACCCATACCCATGTGGGCACTGTCGATGCTCGGCTGCTCCCTAAAGGCACCGCCTTTATCACCGATGTCGGCATGACCGGCCCCGTTGATTCGGTGATTGGAGATGCTACCGATGCGGTGCTCATGAGGTTTCTTACCCAGCTTCCCCATCGCATATCTGTGGGGAAGGGAAGTGTCATCCTTAATTCCGTTCTAGTAGAGGTCGAGGAGGCCACAGGCATAGCGAAGCACATAAGCCGCATTGACCGGGAGATCGAGTAAAATTGTGATGAAAGTTGACCTTCACATTCATACCACAGCCTCCGATGGGCGGTTGACCCCGGAGGAGGTGGTGCGGATTGCAGCGAAACAGGGGCTGAGCGTGATCGCCATCACCGACCATGACTCTATTGCAGGACTTGAGCCCGCCCTCCTGGCAGCCGAGTCCTTCCCCTCCCTCAGGGTAATCCCAGGCCTGGAGATCAATACCGATATCCCCAACGGTGAGGTTCATATTCTGGGCTACTTTATAGACTATAAGAATAAGGAGCTTGAGCAAGCTCTCGAGAGGCTACGTAATTCCCGTGAGGCCCGGGCGCAGCAGATAGTCACCAAGCTAGAAGAATTGGGGATCGATATAGCGTGGCAACGAGTCCTGGAATTAGCCGGGGGTGGCTCTGTCGGGCGACCGCACATCGCCCAGGCAATGTTTGAGCGGGGTTATATCCCATCCTTTCAAGAGGCATTCATTAAATACATCGGTCGGCAGGGACCAGCCTACGCCGAGCGGGAGAGATTCTCCCCGCAAGAGGCGGCAAAGCTGGTGGTAAAGGCGGGGGGTCTACCTGTGCTGGCGCACCCGGCAGACATCGATGACCTCGAGGAGCTCCTGGTCGAGCTTAAAGAGGGCGGGCTGGTGGGCTTGGAGGCATACTATAATGGTTACCACCGGAGGATGATCGAGCGATTAGTCCACCTGGCTGCTAAGCATGGGTTGATCACCTCCGGGGGCAGCGATTTTCACGGTCTCGGGGGCGTCGATGAGACACCCCTCGGTGGGGTAGCTGTCCCTGTAGGTTGTGCCGAGCGTCTCATCGCCCTGGCGGAGCGCCGCTCCCAGGAGGTGGTGAGGCAGTGAAGTGGCATACCGAGACAATAGATTTCTCCGCTGAGGGTGGCACATTACACGGGGAGATCCTTCTGCCCAAGGGGGAGGGGCCCTTCCCGGGGGTGGTGCTTTGCCACGGGATGGGGTCGGATCACCGCGCCATGAGCCCCAGCGCCCAGAGGCTGGTGCGCCGGGGTGTCGCCACCCTCACCTTCGATTTTCGCGGGCATGGGAAGAGCGAGGGGGTTCTCGATGGCGATCTCGCTCAGGATGTCATTGCCGCGATAAAATTTATGTGTCGCCACGTCAAGATCGACCCCCAGCGCATCGCCCTCGTGGGGCATAGCCTGGGAGCGATAGCAGCCCTTCACGCAGCCACCACGCTAGAAAATATCCAGGCTTTGGTTTTCCTATCCAGTCCCGCTGAAATCGACGGCCGATTTGCGAAGGTTTGGGCTCCCCTCTATCTTAAGGCAGCGCGGGCAGAAAGCCTCATCATTGAGTTTCCTCGTATCGGACCCCTGCCCGTGTTGGGAAGGCTTTCTGGAATGATCTCCCGGCTCTGGATGTGGCTCCGGGGGTATCGATTGCGGATCAACCTGGAGAAAAGCCTAGAGTCTTGGGCAAAGCTCAACCCCTTTACTAGCATAGAGAAAATAGGGGCTTTCCCTAAGCTATTCGTCCATTGTAAGGGGGATAAGTTGATCCCCTATGAGGCGGCCGTCAAGCTCTATGAGAAAGCTAAGCGACCAAAGGAGTTTTTATTATCCGAGGGCGGTTTTCATGCTGCCCCCCTTTTCCCCGGCAAGCTCAGGGGGAAATGGATAGCGTGGCTCGTTTCCGCCTTAACCTAGGCGAAGAGGAGCGGTTATGCAAATCTACCAGTTGATATTGCTAACCATAGGCGCTTATCTTCTCGGTGCGGTGCCCACATCTTACATCGCAGGCCGGCTGCTTAAAGGGGTCGATATCAGGGATTACGGCAGCGGGGCAGTCAGCGGGTCTAATGTCTATTATTCGGTGTCTCGCTGGGCGATAATCCCGGTGGGGATTTTCGATGTGCTGAAGGGGGCTATCCCCGTAGCCATTGCTTACCCTGTACTCAGTTTCCCACTCTGGGCTCAGGCGAGCGTGGGTATAGCGGCGATAACCGGTCACAACTGGTCCGTCTTCCTCGGCTTTAGCGGAGGGCGAGGGTTCGCCACCATGATAGGCGTGCTCATCATTTTAGCCCCGTGGGAACTCCTCGTGTTTATCATCGCCGCCCTAGTGGGCTGGGGCCTGTTAAAGAACTCCCCCCTGGCGATGCTCATCGCTACCGCAGTCATAGTTCCAGCCAGCTTAGGCTTACCCGAAGGACCTCTGGTAATGGCCCCTGAACTACCACTGGTAAGGACGTGGTGTCTGCTTGGCATGCTGCTTCTTTTGATTATCAAGAGGCTTCTGGCAGAACGTGTCATCCCCCTGGGTAACCGGAAGCAGGTATTGCTTTACCGCTTGCTCCTAGACCGAGATACCCGTAATCGAGAAGCCTGGATCTACAGAACTCCCTCCAATGTGGAGGATCCGCCGAAAAAGAAATGAGACGCATTGGGGCAATGAGCCAAGGGTTGGTGGCGCATATGGGATTTGAACCCATGATCTCCTCCTTGAGAGGGAGGTGTCCTAAACCGCTAGACGAATGCGCCTTTTTCACCCTTCACGGTTGCGATATTAAAAGTCTGCTGTTTTCACTTTCACATCATAGGGATTCGACCCGCCGACTCTCGGTTCCGTCGTTGTGTACCCTAATACCATCAGATAGCATAACGTCGCGTGAGTTCTGATGTCAAGGATTTGGGCATGTGCCCCATGCCATGGGGTACTAAAGAGCTCATCGTCAAGATGTCGGCAAAGAGGTCAATAGTGAGTACCTCTGTCAACTGCGCCCGCATTCCGCCGCATATTTGCAGAAGCGGCACATCCAAGCAGGACACTCTGGAAGTTCTCCTGGGCTTCTAGCTTTCCGTAGCAGGTCAATCCGCCTCAGTGCCTCCACGTTTAGGCTGTCGAGGTTCCTGAAGCTCACATCGTACACCATTAGCTTCGCGTCTTCTTGCTGAACATTGCGATAGTAGAGCACGAGCCGGCCACGGGAATTGTTGCTTAAAGCGCACTCAAATCCCAGCCGCAGAAAGTAGTGTGAGAAGAACTCAGGCAGCCTGTCCCTCTCCACCACTGACCGCAGGCCACTCGCCCGGACGATGGTTGGAACACCTTGATGGAGTAGAACCCTATCCTTAAGCTCGGCTAGATTGGCAGGGATGCGTTGCGCCTCCCCCGGGGCGCCATATTGTAGAGCACCGCGCAGGACTCGCAAGAATCCTTGGCGATCCATGAAGGTGAGCCTTTCCTCAGCCTCCTCTAAGTCAACAGCTTCTTCATCCACGACCGTCTCACGCTGAACCCGTGCAAAGTACGCCTTGCGTGGAAAGACGATGTCGTTCAGACGTGGTGTTTCACTTGAGCGTTGTTCCGTTAACTTCGCAAGGAGTTTCCGAGCAGTCTCTTCGTCAGGGTGGACTTCGCCAGCTAGCTCTGCGATTTCGTACGAGGTGGGCACGGTGGTTGTTCCGCAATCGCACACCGAGGAGTAGTCGCATTGCATACCATACCACAGGCATCTGGGAAGCTGACTGGGGTCGTCTGAGGCAATAGCTTCCTCAAGTAGGCTCCGTCTGCGAACCATTTCTTCCCTTATAGCTTCAAGCTGTGGGAACCTCACATCATAGACAGCTAGCGGCGGCGATGATTCTGGAGGTGCCTCCCTTTGGTAGACAACAATTTTCCCCTCGCCAACATCCACCATGCCACAGTACATGCCGAGCTGCTCAATGTACCCAGGTCTCTTCCGCCGTAGGTTGGCCTCCTCGCCGAGGTTGGAGGTAGTTTTAACTTCAACCGGGACCTTCTCGTAGATGTCAATTCTACCAACTACCCCCTCGAGTTCTACGAATTGCTCAATGTATTCCTCGCTGGATACCGCAGCCCCAAAGACGTCGTGGAAGCCCGTGCCTGCCCACATCAGCTGCTGCCGTTCTAAGGGGGGTACTATCTCGGGGTGTTTCCTTCGGAAATAGGCCTGCTTTAGGCTAAGGAGGTCGGTGACGGAAATGCGCTGTGGAGGCCTGCGAGTTTGTAGCCTCATCATCAGGGTGTCTTTGACTGAGCGGTTCGCCTCGATGTGGGAGACTTGCGGCGCTACGTCAAAATGGTCGGTGCTCACATTGACATTGTAGCACAGACGGACCTGGGAAGCCTAGCAGCATCTCTCCTGCGATGCTTGAGGTATCGATTTGCATAGGACACAGTAGAGAGGATAGGCAAGGAACAAGCAAGCAGAAGTCAATGGACCTTTATTCAATCTTGATGGGCAATTGCCCATTCTACCTTTATCTGCTCGGGATTTACACCTGTAATTGATACACCATTAACCCCTATTTCTATTGTCGCCCCTGATGGACTGATGGTCAAAGTAGTAGTGCCATTAGCACTAGTTCTAACGAGAACACTTTGGGCAGAAACTTCCAGCAATAGATTAATCTGATCAGAAGGAAGTCCAGTAACTGGTTTTCCCTCCATAGTTACTGTTCCCAGACTCAGTCCCTCTAGCCTTATGTCAGCGCCACCGCCGATACCACAGCCTACATTGAAAAGCCCAACTAACAATACAAGTAAGATTAGCAAGATAACCCTACTAGCTATTTTCATGTCCTCCTCCTCGCTTGTTTAAGCCCAATCGAATTTGCCCCTTCTCAACCAACCTTTTGTGGCAACGATAATTGTAGCACATGTAAGGATAGTCTGCCATTGTCTGGATTCGAAGATGAGTTAGAAATAACAAGTCGCCCTTTTGTTCAGTATTTTGCACAACGTTTTGCGGATAAAAGAAGTTGCGGAGCGAAGCGGAGCAATTTTGGGGTTCGCTAATCTGTTCTTAAAACTGCAGCTCCCTGAATCTTCCCTTGCTTTAGCAAAATTAGGGCTTCGTTTGCCTCCTCCAATTCGAACTCTCGAACCTCAGGGATTATCGGAATTTTAGCAGCCAAAGGAAGAAAATCTTGGGCATCCTTTCTGGTAATGTTCGCCACACTTTTTATTTCTTTTTCATCCCATAGCAACCGAGCATAGTCTAAAGGTGGAATAGGACTTCTCTTTCGAATCACTGCTATCACCAATCTTCCGCCTTTTTCAAGGACTCTCAAAGCGTTAGGCACCGTCTCTCCCACTGGAGTGAAATCAATTGCGCACTTGAGTCTTTGAGGAGGATCATCTTCTGCCCTACCTGTCCAAGCTGCTCCCAATTTTTTAGCCAAATTGCGATGCTCTTCGCTTCTGGTGAAAACAAAAAGTTCGCAACCCCAATATTTAGCCAGCTGGATCACAATATGGGCCGAGGCCCCAAATCCGAAAAGCCCTAAACTCTGCCCAGGCTTAATCCCTGAAAGTCTTAAATCTCGAAAACCAATTGCTCCGGCACACAGAAGAGGAGCTGCCTGAGAATCAGTGAACCTGTCAGGAATCAAATAGGCGAAATCCTCTGAGACCGCGGTGTATTCGGCATAGCCACCGTTAACCTGACACCCAGTGCCTTCAAATTCAGAACATAGGTTTTCATTACCCTCTTTGCAGAAGTGGCATTTCCCACAAGCAGAGTGTATCCAAGAAATGCCCACTCGCTCCCCGATTTTGAATTTAGTCACCCCCGAACCCAAACTTTTTACTTTGCCAACAATTTCATGACCCAAAACTATAGGAAGTTTTGGCTGAACCCTTCCTTCAATTTCATCCAGTTCGGTGTGGCAAACCCCGCAGGCTGAGATTCTCACCAAAATCTCTTTTGACCTCGGCCGAGGAATTGGCAGATCTATCAATTCCAGAGGCCGATTTTCAACTGAAGAAATCTCCTTCAAAATTTGAGCTTTCATTCGGAAAGCGGCATCATCAAAACAGCCCTAATCAAAAACGCGCCCGGGGATTTGAACCCCCGACCTTCGGTTCCGAAGAGTGAAAGTCGTTGTATCCTCTGGTACCGTCGGATAGCGTAACGTCTCGCGAGGTCTGATGTCAAGCGACGAATGAATTATATCTGGGTGTGCGACCCCGTGCTATCCTCTTTATCCACGGTAGCATATAGCATATCGTCGCCTGCATGTTCACCCAGTCACCGATTGACAAGAATACATGATTTCATGTACTCTTATCGCACTCAGAGATAAAGGTAACGGGGATGGAAGCGAAGAACAAAGGAGATGTCCAATCTGTTAGCTCTGTTAGTTTTGAGCACAACTTGCAGGGCTTAGGGGACAAGACCAAGAAGCCCTATCGTGAGCTTCTAACCATAAGCCGAGTCTCAGCCGCAGTCAGCGGGTTGCGGGATCTTGATGCCATCCTTGACGTCGCTCTCGATACTGTGCTTGAGGTCATGAACGGAACTATTGGAGGAATCCTGCTCATTGACGAACAAACTCAAACGCTCTCCTACCGGGTCTATCGCGGTCTGTCCGACAAATATGCTGAGGAGATGCGCCTCAGACTCGGTGAGGGAATCGCAGGCAGGGTTGCTCAAAGTGGAAAGGCGGTGCTGCTTGAGGATATCTCTACCGAACCTCGTGCAGCCTGGCGCGATCTGATAAGCACAGAGGGCCTTAAGGCATTTTTAAGTGTCCCCCTGCGAGCCAAAGACACTGTGCTTGGCGTGTTGAATGTTGCCAGCCGTTTGCCGCGTCGCTTCACCAAAGATGACATGCATCTACTGCACGCAATTGGCGATCAGGTGGGGGTTGCCATTGAGCAGGCTGAGCTATACGAACGGCTGAGAAAGGGGAGGGAACGCTACCAGAGGCTAGCACAGTATATTCTGGTAGCTCAAGAGGAAGAGAGAAAGAGGGTTGCCAGAGAACTACACGATGAAACGAGCCAAACGCTTTCTGGCCTGGCACTCAGCCTGCAGGCGCTGGTGGAAATGGCCGAAATGTCCGGCAGCCTAGACGACGCGTTCAAAGAGCAGCTGAAGAAAGCCCAATCCTTAGCGGTCCAGATAAGCACCGAGGTAAGCAGGCTTATACACGAGCTTCGCCCTACCCTTCTCGATACGCTGGGGCTGGTTCCCGCTATTCGCCAATATGCCGAGGACATTCTTCACCCTGTAGGCATCAATGTGTTCGTAGAGTGCAACGAGATTAGCCAGCCTTTGCCACCGGAAGTTGAAGTCGGACTTTTCCGCATCGCCCAAGGAGCCATAGGCAATATTGCAAAGCACTCCAACGCAAGAAACGCCGTCATAACCGTGGAGTACGAGACAGACCAGCTACTGATGCGTATTAAAGACGATGGTAAAGGTTTTGATGTTTCAAAGCTCACAGGAGTGGATGATAGAGGCAGAGGCAGTGGATTATTCAGTATGAATGAAAGAGTCAAATTGATAGGGGGCAGCTGCTCAGTTGAATCTGAACCTGGCCGGGGAACCTTGGTTATAGTGAAAGTCCCTTCGACACGGAGTATGACCTGTGCAGAAGATTAGAGTATTAGTAGTGGACGACCATACTATCGTGCGGGATGGCATTTGTGCCCTTCTGGCGCTTGCAGGAGACATAGAAGTAGTTGGCGAGGCTGCTAACGGAAGGGAAGCGCTGGAGATAGTCAAGCAGCTAACGCCTGACGTGGTACTCATGGATATAGTTATGCCTATCTTGGGTGGATTGGAAGCGACACGCCGGATACGTAAAGAGTTGCCCAGCACAAAGGTGTTGGCACTCACCCAGTACGACGACAAGGAGTATGTATTCCCGCTTATCGAGGCCGGAGCTTGCGGCTGCATCAGCAAGACAGCAGCGTCTTCAGAACTCGCCTCAGCTATCCGCTATGCCTACCGTGGTGAATCTTTCCTGTCCCCCTCTGTAGCGAAACTCATGATTGAAGACTATCAACACGAAGCAACTCTGCGAGGCAAGCACGATTCCTATGAACGGCTGACAGACCGGGAAAGGGATGTGCTCAAGCTAGTGGCAGAGGGATATACTACTCAAGAAATAGCAGATATTCTGGTAATCAGTCCCAAAACCGTTGAGGGGCATAGGAGTAGCCTTATGGCTAAGCTTGACATCCGCAATCGCATTGACCTGGTCAAATACGCCCTGCGCCGAGGCCTCATTGACGTTTGATATTGCAAGCAACACCTTGGCGCTGCAGCAACTCACTTAAAATCCTCCGCTCTATCTCTTCTTCCTTGCACCCATTGAGCTGCAACAACTCTGATTGATACAAAACAAGGGATAGTTCTGGAGAATTCAAGGGATAATATCCCCTCACCCCAGGGAAAACCCTCTTTTCTCCCCGTGAACATTGCTCTATTTTTATATAATGGTATTCTTGGACTACAGTAAACCGCTCTGACAGATCAGCGCATGCTTCGACAAGTTAGCGTAGCAGAAGGGAGGACAGAGATGGAAAGCAAGCTAAAAATCCTGATCGTAGATGACGAACCTGATTTTGCGGAGAGTTTGCAGGCGGTATTGAAGGCCAAGTCGTATCAGGTGTTCGTCGCCACCGGTAGGGCGCAAGCACAGGAAGTGGCGCGGACTGAAAAGCCCGATATAGTTGTAGTGGGCACAATGATGCCTCGAGGGGATGCATTCCTGTTGCACCAGTGGCTGAATCGGACCCCGCCATTCAATAACGTGCCCATTATCGTGATCGATGCCCCGCCGGAGAAACAACTTATCAAAGGGTGGGACATGTATGAGGGGCTACAGATGGAAGCTGAGGATTACCTGTCCAAACCCATCGAGCCAGCCTCAGTGGTGCCTCGAATCGAGAAGCTGCTGGACAAGGAAACCAGAAAGATAAAGGTGCTGGTGGTTGATGACCACGCCATTATTAGGGAGGGTATTCGCGCATTGCTAGGTGTACAAAAGGATATGCAGGTGGTAGGGGAGGCAGTAGATGGTAAGGATGCGGTGGAGAAGGTGCGGCAGCTTTCGCCTGACGTTGTGCTGATGGACATTGTCATGCCGGGGATGAATGGCCTGGAGGCTACCAAACAAATATCCCAGGAGTGCGAGAAGACCAAGGTCCTTATGTTGAGTCAGTACGATGATGATGAGAATGTCCTTGTAAGCAGCAAAGTAGGGGCATGTGGCTTTATCCCCAAGAAAAGCGCCAGTACAGAACTCCTCTCTGCCATCAGGTCTGCAGGATAGATAAAGGACTTCACGCATCTTATTGTAGCTTCCTAGATGGGTGCCAAAGGCTAACATTGGCAATTGATGAGACAGCGAATTACTGTCTGGTGACATCTGAAGGGCTGAGACTTGGAAACTATTACCATAACGCTTAATGGACGGGAAGTAAGCGGCCACCCCGGAATGACCATACTGGAGCTAGCGCGAGAATCAGGCGTAGACATACCCACACTCTGCCATGACTCTCACCTAACCCCTATTGGCGCCTGTCGTATCTGTCTGGTTGAAGACGAACGCTCAGGTGCACTCTCAGCGTCTTGCGTTACCCCTATAGCCCCAGGAATGGTGATCAACACTGAATCCCCCAGGGTACTGGAGCGGCGCAAGACTATAATCAAGCTTATACTTGCTAGCCACCCCGATTCCTGCTTCGTGTGCGACAAGGGCAACCGCTGCGAGCTACGCCAGATCGCCTCAGAGATGGGCATTGGGGAGGTAGAATTTCAGAAAATCCCCCAACTGGCTACCATCGAAGAGGTTAACCCTTTTATTGAAAGGGATTTGAGCAAGTGCATCCTGTGTGCCAAGTGCATCCGGGCGGATCACGAGCTAGTTGTCGAGGGTGCTATCGACTACATTCACCGCGGATTTGCCTCAAAGCCAGCGACGCTGAACGATATGTCGCTGG
Organism: uncultured Dehalococcoidales bacterium; assembly: GCA_964583545.1. Classification (GTDB taxonomy): domain Bacteria; phylum Chloroflexota; class Dehalococcoidia; order E44-bin15; family E44-bin15; genus CAZOVW01. The sequence continues at coordinate 3,518 of CAZOVW010000011.1, read as the reverse complement.
AAAACTCAGAGTGCACCTTTTGTGGCACCTGTGTGGCAATTTGTCCTACCGGCGCACTAATGGAAAAGCAGCAGGCATACCGGGGGACAACGGCAACAAATGTGTCAACTACCTGTCCATTCTGCGGCTGTGGGTGCAGCATCAACCTGGAGGTCAAGGACAATCAAATAGTGCGGGCAAGACCGGGCAAAGAGAGTGCAGTGAACCGTGGCACACTTTGCGTCAAGGGAAGCTACGGCTACGATTTCGTGCATAGCTCAGAAAGGCTGACAAGTCCCCTAGTCAAGGTGAACGGAGATTTTGAGGCAGTATCTTGGGAACAGGCTTTGGACCTGGTGGCCTCTAAACTCAACCAGATAAAGGAAGCTCACGGCCCCAGCAGCCTAGCTCTCCTCAGTTCCTCCAAGTGCACCAATGAGGAGAACTACCTGCTGCAGAGGTTAGCTCGGGGTGTACTGAGTACCAACAATATTGACAACGGCAGCCGCTTGTATAGCGCGGCGAGCATTATAGGCCTAGGGTCGGCTGTCGGCTTTCCCGGCACCACCAGCCCTCTGGATGGTCTTGAGCAGTCGGAAGTGATACTGGTTATCGGAGCTAACCTCACCTCATCCGCCCCCGCCGTCGGCTACGCGGTGAAGCGGGCGGTCAAATACAAAGGCGCCAAGCTGCTGCTTGTAGACCCTCAACAAACAAGGCTTTCTTCATTTGCCCACCTCTGGTTGAGGCCAAAAATTGGCACCGATGTAGCTCTCATAAATGGCTTAGCGAATGTGATTGTCACTGAGGGCCTGTTAGACGAAGAGTTTGTAACCAGAAGAACAGATAACTTTGAGGCCCTAAGCGAGGATTTAGCGAAATATACACCTGAGTATGTGGAGAAAGTCACCACTGTCCCCAGTGAAGAAGTACGTTGCGCCGCTCGGCTCTTCGCCAAGGCAAACCTTGCTTCAATTGTCTATGGTGATGGAATCACCCAGCATGTAACTGGAACAGATAACGTAATGGCTCTAGCGAATCTGGCGATGGTGACCGGAAATATTGGGCTCAGGGGTGGCATTTTTGCGCTGCAACGGGATTGCAACGGCCAAGGCGCATGTGATATGGGAGCTTTGCCCGATTTACTCCCTGGATACCAGTGTGTGGAGGAGCCCCGGGCAAGGAAGAAGTTCGCTGACCGCTGGGGAGTTGACCTGCCGGCTGACACCGGGCTAACAGCTATCGAAATGATTGATCACGCCAGGGAGGGAAAGGTCAAGGGCATGTACATTGTGGGAGAGAATCCGGTCTTGAGCTTTCCAAACCCGCCTCTTGTCAAGGAAGCTCTGGCATCCCTCAATTTCCTCGTGGTTCATGACATGTTCCTCGCCGAAACAGCGAAACTGGCAAATGTGGTTTTGCCCGCTGCAAGCTTCGCCGAAAAGGAAGGGACTTTCACCAATTTCGAGGGAAAGGTTCAGCGGGTGCGTAAGGTTATCGAACCCCTCGGTGACAGCTTGCCAGACTGGGAAATAATTCTTCGGCTGGCGAACAGTATGGGCCACCCAATGCCATATTCCTCGCTTCAGCAGGTTATGGACGAGATCCAAGAATTGGTTCCTTTGTATCAGGTCACGGGCTACAGAGACTCGGAGACGAAGGGTGTATACCGGGCTGAATTGGACAGAGAACCCTTGAGAGCCAGGCGCCTCTACAAAGGTCAATTCCCGAGCGGATTCGGCCGCTTTTCTCCAGTGCAATATGAGCCGCGGGCAGAGATACCAAAGGACGGGTATCCTATCACCCTGCTGGTGGGGAGTGTCCTCTACCACTCCGGTACTGGCTCTAGAAGCTCTAGATCCCCACGGCTGAGCGAATTCTTGCCAGAGGCCTATGTGGAAATCGGTGAATCTGATGCCAAGAAGGTTGGGATCAGCCATGGTGATGCGGTCAAGGTTATCTCACCCGTAGGCGAGGTGACCGCTGTGGCTAAATTCACTGACACGCTGCCTGAAGGAATGCTTTTCATGCCCCATTCTTTCCCATCAACCCCTGTCAATCAACTATTTGGCATCGCCCTGGATCCACGGGCAAAATCCCCTGCACTCAAAGCATGCGCCGTAAAGCTAGAAAGGATTTAGCCTCGTGGATAAGCGCCAGGAAATAGCCAGCATCGAGCATAAACGGATAGCCGAAATCATAAGCCGCCATGAAGATAAGAAGTGGCCCCTGATTCCTCTGTTGCAGGAGATTCAGCAGGAGTGTGGCTACATCCCCCCGGAAGCTATCAATCCCATTGCCCGCACTTTTAGATTGTTCCCTTCTCAGGTACAGGGGGTGATCACCTTTTACCAGCAGCTCTACACCACGCCCCGAGGGAAAAGGGTGGTCAGGGTGTGTCGGGGTACAGCATGCCATGTGCGCGGTGGCAAGACCATACTGAAACTGGTGAAGCAGCAGCTTGGTATCGAAGAAGGTGAGACCACCTCCGATATGGAGTACACCCTGGAGACCGTCGCCTGCATCGGCGTTTGTGCCCTGGCACCCAACATAGTCATTGGAAAGGACACCCATGGCCACATGAATCCCAAGAAAGTAGCTCAACTCTTCGAGGAAAGAAAGGCCGAGGGGTAGCATGCAAGACCAGCGCACCGTTTTTGTTTGTCAGGGAACGGGTTGTTTTTCCACCGGGTCCGCTGCTGTCTACGATGAGCTCAAGGCTGAGGTGGAGCGGCAGGGCATGGCAGACGTTAAGGTGGACTTCACCGGCTGCCATGGCTTCTGCGAGCAGGGCCCCAATGTAGTCGTCGAGCCCAGCGGCATCTTTTATACCCACGTCGAGGCCGAGGATGCCGCTGAGATCGTGAGTTCCCATCTTCGCGATGGCAAGCCCGTTGAGCGTCTCTTCTACCGTGACCCGGTGACCGGCCAAGCTGTACCACTCTATTCAGATATAAAATTCTACACGGGACAGCAGCGCATCATCCTGCGAAACTGCGGACACATTAACCCCGAGAGAATTGACGACTATATCGCCCGCGGTGGGTACCAGGCACTGGAGAAAGCCCTGCTTAAGATGACCCCTGAAGAAGTCGTTGAAGAGGTTGCAAAGTCTGGCCTCCGCGGCCGGGGCGGCGCCGGCTTCCCCACCGCGCGCAAGTGGGAGTTCTGCCGCAACGCCCCGGGTGAGCAGAAATATGTCATCTGTAACGCTGATGAAGGTGACCCAGGAGCCTTTATGGACCGCTCCATCCTTGAGGCTGACCCTCATGCTGTTATCGAGGGGTTGATCATCGCTGGGTATGCTATTGGGGCCACCGAAGGCTACATATATGTCCGTGCCGAGTATCCTTTGGCCGTGAAACGATTTCGTGTCGCCTTGGAACAAGCCCAGGAGGCAGGTTTTCTAGGGAAGGATATCCTTGGCTCGGGCTTTGACTTTGTAATGAATGTCAAGGAGGGCGCCGGGGCTTTCGTCTGTGGCGAAGAGACAGCTCTAATAGCCTCAATCGAAAGCCGGCGCGGAATGCCTCGTCCCC
>CAZOVW010000010.1:8815-26458 GCA_964583545.1 uncultured Dehalococcoidales bacterium | reverse complement strand
GCCAGGGCCACAAACACCATTACCATACTTGGTATTTTACCTTTCATCTATCCTCCTTCTATCTTTTCGGACCCAATAGAGCAGTCCCACTATCTCATCACCTTGTTCGACTGCTCCCCTTGCCCGCGGATTGCTTCCCACGAAGCCGACCCTTCGGCCTTAATCGGGGTCGCACTCACTAGGTTCCACCTTTTCCGGTCACGCTACCTCATCTATCACCCCCTTTTCCTTCTTTTTAGGCTGATCTGACTTTATAAGGCAATCCAGGCTTTCTAGTTACTACCTCTAAATATCGGGGCTCTTCCCCCCTGATGGACAGTGAATATCACAAATATAGGCCCCCAAATATTCGATATATATAACATAATTTATCGAATTTGTCAACCCCCCTATTTTCGAACTTTACGGCTGTACCTGTATACCTCACCCCCTGGCCCCCTCTCCTCAACCGCCTGTGTCATTGCGAGCCGAAGGCGAAGCAATCTCATACTTCCTCCCTTCCACCACTGAGATTGCTTCGTCCCCCGATAAATCGGGGTCCTCGCAATGACCTGGGGGACACCCCCAGACCCCCGCCAGAGGGGGAAACTCCTCTGCACTCCTATTATTACATCTCCTTGGATAGGGTGGCGAGGAACTCAGCATTGGATGAGGTCTTCGCTAACCTCTCCAGGACGCGCTCGGTAGCCTCGGTGGGACTTTGGGAGTTGGCCGCTACCAGGTTCGCCATTCGACGGAGCAGCCACACCTTTTGTAAGGTGTTCTCCTCCAGGAGTAGCTCCTCACGGCGTGTGCCGCTTCGCTGGATGTCCATGGCGGGGAATATGCGGCGCTCCGCGAGCTTGCGGTCGAGATGGAGTTCCATGTTCCCTGTGCCCTTGAACTCCTCATAGATGACCTCGTCCATTCTGCTCCCGGTATCGATGAGGCAGGTAGCAATGATAGTCAGTGAGCCTCCCCCCTCTGTGTTTCTGGCAGCGCCGAAGAAGCGCTTTGGTGGGTAGAGGGACACCGAGTCGATGCCTCCGGAGAGGGTGCGACCGCTGGGGGGCAAGGCCAGGTTATAGGCGCGGGTAAGGCGGGTGATGCCATCAAGCAGGATCATCACATCCTTCCCGTTCTCCACCAGGCGCTTGGCCCGCTCCAGGGCTAACTCAGCTACCTTGGCGTGGTTCTCCACCGGCTCATCGAAGGTGGAGCTGATCACCTCCGCCTTCACCGAGCGCTCCATATCGGTGACCTCCTCAGGGCGCTCCCCGATGAGGCAGATCATGAGATGAATGTCATTGTAGTTGGCAAGGGTGCCATTGGCGATGTGCTTGAGGAGCACGGTCTTCCCTGCCTTGGGTGGGGAGACGATGAGCCCCCGCTGCCCGCGACCGATAGGAGCAATCAGGTTCAACAGGCGGGTGGCGAGGTTGGTGGATGTGGTTTCCAGGTTGATGAACCTGTCGGGAAAGGTGGGGGTCAGGGAATTAAAAAGGGGGCGGTTCTTTGCCTGCTCCGGGTCGATGCCGTTGACCGCCTCGATGCGCAACAGGCTATAGTATTTCTCCCCGTTCTTTGGCAGCCTCACCTGACCGGTGATCATGTCGCCACTCCGCAGCCCGAAGCGCCGAATCTGGGACTGGGAGACGTAAACGTCGCTGGGCCCAGCCCTGAGGTTATCTTGGCGCAGGAAACCGTAACCTTCATCCATGATCTCCAGCACACCGCCGCGAAAGATATTTCCCTGAAGCTCGGCGCTTGCCTGGAGAAGCCTCAAGACCAGGTCCTGCTTCTTCAGCGCGGTGTAGCCAGAGATGTTCAGCCCCTTGGCTATTTCTAGCAGCTCCTCGCGCGTCTTCGCTTCCAGTTCTGCGATGTTCATGGTCATTTTTTATCCTCCGCTTTGTCCCTGGGATTGCTTCGTCCCCCGACAAGTCGGGGTCCTCGCAATGACAATGGAGGTGGTGTCATTAGCGACCCTTTGTGTCATTGCGAGCGGAGCGAAGCAATCTCATCCTTTCATCACCTTCTTCCAGTCTTCTGCAAAGCGGGCGATGCCGATGTCAGTGAGGGGATGACGAATCATCTGCATCAGCACGCTGTAAGGGACGGTAGCAACATGAGCCCCTGCCTTGGCCGCAGCGATGATGTGGAGGGGATGACGGAGGCTGGCGGCAATCACCTGGGTGCGAAGACCATATTTCTTAAAGATCTCCACACTATCGGCAACCACCTCCATCCCCTGATGACCGATATCATCGAGCCGCCCCACAAAGGGACTGACATAGGTGGCCCCCACAAGGGCACCGAGAAGCGCCTGATTTGCGGAGAAGCAAAGGGTGAAGTTGGTCTTTATGTTCTCCCGGGAGAGCACGCTTATGGCCTCAAGCCCAGCCTCCGATACCGGTATCTTGACCACGATGTTCTCATGCCACGAGGAAAGCTCCCGTGCCTCCCGTTTCATCCCTTCGGCATCCAGGCTGAGCACCTCAGCGCAGACCTCGGGAACAACGGAGCAGATCTCAAGGATCGCTGCCTTAAAGTCACCGGCTTCCTCCCTGGCAACCAGGGTGGGATTTGTGGTCACGCCACTGATGACCCCCAGCCTGGCAGCGTGGCGGATGTGCTCTATGTTTGCCGTATCAAGAAAGATGCGCATTTCCCTCTCCTGTCATTGCGAGCCCTTCGCCTTCTGTCATTCTGACCCCTTCGCTTCCTGTCATTCTGAGCGTAGCGAAGAATCTCAGGTTGCTCAGGGTAAACTCCGCGAAGCAATCTGAAGGTTCCTTCCACATCCTGGGATTGCTTCGGTCGCCTTAGGCGACCTCGCAATGACCTACTCTCGAGTTAAAGGGGCAAGGGGGGCTGAGCCCCCTCGCGGAGCACCCCTTTGGCGACCCCAACGAAATCGCGGAACATGGGATGAGCGCGATTGGGACGCGACCGGAATTCCGGGTGAAACTGACACCCCATCATAAAGGGGTGGTCTCGAAGCTCGCCGATCTCCACCAGCCTCCCCTCCGGGGAGAGACCGCTGAAAACCATGCCCGCCCCCTCCAATGTCTCCCGAAAATCATTATTGAACTCGAAGCGATGGCGATGGCGCTCATAGACCACCTGCTCCCCATAGGCTGAAGCGGCCCTTGTCCCTGTTACCAGATGACATGGATAGCTGCCCAACCGCATTGTCCCCCCCTTCCCCTTCACATGGCGCTGCTCCGGAAGCAGGTCGATCACGGGATAGGGGGTCTTCTGGTCAAACTCGGTAGAATTGGGTTCAGGGGACCCAAGCACATGCCGGGCATACTCAATAACCATAGTCTGCATCCCCAGACATAGTCCCAGGTAAGGGATTTTGTTCTCCCGGGCATATCGAGCGGCAATGACCATCCCTTCTATGCCTCGAACGCCGAAGCCGCCCGGGACTACAATCCCTTGAACGGAGCGCAGCAAGCTATCGCCATCCCTCTCCAGGTCCTCCGAGTGAATCCAGTGGATCTCTATATCCCGGTCGTGATAGACCGCGGCGTGGCCCAGCGCCTCCTTAACCGAGATGTAGGAATCGCGTAGCTCCACGTATTTGCCAACAATGGCGATGGAGACCGGTTCCTTGGGCTCCTTCATCCGCGCCACAAGATGCTGCCACTCGCTGAGGTCCGCGCTTGTGTTGGGCAGACCAAGCATCTCCACAATGAGTCGCCCCAAGCCCGCCTCCTCGAGAATGAGGGGGGTCTCATAGATTATGGGCAGGGTGAGCAGGGGCATCACGGCCCGCCGGTCGACATCGCAGAAAAGGGCGATCTTGTCCTTGATCTCGTCAGTGATGGGCTGATCGCTGCGGCATACAATAACATCTGGCTGGATGCCGATGCGCCTGAGCTCGTTAACGCTGTGCTGGGTGGGCTTGGTCTTCAGCTCTCCCGTGGAGGAGAGGTAGGGAAGAAGGGTAACATGAACATAAAGGACATTCTCCCGCCCCACATCGCTCCTCATCTGGCGGATGGCCTCAAGGAAGGGGAGCCCTTCGATGTCGCCCACCGTGCCCCCCACCTCGACAATAACCACGCTCGCCTCGCTCTCTTCGGCCACCTTGCGGAAACGGCTCTTTATCTCATTGGTGACATGGGGCACCACCTGAATGGTGCCTCCCAGAAAATCCCCCCGCCGCTCCTTGGCGATGATCGAGCTGTAAATCTGCCCTGTGGTCACGCTGGAGGAAGCGGTAAGGTTGGTATCGATGAAGCGTTCGTAGTGACCCAGGTCAAGGTCGGTTTCCTCACCATCCTGGGTGACGAAGACCTCACCATGCTGATAGGGAGACATCGTCCCCGGATCAACATTAATGTAAGGGTCCAGCTTCTGGACGGAGACCGAGATGTTGCGGCTCTTCAAGAGCCTCCCTATGGAGGCGACAGTGATGCCCTTCCCCACCGAGCTAACTACACCGCCGGTCACAAAGATATACTTCGTCATCCTTATGGTTCCTATGGGGAAAGAATTATTGCAAGAAGGCTTTCCTTCTCGTGGTATCCAAATTACACGGAGGTAACAATCTTCAGAGGGCTCGAGGTCTCTCCTCGAATTTTATATTATAAGGCTTCGCATCGGTAATGTCAAGCCCACCTTTCCGAGATGTTTATTAACCTCACCCCCTGGCCCCCTCTCCTCAACTGCCTGTGTCATTGCGAGCGAAGCGAAGCAATCTCATGGTTCCTTTCCTCCACCACCGAGATTGCTTCGGCACTTCGTGCCTCGCAATGACGTGGGGGACACCCCCAGACCCCTGCTCTAGTATCGGCGTCATGAGACGCCTCCTACGACCTTAATTCGTAGGAGGTCTCTCCAGAGACCGAACTCTAGTTCAGGGGGAACTTCACCATCACCCTTCGGCAGGCTCAGGACAGGCCCTAGCCCTCTCCCCTCAAGGGAGAGAGAATTAAAACCCCCTCTGGACTCCCCCCGTTTCGGATGAAACGTAGCCGCGTTGTCATTGCGAGCGGAGCCGAAGGCGGAGCGAAACAATCCCATACAATTTCTTCTCACCACGGGCAGAACTGTGTTATAATCTCTAGCGCACATTAGAGGCGTGGTGAAATGAGGATCGCCATTATCGGGCTGGGGTTAATCGGGGGGTCGATGGGCCTAGCCCTCAGGAGGGCGGAGGCGGACCTGGAGGTGGTAGGTTTCGCTCGTCGGCCTGAGGTCGCATCCAGGGCTCTTGAACTCGGGGCCGTGGACCGCACTGAGGGAAGTTTGGTTTCCACAGTGAAGGATGCTGACCTGGTCCTTATTGCCACCCCGGCGATGGCGATGAAGGGGATACTGGCGGAGATCGGGGGGAGCCTCCGCGAGGGCTCCATCGTCACCGATACGGCGAGCACCAAGGTCAAGATTATGGGGTGGGCCGAGGAGTCTTTGTCGGTGAGCTTCATCGGGGGACATCCCATGGCGGGTAAGGAGACCTCCGGGATCGAGGCCGCCGATGGTGACCTCTTTCAGGGCTGCACCTATTGCCTGGTCGCGGGGAGAGGGGCCACCAAAGAGGCGAGCGATACGGTTGCGTGGCTGGTAAGGCAGGTCGGGGCCAAGCCCCTCTTTATCGATGCCTCAGAGCACGACAACCTGGTTGCCGGCATCAGCCATCTCCCCATACTGATCTCCGTAGCCCTTGTCGCCGCAACCACAAAAAGTCCCTTGTGGCCAGCGATGGCGAGGCTTGCCGCCTCAGGGTTTCGGGACATCTCCCGCCTGGCCTCCGGGGACCCACGGATGAGTCGGGACATCTGCCTCACCAACAGGGAGCCCATCCTTCACTGGGTCGATGATTATATTGAGGAACTGAGGGCACTGCGCCGCCTGGTAAGCGAGGGTAAAAGCGAAAAACTGGACGAGGCCTTTATGCGGGCGCGGGAGGCACGAGAGGGTTGGCTGCGAATGTAGGGATTATTATGGAGCGTAAGGTAAAGGGTTGTGCAATTCTCAGGGGCGAGCTTGCCCCACCGGGCGATAAGTCGATATCCCACCGCGCCATTATCCTGAACAGCATCGCCAGGGGGAGGGCGATGATCGAAAATCTCGCTCCGGGCGATGACCTCAGCGCCACGATTTCCTGTTTGAGGGCCTTGGGGGTGGATATTGTCGAGGAAGAGGGCACGCTCACCGTCTCCGGGGTAGGCCGAGAGGGCTTCAGACCACCCACCGATGTGCTCCATGCCGGCAACAGCGCTACCACGATGCGCCTTCTGGCGGGGCTGCTCGCCGCTCAGCCCTTTCTCTCCATAATTACCGGGGATGAGTCGCTTCGTTCTCGCCCTATGGATCGCTTGGTCCATCCCCTGCGCTTAATGGGAGCAGAGATCTGGGGACGAAGGAATGATTCCCTGGCCCCGCTAGCGATCAAAGGGCATAAACTTAAGGGCATAGACTATCGCCTCCCTGTGGCGAGTGCCCAGATAAAGTCGGCGATCCTCATCGCCGCCCTCTTCGCCCAGGGGACTACCACCGTTGTGGAGCCGGCGCCCTCTCGGGATCATACCGAGCGCCTCCTCAGGGCCATGGGGGTAAAGCTGCAGAGCGAGGGCACCAGGATCGAGCTTATCCCCTCTGCCCCCCGCTCCCCCATCGATGTTCGCGTCCCCGGGGATATAAGCGCTGCCGCCTTCTGGCTTGTCGCTGGAGCGATTCATCCCGACGCCCAACTCAGGGTTATAAACACGGGGATCAACCCGACAAGGAGCGGGATCCTGGACGTCCTTCTCCAGATGGGTGCCAAGCTCAATGTGGAGCGGGAGCGAAGGGAGGGCGATGAGCCCGTGGCTGACCTGGTGATAGAGTCCAGCGACCTGGTAGGGACGCAAATTGGGGGGAGCCTCATCCCCAGGCTTATCGATGAGCTCCCGCTTATTGCCCTGGCTGGCTCCTTTGCCCGAGGGACGACCACCATCCGAGAAGCTCAGGAGCTCAGGGTAAAGGAGTCGGATAGGATCGGGGCTACGGTGAGGGAGCTATCGAGGCTGGGGGCGGATATAGATGAGCTGCCCGATGGCATGGTTATCCGCGGGGGTGGCGGGCTTACGGGGGGAGAGTGCTCAAGCCACCATGATCATCGTTTGGCGATGACCCTGGGCATCGCGGCGCTGGTGGCTCAAGGGGAAACGGTGATCCATGATGCTGAGGTGGTGGCGATGTCCTATCCGAACTTCTGGCAGGACCTGGAAAGGCTTACCCAATGATTGCGAGCGAAGGGAAGCTCCGAGCCAGAGGCCTACTGTCATTGCGAGCGAAGCGAAGCAATCTCATTTTTGCGCGTTTCCATCGTGTGCCTGAGATTGCTTCGCCGAGTTCCCTCACTTCGTTCGGGACAAGCCTCGCAATGACAATGAAAGCGTTTCGTTCGGGACAAGCCTCGCAGTGACGAATAGGCAGAAAGGGGGTAAGGATAGAAAGCGAAACATGACCACAGAGCTAGTTCATATTGGTTTCGGCAATGTCCTGGCAATAAATAGAGTGATCGCTATGGCACCCCTGAACTCAGCCCCCACTAAACGCATGGTTCAGGAGAGCAAGAGCAGGGGGATGCTCATTGACATGACCAACGGTAGAAGGACAAAAGCGGTGCTCATTATGGACAGCGGCCATATTGTGGTGGCAGCCATCGCTCCGGAGACCATCGCCGGCAGGATGACAGCGAGGCGGGAGGGTCAGGTCTGAAGGCGCAACAGCCCATTACCAGGACGAAGCCACTGCTTATTGTGCTCTCCGGACCCTCCGGGGCGGGCAAGGATGCGATGCTCGCCAGGATGAAAGAATCGGGGCATCCCATACATTTTGCGGTGACAGCAACCACCCGCCCGCAGCGGAAAGGGGAGCGCAAGGGGGTGGATTATCACTTCGTCTCCCGAGAGCGGTTTGAGGAGATGGCGAAGGGAGGAGAACTTCTGGAGTGGGCTGAGGTCTATGGCAATTTTTACGGGGTGCCCAGACGCCAGGTGAAAGAGGCCCTGCAAAAAGGGCGCGATGTCCTAGTGAAGGTCGATGTTCAGGGGGCGGCAACGATTAAACGCGCCGTGCCCCAGGCGCTCCTCATCTTCCTGGCCCCTCCCTCCATGGCGGCGCTGGAGGAACGACTCAGGCAGCGCAATACCGAATCGGTCATCGAGCTTGAGCAGCGCATCGCCACCGCTCATGAGGAGATGAAGCAGCTGGGGATGTTCGATTATGTGGTGGTGAATACTCGCCTGGCCCAGGCAGTGGCCGAGATCGAGGCCATTATCACTGCGGAGAAGTGCCGGGTAAACCCCAGGGTTGTGGCACTATAGGGAATTATAGGTCTCCTGAAGAAGGAGCGCGTCCCCCTCACGATCCGGGCTTTCACAGATGATAAGCCCCTTTACCTCAAGCTCCTTTAACGCTTTGAGGAGTTCCACATAGCGGAGGTCCGACTCCCTGAGGTTCAGATGCTTGAGCTCCCCTTTTCTGCCATACTGGATCCCCGAAAGGTGAATATGCATGTGATCCAGGGCCCCTCTCCCCAGTCTCTCGGCCACCTGTTTCAGTATGGCCATGAATTCCTCGTAGGAATTGAAACCCCCTGTTCTGGCATGCATGTGGGCAAAGTCGATGCAGGGGGCGATGCCCTCGATCTCAGCGCTCAGGTTCAAGACCTCCTCCAGGGTGCCGAACTGGCTTCCCTTCCCGGTGGTCTCGGGCCGCAGTAAGACCCCCTGTTCTTCCGCCCTGAGCTGCCTCACCGTCTCCTCCAGCATCCCTTTTACCCTGGGATATACTGCTGAGGGCGAATCGTTAAGATAGAAGGCAGCGTGAAACACGATGCCCTCCGCCCTAAGGAGCGAGGCGATACGCACGGTATGAATCAGCCTCTCCTGGCTGGCGACGACCTTCTCTTTCTCATGGGCATTGAGATTGATGAAATAAGGGGCATGGGCGGTGAGCATCACGGCGCACTTTTTCGCCACCTCACCCACCCCCCGTGCCATCTGCTCATTCATCTTCACCCCGCGCACAAATTGTACCTCCATACAGCCAAGCCCTAGCTCCGCCACCCGTTCGATGCCCGCCTCGCTTGTCTGGGATTTAGAGCTGAGGGGGACGCCTGCGGTGCCGAAAAGGAGTTCGCTCATTGCCACCTCTAAAGGGATTCTAGACCGCCATCGCTTCCCATGTCAAGGATCACCCTCACCCTATCCCTCTCCCGTCAAGGGAGAGGGATAAAAAAGTCACCTCTGGACACCCTTGTCATTGCGAGCGAAGCGAAGCAATCTCATGGTTTCTTTCTTCCCTCCCGAGATTGCTTCGGTCGCCTTAGGCGACCTCGCAATGACGTGGGGGACACCCCCAGACCCCCTCTGGACGCCCCCTTTCTACGATCCCAAGTGTGACCCATCTATCTGAACGAGATAACGATTCTTGCTTGACATGGGATGAGCGGGGGCGATATTCTGCGTGAACAAGCAATGTCAGAATTCCAGAAACCTGTGCCCCTCGGGGAGAGCGAACTGGAGGTATTGACCCCGGAGGAGGCCAGGATCACCACCTTCACCTCGCTAAGGAATCGCAGCTATCGCTGGCTCTGGCTGGGGATGCTCGCCTCCTTTGCCGCGACCAATCTGCAGATAGTGGCCCAAGGCTGGCTGGTCTATAAGATGACCGGGGCAGCGCTGACCCTGGGGATGGTGAGCGCTGCTTGGGGACTCCCGATACTCCTGTTCTCATTTTATGGTGGTGCGATCGCCGATCGGGTCAAGAAGCGCGACCTGCTTATCGTGACCCAGTTGGCCAATGGGATTGTCACCCTCATCATCGCCATCCTGATCGCCACCGAGATGATTGCCCTGTGGCATCTCATCGCCGCCGCTATGCTCACCGGCATTATCTTCGCCTTCCACGTCCCGGCGCGCCTGGCGATTATCCCCGAGCTGGTGCGGAAAAGGGAGCTGCTAAACGCCATCGCCCTGAACGCCACCGGGATGAATCTGTCAAGGTTTATTGGCTTCGCCATTGGGGGAGCGCTACTGGGAGCCATCGGCGTAGCCGGCGTCTACTATATCATCGTGATCTGCTTTTTCCTCTCGGCGGCCTTGTTATTTATGCTGCCAGTAGCGCAGAAGGTTGGTAAGCGAGCGGTTACCTCGATAAGGAGTGACCTGATGGCGGGGCTGCGCTACATTTACCACAACACCCTCATCCGCTCGCTGCTGGCGATGGCTTTTGTTTCCAACGCCTTTGGCCTGCCCTACATGAACCTTATGCCTGTATTTGCTGTTGATATCTTCGATGTGGGCGAGACTGGCCTGGGATTACTTCTGGGCATGGCGGGGCTGGGGGCGCTGATCGGCTCTCTCATCATCGCCTCCCTGGGCGATTTCAGGAGGAAGGGCTCACTTCTTGTGGGCCTCGCCTTGGGCTTCGGGGCCACCGTGGCCCTCTTCGCCTTCTCTGGTTTGTATTCCCTCTCTCTGGTGCTGCTTATCGCGGTCGGCCTGGCGGGCGCTGGCTGTCTGGCAGTCAACAATACTCTGATTCAGAGCAATACGCCCCGTGAGATGCTGGGAAGGGTGATGAGCATATACGTGATGACCTTTGCCCTGATGCCATTGGGGACATTACCGCTCGGTGCGGTTAGCGATGCTATCGGAGCACCGATTGCCATCGGTGCTGGGGGCGCCATTGTGGTTGTCTTCACCCTGGGGATGGCTGTCTTTTACCGCAACCTGAGGCGACTGGAGTAAGCGGCCCAGGGTTTATCGTCATATTCTTCCTCTTCTTCCTCTTCTACCTCGGTTATCTCCTCTTCCCTAAGATAAGGGAGCAGGGCCTCTGCCTTCTCTCCCCTTCTCCTTCTTGAAGGGGGCAGTGCCTCGATAGCCTGCCTCAACCCCAGGAGCCCCTCCCTGGCATCCCCCGCCACCTTCACCACCACCCCCGCCAGCCCGGTCTCCCAAAGCTCTTTGAGGTCTTCACTTGACATACCGAGTGGTGCGCGCGCCACCAGGGGCTTATGCACCAGGTTCGCCAGATGCTGGCAGACCATCAGTCGGTGCACCGAGAGGGAAGGCTCACCCCCGATAAGCACGACATCGATAGGCAATTGCGCTGACGCTCTTATCAGGCCATCGGGCAGCGAGGGCTCGACCTCCACAATCCTGCCCATCTCTTCCTCTCGAAGCAGCATGAGCGGAGCTTTTTCGGGGTCGCAGACCAGGAAATCGCATCCCATCCCTTTGAGCGTCCCGATATAATCGGGGTCAGTCGCTTCACCAATGGACACTCCCCAGGGGAGCTCCCCTAAGGAGGCAGCGAGCTTCCCCGGGCCCTTCGCCTCGCTCAGCAGCACGGCGTCGGCACACTCCTTGGCCGCAGCGGCGGCAGGAACATCCCTCCCAGTTAAGGAAGCAATAAGCACCATGCGCGGGCTTTTCGGTGTCGCTACAGCCGCTCTAAAGCCGAGAGGTTGAGCAGGACCTCGTGATGTCTGATTCAACTTATCCAGAAGCTTGCTCACTATTCCTCCTTTTTCGAACTTTTATGGTTGCAAAAGAAATCGGCGTGGATTTGAAAAACCCCATTTTCTCTAGCGAAGGCAAAAAGAGCCAGCGGTCGGAATCGAACCGACGACCGGCGGTTTACGAAACCGCTGCTCTACCTCTGAGCTACGCTGGCTTTCTCAGCTTAGTATATCACATAATAGGAGGGGTTAAAATCACCTGGCAATGTCTAGCAATGGGTTGAAGCGATTGCTAGGAAGGAGTATCATAGGAGAAATAATATCGGAGGCTTTTAGTTTGAACCTTTCTGTCCAGCTCGCTCCCCATAGTAAGCGGGGACTCAAACTGAAAAATCCGGTGATGACGGCATCAGGGACCGTTGGCTATGGCACGGAGTATGCCGAGTTGGTTGACATCGAGAGGCTGGGAGCCATTGTTACCAAAGGGACCACCCTGAACCCCTGTCCTGGCAACCCCCAGCCCCGCCTTTTTGAGACTGCCTCGGGGCTCCTTAATTCGGTAGGGCTTCAGAATATCGGCATCGATGCCCTGATCGCAGAGAAGGCGCCTATCTGGGCCAACTGGCGGGTGCCGGTGATCGTGAACATTGCCGGGGAAAGCATTGAGGAGTACGCCGAGCTAGCCCGCAGGCTGGAGGGGGTTGGGGGAGTAAGCGGCATCGAGGTAAATATAAGCTGCCCCAATGTCGCTCGGGGTGGGATGGAGTTTGGCGTAAGCCCTGAAGCAGCCGCTGAGGTAACGCGGGCGGTAAAATCGCAGACCACCCTCCCCGTTATCGTCAAGCTGACCCCCAATGTAACCGACATCGCCTCGCTCGCCTGCGCTGTGGAGGAGGAGGGCGCCGATGCTATATCCCTGATCAATACCCTGCGCGGCATGGCTATCGACATCACCGTGAAACGACCCTTTCTGGGAGGGATCACGGGGGGGCTCTCTGGGCCAGCCATCAAGCCTGTTGCCTTATATATGGTTTATCAGGTGGCCCAGGCGGTTGCGGTCCCGGTCATCGGCTGTGGCGGCATCGCCTGCGCCACTGACGCCATTGAGTTCATCATGGCTGGGGCGAGCGCGGTGGGGATCGGCACGGCCACCCTGGTTAACCCCAGTGCTCCCCTTGAGGTTCTCGATGGTATCGCGCGCTTCATGGAGCAGGAGGGGGTGGGGGACATCGCCCAGCTAATCGGCGTAGCGAAAGCTCCTTGACAATAAGTGGGCTCTATGATACCTTGTCCGAATGAATTATAATGAGAAGCGATATCGTGAAGCGAGGTGTGGCACGCGCCCCCCATCGTTCCCTGCTCCGTTCCCTGGGGTGCACGGATAGCGAGCTGGATCAGCCCTTTATCGGCATCATAAACAGCTTCAATGAGGTGATCCCCGGGCATATTCATCTCAGGTCGATCGCCGAGGCGGTGAAGGGCGGGGTGAGAAGCGCTGGGGGTACCCCTTTTGAGGTGAACACCATCGGCGTTTGCGACGGGATTGCGATGGGGCACCCGGGGATGAAGTATAGCCTGCCCAGCCGCGAGCTTATCGCCGACTCGGTGGAGATTGTGGCTCAGGTCCATGCCTTCGACGGTCTGGTTTTCATCACTAACTGCGACAAGATCGTTCCCGGGATGCTCATGGCGGCGGCGCGGCTCAATATCCCTTCGATTTTTGTTAGCGGGGGGCCTATGCTTGCCGGGCGACTGGCGGGCAAAAAAGTCGATGTGAGCACTATGTTTATGGCGGTGGGTAAGGTATCCACCGGGGAGATGAGCGAAGCAGAGCTTGAGGAGCTGGAGCGGGTTGCCTGCCCTGGCTTCGGGAGCTGCGCTGGTATGTTCACCGCTAACACTATGAACTGTCTCACCGAGGCGCTGGGGATGGCGCTTCCCGGTAACGGCACCATCCCCGCCGTCGATGCGCGGCGCATCGGCCTGGCCAGGAAGACGGGAAGGCAGGTTATGGAGCTACTCGCCAGGGATATTTGCCCGCTGGATATCATCACCAGGGAGGCGGTACAGAATGCCTTCATGGTGGATATGGCACTGGGGGGGAGCACCAACTCGGTGTTGCACCTCATCGCCATCGCCCACGAGGCGGGGATTGACTTCCCTCTTGCGGAGGTGAACAGGATAAGCAAGAAGACTCCACATCTGGCTAGGTTAAGCCCGGCCGGGGATTACCATGTTGAGGATCTGGACCTCGCCGGTGGTATAGGTGCGGTGATGAAAGAGATTGAGGGATTACTCAATATGGGGGTGAAGAGGGTATCAAGAAAATCTTTAAGCGAGGAGCTGGGAGGGGCCGAGGTGCGCGATAGGGAGGTTATCCGTCCCATTTCTCAGCCCCACTCCCCAACGGGGGGGATCACCATCCTCTTCGGCAATCTGGCGCCTGAGGGGGCAGTGGTGAAGAGCGCTGCCGTATCCCCGGGGATGCTCTGCCACC
Source organism: uncultured Dehalococcoidales bacterium (assembly GCA_964583545.1). GTDB lineage: Bacteria > Chloroflexota > Dehalococcoidia > E44-bin15 > E44-bin15 > CAZOVW01. The sequence continues at coordinate 12,509 of CAZOVW010000010.1, read as the reverse complement.
AGGGGGCAGCGCGGGTGTTCAACTCCGAAGAGGAGGCCACCGAGGCTATCCTCGCTGGCTCGATCGAGCCGGGGCAGGTGGTGGTCATCCGCTACGAGGGACCCAAAGGGGGGCCGGGGATGAGGGAGATGCTGGGCCCTACATCGCTTTTAAGCGGCATGGGCCTTGATGATAGGGTGGCGCTGGTTACAGACGGTCGCTTTTCCGGGGCGACAAAGGGAGCCGCTATCGGCCATGTCTCCCCAGAGGCGGCATCAGGAGGGCCGATCGCTGCCATAAGGGATAGCGATATGATAGTTATAGACATCACCAATCGCAAGATCGATGTGGACTTGAGCGAGGAGGAGATGAAAGGGCGGCTTTCTCAGCTCCCCGAATTTGAGCCCAAGATAAAGAAAGGCTATCTTTTGCGCTATGCTGAGAAGGTGACCTCAGCAGCTAGAGGAGCAGTTTTCGAGAGATAGGGGGCAAATATGAAGCTAACCGGAGCGCAGATCCTTTGTGAAAGCCTCTCGAAGGAAGGGGTGGAGGTGATGTTCGGCATCCCGGGCGGGGCGGTACTGCCCTTCTACGATACCCTGCCTCAATACCCCCGGCTACGCCATATCCTGTGTCGGCATGAGCAGGGAGCAGCCCACGCCGCTGACGGCTACGCGCGGGCCTCAGGGAAGGTGGGGGTATGTGTTGCCACCTCAGGCCCCGGAGCTACTAACCTGGTCACAGGGATCGCTGCCGCCTATCTAGATTCCTCCCCTGTGGTGGCCATCACCGGGCAGGTGGCCAGGCCCTTCATCGGCAAGGATGCCTTTCAGGAGATCGATATCACCGGAATTACCCTCCCTATTACCAAGCATAATTACCTGGTAACCGGGGCTGAGGATATGGCCAGTACGGTAAAAGAGGCGTTCCACATCGCGAGTACCGGCAGGCCGGGCCCCGTTCTTATCGACATACCGCGCGATGTTTTCATCGAGGAGGCAGAGTTTCGCTATCCCGATAGGGTGAGCGTGAGGGGCTACAAGCCCACGCTTCAGGGTCACCCGGCACAGATAAAGAAGGCGGCAAAGCTCATAAACGAGGCAACGCGCCCGCTGATTATCGCCGGGAGGGGGGTGCTCATCTCCCGGGCCTCACCAGAGCTCAGGGAGCTGGCGGAGAAGGCTCAGGTACCGGTAGTCACCACTCTCCTGGGTATTGGCTCCTTCCCCGAGTCGCATGTCTTAAGCCTCGGCATGCTGGGGATGCATGGCCTGGCCCATGCTAACATGGCAGTAGACGCCGCAGACCTCATTATCGCTATCGGGATGAGGTTCGATGACCGGGCTACCGCAAGGGTGTCGGGCTTTGCCCCCCACGCCCAGGTCATCCATATCGATATCGATCCCGCGGAGATTGGGAAGAATGTCAGGGTAGATGTTCCCATTGTCGGCGATGTGAAGAAAGTTCTGGAGGCGCTTAATAGGGAGGTCGTCGCCCAGAGCCATGTTGCGTGGGTCTCCCAGGTCCAGGAGTGGGAAAAGGAGCACCCATCAACAGCGATCAGGGAGACGGAGAGCCTCCTCCCCCAGTACGTGGTGCGCCAGATCTATGAGGTAACCGGAGGTGATGCCATCATCGTCACCGGTGTGGGGCAGAACCAGATGTGGGCCGCCCACTACTTCCAGTATAACAGGCCCAATACCCTGATCTCCTCCGGTGGCCTGGGGCCGATGGGGTTTGAACTCCCCGCGGCCATGGGGGCCAAGGTGGGGTGCCCTGGGGAGACCGTGTGGTGCATCGCTGGCGATGGCGGCTTTCAGATGACCATCCAGGAGCTTGCTACCATAGTTCAGGAGAGCCTTGCCGTTAAGATTGCGATCATCAATAACAGGTTCTTGGGGATGGTGAGGCAGTGGCAGCAGCTTTTCTACGAGCGTCGCTATGTGGCCACACCCCTCAGCGGACCCGACTTCGTTAAGGTCGCCGAGGCTTATGACATCGCCGCTATGAGAGTAACGGACAAGCTTATGGTGACCAGTGCTATCGAGCGGGCCATGGCACACCAAGGGCCATTCCTCATCGACTTTCAGGTCGAGCCTGAGGAGAACGTTTACCCTATGGTGCGCCCGGGCGCTGCACTCGCTGAGATTATAGAGCAACCTAGGGAGGAGGTTAGAGTAACGTAATGGCCAAGCACACCCTAGTAGCCTTGGTAGAAGACAAGCCCGGGGTCCTAAACCGGGTCGCCAGCCTTTTCCGCAGAAGAGGATTCAATATCGAGAGCATCGCCGTTGGGCATACCGAGATGGCGGGGATTTCGCGGATGACCATTATGGTCGATGGCACCGCTAGCTCAGTGGAGCAGGTCAGAAAGCAGCTCGATAAGCTCATCAATGTGGTCAAGGTTACTGACATCACCGAAAATAGCCTGGTGGCTCGGGAATTAGCGTTGCTCAAGGTTAAGGCCAACTCTGCCACCAGGAGCGAGATCATCCAGATTGTGGACATCTTCAGGGCCAACATTGTGGATGTCTCCGCCGATTCCGTGGTAGTGGAGGTCACCGGGGATGAGGACAAGGTGGAATCGCTGCTACGCCTGCTCAAGGGCTTTGGCATCAAGGAGATCGCCCGCACCGGGAGAATAGCCATGGTGCGGGGCGCTGCCGGCCCCATCCTGGTGGAGGAGGTGAAGCCCCGGAGGGAGCGCGCCCGCCCCAAAAAGGTAAAAGGCCTTAGCGAGATATCAAATCTGTAAGGAGAAAGCTATGGCTAAAATCTACTATGACAAGGACGCAAATCTGGATCTTATCAAGGACAAGACCATCGGCATCATCGGTTTTGGCAGCCAGGGTCATGCCCACGCCCTGAACCTCAAGGATAGCGGATGCCAGGTCATGGTGGGTGAGCTTGAGGGTAGCGAGCCGTGGCGCAATGCCAAGAAGGCTGGCTTCAAGGTGGCGACCGCTGATGAGGTGGCCAAGGCCTCTGATATTATCGTGATGCTGGTCCCCGACCAACTGCAACGCGAGGTATACTATAGCGCCATCGAAAAAGGGCTGGTCAAGGGCAATATGCTGATGTTCGCACACGGCTTCAACATCCACTATAACCAGATCCTCCCACCCCCCGATATTGATGTGACCATGATCGCCCCCAAGTGCCCGGGGCACATGCTGCGCCGCCTCTATACCGAGGGCTCCTGCGCCCCGGCTCTGGTCGCCGTCCATCAGGATGCCTCGGGTAAGGCCAGGGAAATCGCGCTGGCCTATGCCAAGGGCATCGGCTGCACGCGGGCGGGAGTCCTAGAGACTACCTTCGCTGAGGAGACAGAGACCGATCTCTTCGGGGAGCAGGTGGTGCTCTGCGGCGGCATCACCTCCTTGATCAAGACAGCCTTTGAGACCCTGGTCGATGCCGGCTATCAGCCGGAGATCGCCTACTTCGAGGTCTGCCACGAGCTAAAGCTAATCGTCGATCTAATCTACCAGGGTGGTTTTGCCTACATGCGCTATTCGGTGAGCGATACTGCGGAATACGGCGATTACACCAGGGGGCCGAGGGTCATCGATGAGTTTGTGAGAGATGAGATGGAGCAGATCCTCTCCGAGATTCAGGATGGCACCTTCGCCCGCGAGTGGATCCTGGAGAATCAGGCGGGGTGCCCCAGCTTCAACGCCTACCGCCGCCAGGAGGCGGAGCACGAGATCGAGGAGGT
>CAZOVW010000010.1:0-8715 GCA_964583545.1 uncultured Dehalococcoidales bacterium | reverse complement strand
GCTCGGCGTCGATGTCATCGAGGCTGGTTTCCCCATTGCCTCCCCCGGCGACTTCGAGGCAGTGCGCCTTATCGCTAAAGAGGTGAAAAAGTCGGCAGTCTGCGCCCTGGCCCACGCCAACGCGGAGGCCGTTGACCGCGCCTGGGAGGCCATAATAAAGGCGAAGCGACCCCGCATCCATGTCTTCCTCTCCAGCTCGGACATCCACCTCACCTATCAACTGAGGATGGGGCAGGCTGAGATTCTGCAATTGGCTTGCGAGATGGTCGCTCGCGCCAAGGGGTATGTGGAGGATGTGGAGTTCTCCCCGATGGATGCCACGCGCACCAGCCCCCAGTTCATCTATAAAATCCTTGAGGCGGTGATCGAGGCGGGAGCCACCACGGTAAATATCCCCGATACCGTTGGCTATACCACCCCTGAGGAGTTCAGCCGCCTCATTAGGGGCGTCTTTGAGCACGTGCCCAATATCCACAAGGCGGTGGTCAGCGTTCATTGCCACGACGACCTTGGGCTTGCGGTGGCCAACAGCCTGACAGCGCTCGCCTGCGGTGCCCGCCAGGTGGAATGCACCATCAATGGCATTGGCGAGCGAGCGGGAAATGCGTCGCTGGAAGAGATTGTGATGGCGCTCCGCACCCGCAAGGACTTCTTCGACCTCGAGACCAATATCGATACCGCCCAGATTTATAAGACCAGCCGCCTGGTGAGCGAGCTTACTGGCTTCTCTATCCCGCCCAACAAAGCGATTGTGGGGGCCAATGCCTTTCGCCATGAGGCGGGGATCCATCAGGATGGCATCATTAAGGAGCCTACCACCTATGAGATTATGGATGCCCGCTCCATCGGGCTGCCATCAAGCGCCCTGGTGCTGGGAAAACATAGCGGGCGTCACGCCCTGAAAACGAGGCTGGGGGAGCTGGGCTACAGCCTTAATGAGGAGGATCTCGATCGCGCCTTCTCCGCCTTTAAGGAGCTTGCCGACAAGAAGAAGGTGATCACCGACCGCGACCTGGAGTCCCTGGTGGCGGAGGAGATGCGCACCATATCGGAAGCCTACCACCTGGAGCAGGTGCAGGTCTCGTGTGGCGAGCCGGGGATTCCCACGGCCACGGTGAAGCTCATCGCCCCCGATGGACGGGTGCTCGCTGATGCTGCTCTGGGCACGGGGCCTGTGGACGCCGTCTATCAGGCGATCAATCGCCTGGTGGGCGTGCCCAATACCCTCACCGAGTTCAGCGTCAAGTCGGTGACCGAGGGCATCGATGCCATCGGCGAGGTGACCATCAGGATCGAGAGCGAGGGCCGGGTCTATACCGGTCGGGGCGCCGCCACCGATATCATCGTCGCTTCAGCCAAAGCCTACATAAACGCCCTCAATCGGCTTCTGGCGGTGAAGGGCCAAGAGTAGGGGGTTTTATATAATGGCTGAAGGAGAGACGGAGCGTCGTCTTGAGGTCCTGGAGCGAAATCTTAAGATACTTCTGGCATTGATCCTGGTGAGTCTTTCTTGCAGTCTCGCTGCGCTCATAATAGCCCTCGTCGTGTTGCTTATCACCTAGTAGCTGGAGATCAGGCCAACTAGAAAGCGGGAGTCCATTGACCCTGGCAGAAAAGCTCCTCGCAGCCCATAGTGGAAAGGAGAAGGGCAGCCCTGGCGAGTTTTTAAATGTCAGGGTTGACTTGGTTATGGCCAATGACATCACCGCCCCCATCGCCATCAGGGAGTTTGAGCGCATTGGTGTCTCTAAAGTCTTCGATCCCAAAAAGGTGGTGATGGTCCCCGACCACTTTGTCCCCAGCAAGGACATCCCATCGGCGGAGCAGGCGAAAATGATGCGGGAGTTCGCCCAGGAGCAGGGGTTGGTCTATTTCGAGGTGGGCAGCGGCGGCATCGAGCATGTGCTTCTGCCGGAGCAGGGTCTGGTACTGCCCGGCGATGTGGTGGTGGGCGCTGATTCCCACACTTGTACCTACGGTGCGCTGGGAGCCTTTGCCACGGGGATGGGCTCCACCGACATCGCCTGCGCCATGGCCACGGGCGAGATATGGATGAAGGTCCCACCGACGATAAAGCTCGTTTATCACGGCAAGGTGAAGAAGTGGGTCAGCGGCAAAGACCTCATCCTTTATACCATCGGGGACATTGGCGTGGACGGGGCGCTTTATGCTGCAATGGAGTTTTGCGGCGAGGCCATGGATGCCCTTTCTATGGACAGCCGCTTCACCGTAGCAAATATGGCCATCGAGGCGGGTGCCAAGGCGGGAATCTTCAGGGTTGATAACAAGACCCGGGCTTATCTTAAGGAGCGCTCCTCGCGTCCCTACACGGTCTATGAGCCTGATGAGCATGCTCAGTATGAAAAAATCATCGAATACGATGTTTCCCAGATCGAGCCCCAGGTTGCCTTCCCCCACCTGCCATCGAACACAAAGCCGATAAGCGAGGTGGGGGAGGTGAAGATCGACCAGGCGGTGATTGGCAGTTGCACCAACGGTCGTATCGAGGATCTCGAGATCGCCGCCGAGGTGCTCAAGTGGCGAAAGGTTCACCCTGAGGTGAGGTGCATTGTCATCCCTGGCTCTCATGAGGTCTATCTTGAGGCGCTGCGGCGCGGTCTCATCGAGATTTTCGTTCGGGGGGGGGCAGTGGTAAGCCCCCCCACCTGCGGCCCCTGCCTCGGCGGGCACATGGGGGTGTTGGGAGACGGGGAACGTGCTATCTCCACCACCAACCGCAATTTTAAGGGGCGGATGGGGAGCCCAGAGTCGGAGGTCTACCTGGCGAACCCGGCGATCGCCGCCGCCAGCGCGATACTGGGGCGCATCGGCAGCCCAGAAGAATTAGCCCATCAGAGCTAAAAGGGTTAAGAAGGGAGAAGTTATAATGTCAAAAAGGTTTGATCTGGAACAATTTGCCAAAGCTGCTGATAGAATCAGGAAAAAGGCAATAGCAGAAAACAGATTGATGGATAATCCTTCTGATGAGGAATTAAGGTCCCTTACGGAAAACGAGCCAGGGATTAGGAAGACAATATATGGGAATCTTGTTGCTGAAAGTGAACCTAGCTCCAGAGCAGCGATGTTCACTAGGAACAGCGTTGACGATCCTTTCGGAGAGAAAGAACTACAACTGTTAGCCCAATGTGAAAAGGCTTTGGCTAGAGAAAGACTGGTTTCTGTTGATAGAATTGTGGGCAATGAAAATAGTGGAACAGTGGTTAGGTTAATTATTCCTGAAAGATTTGCTCATATTGCCTATGGGGGAAAGAATCTTTTTCTACCGGTAAAAGGCGAGGGTAAAGAGCCCACATATCAAATCTTATTTTTCGGTGATGAAGCCTTTGAAGCTAATAAGTCAAAGCCGCTTCCCCAAAAAGATATCACTATAAGATTGGCCATGCTAGACGACGGAAGGGTTATTAAAATAGTTAGGAACGGTAACTATGTAGGTGAATATAAAAAGGGGGTTTTTGCCGCAGAGGATTGGAATGCTAAAACCAGAAGGGGTGGGATTTTCTTGCACACCGGTTGTAGAGAGGATTACCTTCGGTCAGCGCATGGGGATTACCGAAATGTTAAAACCTTGCTTATCGCCTTAAGTGCCAATGGGAAAACAACCACGTGTAGCAAGATCCTGGCAAGAAAAGGCAGAGAGATATCCTGGCTTATCCAAGACGATGGCGGAACCTTGATGCCTGACGGTTCTTTTCACGGTTTTGAAGCTGGAGGACTGTTCGTAAAAACAGAGAGTGTGAATGTAGGGGAGCAAGCGGAAATATTCTACGGCTTATTAAAACGGGAAACGGTGTGGGAAAATGTTCATGTAACCGAAGAGGGAGACTTTGATTTTTACAATTTCGAAAGAACATCAAACGGAAGGGCGGTTATACGCAGAAGAGACTTTATGCACGCTGCCCCTTATATTGATGTTGATAGGGTTGATAACCTAATTCTTATCACCAGAGGGCCGCTGATCCCTGCGATATCAAGATTGACACGGGAACAAGCGGCAGCTTTAATGGTTTTAGGACAAGCGATGGAATCCTCAGCAGGTGACCCAACCCAAATAGGAAGGATTAGAACTGAGTTTTTCTACGATCCCTTTGTAGCCGGTGATAGAGCGGAGCATGCAAATAGGTTTTATGAAATACTGCGAGGTCTCCCTCATATAAATTACTTCCTGTTAAATACAGGCGGGGTAGGTGAAGGAGTGCTTTACAAGGATATTAGGTTAGAATATACGATGGGTATTTTAGATTCTTTATTGAGAGGAGGTCTCGAAGATTGGGTAGATTCACCTACCGGCTTTCAGGTGCCAAGAGCGATAAGGACAGTGGACGAGATTTACCTGTCCCCGGAAAAGCTCTATTCGAGAGCCGAGTTTGAGGAAAAGCAGAAAGAACTCAACCGCATTAGATATGAAACTGTAGAAAAGATTGGCGGTGCCCTGCATCCCAACATAAGAAATGTTTTCAAGCCCTGAGCTATCTTGAGGCGCATCGGTGGGCCTGGGGAGGGGATGGGGTGAGGACAGAGATGAGCAACACTTCTGAGGGAGAAGTAGAAGAGGCACTTCGAGAGTATCTGAGGGCTGTCGATGAATACCACAAGATTGTGGGTAGATATTTTCACGGAGGGCCGGTGGTTCCTGGAAAGCCGATTGTTTTTGGAAAACCGATGACAGAGGCAGCTTTACAAGAGATTGAAGAAGCTGATGCTAATGTTAGGGAGACACAAACAAGGTGGATGGAGGCATTGAAACGAGCCAAGGGGCTGTAGTCAGAAGGAGCCCAGCTTGAACCTTAAGGGCGTAGTCCACAAATACGGGGCTAATGTTGATACCGATGCCATCGTCCCGGCTCGCTATCTCAACGTATCCGAGCCGGCGGAGCTGGCCGCCCACTGCATGGAGGGCATCGATAGCGAGTTCCTGAGCCGGGTAAAGCCCGGCGACATCATTGTCGCCACCACCAATTTCGGCTGCGGCTCATCGCGGGAGCATGCCCCCATCGCCATCAAGGCAGCGGGCATAGCCTGCGTCATCGCCCAGAGCTTCGCCCGCATCTTCTTCCGAAACGCCATCAACATCGGCCTGCCCCCGCTTGAGTGTGCCGACACTGATGAGATCAAGCCGGGCGATGAGCTGGAGGTGGCGCTGGAAAAAGGAGAGATCAGGGACATAACCAAGGATAAGGTGTTTAAGGCGGAGCCCTACCCCGATTTCATGCTCGAGCTTATCTCAGCAGGGGGGCTCATCGAATATACCAAGAAGAAGATAAAGAGGAGGTCTAAGTGAAATTCGACATCGCCGTGCTTCCCGGCGATGGCGTCGGCCCGGAGGTTGCCGCCGAGGGGGTCAAGGTTCTTGAGGCGGTGGGCAAAAGGCTCCGGCACGAGTTCTCATTCCATCAGGGGGACATTGGTGGCATAGCCATCGACAAATATGGTGTCGCCCTGAACAAAGAGACCCTGAGTATGTGCCGCAGACGCGATGCCGTGCTCCTGGGAGCGGTCGGCGGCCCCAAGTGGGATGACCCAAGAGCGAAAATTCGACCGGAGGATGGGCTTCTCGGTCTGCGCAAGGGTCTCAAGCTATTTGCCAACCTGCGCCCGGTCAAGGTCCTCCCCCTGCTCATCGATTCCACCACCCTAAAGCCAGCGATTATCAGAGGCGTTGACCTCATAATAGTGCGAGAGCTCACCGGGGGGATTTACTTCGGCAGGCCCAAAAAGCAGTGGCAGACAGCGAGAGGGAGGAAAGCGGTAGATTCTATGGCCTACTCAGAGCAGGAGATCGAGCGCATCCTCAGGGTTGGCTTTGAGATGGCACGTAATCGGAGAAAAAAGCTGGTCTCAGTGGATAAGGCCAATGTCCTGGAATCGTCCCGCCTCTGGCGGCAACTCGCCATCGAGCTCTCCCCGGATTATCCCGATGTGGAGCTTCAGCATATGCTGGTGGATGCCTGCGCCATGAGGCTCATTCAGCGCCCCGCCGATTTCGATGTCATCGTCACCGAGAATATGTTCGGTGACATCCTCACCGACGAGGCCTCGATGCTCGTCGGCTCGATGGGGATGCTCCCCTCGGCAAGCCTGGCCGGGGTGCCCAAGGCGGGCGAGAGGACCTTTGGCATGTATGAGCCGATCCATGGTAGCGCCCCGAGAAGGGCGGGGCAGAACATCGTCAACCCCATCGCCATGATCATGAGTGTCGCTATGATGCTCCGCTACTCGTTAGGGCTGGTTGAGGGGGCGGAGGCAATTGAAAAAGCGGTAAGCGATGTGCTGGAGCAGGGCTACCGCACCTATGATATAATGGAGGAAGGCAAGACCCAGGTGGGCACACGTGAGATGGGGGATTTAGTGGCGGGAAGGGTGGCTTGATGGGAGAGAGAGTAGCTATATTTGAAGTAAATAAAAACAGGGGGTGAAAGTTTCCTTTGACCCCCTGGCGGTTATTACCCGCCATGGCCTAAGCGATGGCGGGGAGATAATTACAGGTTACTTCTTGTAAGATTCTATAACATATTGTAGTAACACATTTTGTCAAGCCTTTTTGACCAAACGCCAAAAAACAGGGAAGATAATCGATGCCACAGATCCAACTTTATGACACCACCCTTCGCGATGGGGCGCAGCGCGAGGGTATATCCTTCACTGTGGAGGACAAGCTCCGCATCGCCAAAAAGCTCGATGAGCTGGGTGTCCACTTCATCGAGGGGGGCTGGCCGGGCTCAAACCCCAAGGACGATAAGTTTTTCGCCAGGGCCCAGGGCCTCGTCCTATCCCATGCCCTCTTAGTCGCTTTTGGCAGCACGCGGCATCCCAAAACAAAAGCGGAAAAAGACCTCAACCTCCGTGCCCTGCTTGCTGCCGAAACAGAAGTGGTAACGATTGTGGGTAAGAGTTGGGACCTTCATGTCAGCCAGGTATTGGAGACCAATTTGGCGGAGAACCTGCGCATGATTGCCGACTCTATAAGCTACCTCAAATCCAAGGGGAAGAGGGTCTTCTTCGATGCGGAGCACTTCTTCGATGGCTATAAGGCGAACGCCTCTTATGCCCTCGAGACCGTGAAAGCCGCTGCGGAAGCAGGCGCCGAGTGCATCATCCTCTGTGATACTAACGGGGGGGCGATGCCCGGCGATGTCGCCGTTGCCTGCGAGGCTGCCCGAAAGGCAGCCAGCACCCCGCTGGGTATCCACGCCCACAACGATGCCGAGCTTGCCGTGGCCAACACGCTGGCCGCTGTCCAGGCTGGCGCTACCCAGATTCAGGGCACCATAAACGGCTATGGGGAGCGCTGTGGAAATGCTAACCTCTGCTCCATCATCCCTGCCCTCAAGCTTAAGATGGGCATCGATTGCATCAGCGATGAGCAGCTCGCCAGGCTGAGCGAGGTGGCTCACTATGTAAGCGAGATTGCCAACCTGACCCTCGATACCCATCTTCCCTATGTGGGAGCCAGCGCCTTCGCCCATAAGGCTGGCCTCCATGTGGCGGCGATGATGAAGTGGGAGAAAAGCTATCATCATATCGATCCCGATCTGGTGGGTAACCAGTGGCGCACACTTGTCTCCGAGCTCTCCGGAAAAGGGGGTATCACCCAAAAAGCCAGGGAGCGGGGATTAGAGTTTGTCCCTCAGGGTGAACAGGCGCGTGCCATATTGGAGCGCGTCAAGGACATGGAGAGCCGAGGCTTCCAGTACGACGGCGCTGAAGCCTCCTTCGAGTTGCTCATCCGCCGCGCTCAGCCGGATTACCGGCCACCATTCGAGATGGTCGATTTCATGGTAGTGGTGGAGAAAAGGCGCCGTCCTTCCACGATGGAGAGTGAAGAGGAGCTCTTATCCGAGGCCACGGTGAAGGTTAAGGTAGGGGGCGAGGTGATCCATACCGCAGCCGAGGGTAATGGCCCCGTTAACGCCCTGGATGCCGCAATGCGTAAAGCGCTTCTGGTGTTCTATCCCAGCCTTGAGGCGGTGCGGCTAGTTGACTATAAGGTTCGTGCCATAGAAGAGACCGAGGGCACAGGCTCTCGGGTGCGAGTGCTCATCGAATCCAGCGATGGGGAGCAGGAGTGGCGGACGGTTGGCAGCTCCACCAACATTATCGAGGCAAGCTGGCTGGCGCTCGCCGATAGCCTGGAGTACTGGCTCCTGAAAAAGGGCACTACACCTCTGTAAGCGTAGAACTGGGTAGCATTACCCCGGTTTCCCTACGGGTATTATGTATAAAGGCTTGACCTCCTCGGCCAGAGCCATCACCATGCTCACCTGCTCATCCTCGAAGGCGCCCACTATCACCGTCGCCAAGCCAAGCGCCACTGCCTGAAGACTAACGTTCTCACCCGCATGCCCCACATCCATATGCACATATTTCTCTCCCCTTCGACCGTAATGCCTGCAGGTTCTCTCGTAAAGGGCGCAGATCACAATGTCCACCGGCACCTGGGCAATAAACTCCTGATTCAACGCGGCGTGGGCAAGTTCCCGCCGCCGGTCTCCCTCCTTATGAAGGCCTAAGGAGTGGTTTTTAACATCGTAGTGATAGATACCAGCCTCAAGTCCCTCAACATTGCCCACAACGGCGAAAACCTCGAGGGGATATGTAGCGCCGGCGCTGGGTGCTGCCCTGAGTCCTCGGGCGTCGGTGATCCCCTGGGCGGCCCATAGTACCTGGGAGAGGTGGGAGAGGGATAAAGGTTCCCCC
>CAZOVW010000009.1:12678-27822 GCA_964583545.1 uncultured Dehalococcoidales bacterium | reverse complement strand
GGGAGTCGCTCCAGGTAGGTGTTCGTCAAGGGCTTGCTCAGTTCTGCTACCGTGTAGGAGATTACTTTATCCAAGGGTGTATAAGTGCCAGAGCGACAGCAGGATGAAAAAGGGCCATTAGCTCAGCAGGTTAGAGCACAGTCCTGATAAGACTGGGGTCGTTGGTTCGAGTCCAACATGGCCCACCACTGCTTGCAAAGTTTAACAAAAGTTAACTAACTGTCACATAGCCGCTCTGCTTATCCAACTCTGAAGTAGTATTCAGAAGTACCCAAATACCTATGGCACATCTTAGCAATTGACTTTGTGTGGCTTTATGTGTATAATGTTGTGTAGTAAGATTGTGGAGAGATGAGATGGCTAAGAAAGTGATACAAGTTCCTGTTGATGAAAGACTCCTTAAGGACTTGGATGATTTGTCCAAAAAGCAGCGCAAAGCTAGGTCAGAACTGATCCGCCAAGCCTGTCTTCGTTATCTGCAGGAGATCGAGTATGAAGAGCTGGACAGGCTTTATCAGCAGGGGTACATGAGAATCCCTGAGGAGTCTGGGACAGGAGAGATACAAGTAGCTATCTCAGGGGAGTTCATGTCTAAGGAGTCATGGTAAATGCGTCGTGGCGAGGTATGGTGGGCTGAACTCCCTCAGCCGATCGGCAGACGTCCGGTCGTTTTGCTATCGAGGGATGCTGCATATAGCGTCAGAACCTCGGCGACTGTTGGCATAGTCACCCGCACCATTCGCAACATTCCGGTAGAAGTGTCTCTTGAGCAAGCGGATGGAATGCCGGTGAAGTGTGTGGTAAACTTGGATGACATTCTCACCATTCCTAAGTCCAGACTGACCGAGCGAATCACCACATTATCTCCTGAGAAGCTGACTGCGGTGGCAAAGGCTGTTGTTTTTGCTCTTGACCTGAAACTCTGATTGGCATTTGGTCTAAGGAAGAAATAGGGCTTGAGGCCGCGTGTCGCCATGATATGGTTTAGACGCATATTAATGATTCCCCTGATAATCATTTTCCTCGTTCTATTTATCGTCGTGCTACTGGTTACACAGGTTAATGGCACCGTGGCCGACCCCGGATTCTATAACGACCAGATGCTGCAGGCAGATATGTACAACTTCGTCTACGACGAGGTTTTGCCGGCGGCGCTGGATGAGATAGAAGCTGACGCCCCATCGGATATCCCCATAGACATATCCGACATCGAAGGCGAGATCATCTCCGCCGCTAGGAAGATACTGCCTCCCGAGTGGCTCCAGGCCCAGTTCGAAGCGGCAACCAATGCAGTAATCCCTTACCTTGTGGGCGACACCGACCACTTTACTTACACTTTAGTGCTCAAAGACAGGATGGAGATGGCTGCCGAGGTAATAAAGGACGATATACTCCAGAGCGATGCATTTACAAATATCTATGACGATGGAATGTCGTACCTAGCCGACGAGCTGTTCGAGAACCTGGTGGACGAACTGCCCCCATCCGTGACAATAACCAAGGCAGAGCTAGAGAGCTCACTCAGGACGGTGGTTTCACAGGACTGGCTAATCTTGCAGCTCGAGGCAGCTATCGACTCCGTGACGCCATACATGACGGGCGATTCGGATCACTTCACCATCACGATAGACTTGCAGGACGTTTACACTGATGAAGCCCTGCTAGCCCTACTGGGCGAGGGCAATGAGGAGTTCCTGGACGAGGCGCAAGACTGGATCTCCGAGGGCTGGACATTCACTGACGCTGACCTCGTAGAACAACTGGGCAGCGATGGTGAGGATACACTTGAAGATATACGCGGCTGGATAGAGAGCGGCTACACCGTAACCGAGGCGGACCTAAGAGAAGCGATTTCGGAGACAGGGGAAGGCCTCAACACCTTTGATGATATACGCCACTGGGCGGGCACTGTCAGATCTTGGCTGTGGGCCCTCTGGCTGATACCCCTCATACTCCTCCTCTGCATAGGCTTTTTGGGCGGTCGCAGCTGGAAGAGCCGGCTGGCTTGGGCGCTCGCCGTTTTGTTTATTACCTCCCTCGCTGGTTACATCGCGGCGGGGCTGACCTACTCCAATATAGGGGAACCGAGGATACAAGAAATAATGCTCGACCCATCGAAATACGAAGGGGTAGCAGCCGTGATGGCTGAGAAGGGCAATGAGGTGATTGAGAACGTTGCAAGCGGCTTTGCCTCCGGGATAGAAAGCACGACGCTCTACGTGATGATAGCCTCCGGCATGGCTCTAGTGGGGGTCATCGTCTTGACCATAGCAAGCCCACGGCGCAAAATGGTAAGACCCCAGCGCAAACTTAGCAGGCCTTCAGCATGATAGCGTCAAGCGGCCCTCTACCTTGCTAGCAGGATCTCCCTTCCCATTGGCTATGGCAAAGCACATTCGGTTGTGAGAAGCCCAGCCAGCAGATTTGGATTGTGAAAGCGTGAGCCGAACGCGCGGACGATGACGGCGCAGACGAAAGCGAGCGCGGGCGTGAAAAGGAGGGTGCTGGTCACGGGTGCAGCAGGCTGCGTCGGGTGCCAGCTTGTCGATGAGCTGCATCAGGCCAGCTTCCACGTAGTGGCTGTGGACCGGCCTGGCGCGCCGCTACAGGATGCCTTGCCGGGCAGCCTTGACGTCCACCAGATCAACCTGACCGACGCCCAGGCAGCCCGCAAGATCGCTAGGGGAGTGGACGTTGTGGTCAACCTGGCCGCCATCGCGGACGTTACTATGCCTTTCGAGAAACTCGCGCCAGTCAACCTCGATGCCGTGCGGGTTCTGTTCTGAACAGAACCAATAAGTTGTACAATCCCTCTCCCTCGAAGGGAGAGGGCCAGGGTGAGGGTGAAGGTTGGACAGGCAGGCTGGGTCTTCGTCCTGTTAGTGCCCACCCGTCCGCCCTGGGATGTGTTTCTGCCCCGAGGCCGACAGGTCGGGGTTTGCACACCCTTTTATAGAGATTGCTTCGTCCCCCGACTTGTCGGGGGACGAAGCAATGACACTAGTGCATTTACCTTAGTAGCCAAGCCATGCTGTCATTGCGAGTGAAGCGAAGCAATCCCGTCTTTTCCTACCCGCCCTGGTCTCTATACCAGCACTCCCTCGATCTCAGCCATAATCTCCTCGTTGGTGAAGTGCCTGCTGGTGATAGCCCCGCTGGGGCAGGCGGCGGCACAGACACCACAGCCCTTACACAGGGCTTCGTTGATGCGCGACACCTTCTTTTCCTCGTCGAAGGAGATCGCACCATAGGGGCAGAGCATGATACAGGTCTTGCAGCCAGCACAAAGCTCCTCATTGATCACAGACACCGCAGCCTCGATTTCCACCACACCCTTGGAGATCATAGCCAGGGCACGGGCCGCTGCCGCTGAGGCTTGCGCTACCGTGTCGGGGATGTCCTTTGGCCCCTGGCAGCAGCCGACCACAAAAATACCATCGGTTGCGGTAGCCACCGGATCAAGCTTGGGGTGCCTCTCCAGGAAGAAGCCGTCTGCACTTCGGCTTACCTTGAAGAGCCTAGCAACCTCCTCAACATCCGGCTGCGGCTCTAAGGCCGTGCTCAGGATAACCATGTCCACCGGGATCCGGCGCTGGCGTCCAATGAGAGTATCCTCACACACGAGGATTAACTTCCCCTCCTCCTGTGGGGTCTCAGCCACATTGGTTACCTCACCTGGACGTCCCCGAATAAAGGTAGTGCCCTCTTTGAGCACTCGGTTATAGAATTCCTCAAAGCCCTTGCCGAAGCTCCTTATGTCGATGTAGAACTCGTAGACCTGAGCTCCAGGGATATGTTCTCTCACCAGGTGCCCAAACTTCATGGAGTACATGCAGCAAACTCGCGAGCAATACTCGTGGTAGTTCGTATCGCGACTGCCCACACAGTGGATAATAGCCACCTCTTTGGGATGTGAGCCATCTTTTAACAGAATTTCACCCCCCGTGGGTCCTATAGCATTGATCACCCTCTCAAACTCAAGCCCGGTGAATACATTATCTAACCTCTCATACCCATACTGCTTAAGGGGGGTGGGGTCAAAGGAATGGTAGCCAGTAGCTAGAATGATATTGCCCACATCGACCTCGATGATCTGGTCCTCCTGCTCAAAATTGATGGCTTTCGCTTCGCAGAACTTTTCACAAGCACGGCATTTCCCTGTCTTGAAATAGACGCAAACCTCCTTGTCTATTACAGATAGGTTAGGCACGGCCTGGGGGAAGGGAATATAGGCAGCCTTTCTCTTCGCTAAACCGGCATCAAATTCGCTGTCTGTCTTGTAAGGGCATTTCTCCATGCAGACGCCGCAGCCGGTGCACTTATCCTCATCCACATAGCGAGCCTTCTTCCTTATCTTCACATTGAAGTTGCCTACATAGCCTGAGACCTCTTCCACCTCACTATAGGTCAAGAGCTTGATATACGGGTGTGAACCCACCAGGCTCATCTTTGGGGTGAGGATACAGGCTGAGCAATCTAGAGTAGGAAAGGTCTTATCTAACTGAGCCATGTGGCCACCAATTGAGGGCTCTCGCTCAACCAAATATACCTTATGTCCAGAATCAGCTACCTCTAAGGCAGCCTGAATGCCGGCAATACCCCCGCCTACGACTAGGGTATTGGGATTGACCGGAACCTCCTTCCTCTCCAGGGGCTCGTGATAGTAAACCTTCCTCACCGCTGCGCTCACCAATGCCTTAGCCTTCTCGGTAGCCTCGCCATGATCCTCGGTTATCCAGGAGCAATGTTCTCGAATGTTAGCCATCTCAAACAGGTACTGATTTAGTCCTGCCTCCTGGCAGGCTCGTCGGAAGGTAGGTTCATGCATACGCGGTGAACAGGATGCTACTACGATGCGATTGAGACCCAGGTCTCGAATATCATCCTTGATGAGGTTCTGGCCTGGGTCTGAACACACAAATCTATAGTTGCGGGCTACTGTAACCCCCTTAAGGCCAGCAGCGAATTTGGTTACCTCCTCTACATTGACGGTGCCTGCAATATTGGACCCGCAATGGCAAATATAAACGCCTATCTTTGGTTCCACTTTATCCCCCCGTTCTAACTATAGATATCTTGATAATAGCTTATTTGCTGAGACTATCCCTTTGTCTATACCAAGCTCCTTACTGCCCATCCCCATGGCTAGACCCACCAGCTGGGTAAAGAAAAGGACGGGGATATTATAATGGGTCTTGAATCTCTTGTTGACCTTTCTCTGGTATACATCCAAGTTCGTTTGACACAGCGGGCAGACGGTGGCGATACACTCGGCGCCGCCCGTGACAGCGGAATCGAGCAGCTTGTGTATCAGCCCTAATGCAACATCCTCCTCGGGTATAATCAAAGAGCCACCACAGCAACGGCTTTTCAAAGGGAAGATGGTTACCGTGGCACCAAGGCAGTCGGTGAGCTGGTCCAGAGACTGGGGAAATTCGGGGTCATCAAATCCCTTATCAGGGCGAACTATCTGGCAACCGTAGTAAGGGGCTACCTTCAGTTCACTAAGCTTTTTTTTGACCTTAGACTCGATTTCACCGTAACCTATATCCTTTATCATAACCTCGAAGAGATGGCGCACCCTGACCGTTCCATGATATTCCAGGCCACCGGCGGCCAAAGCCTTGTCTACATCATCCTTCAGCTGGGGATACTCCTTGAGGCAGGAATTAGCTCTGTTTAATGTTACATAGCAAGCGCTACATGGGGTCACTAGGTTAAGCCCCTTCTTTTCTGCCAGCGCCAGATTCCGTGCTGCGGTGCTAAGTGAGGCAAGCTCATCAATTGAGCTATAGGGTGTAGAGCCACAGCAATTCCAACCCTCAAGCTCGATTAAATCCATGTCTAGAGCCTTAGCGACCACTTGCGAAGATTGCCCATAAGCCTTGGCTCCCCCGTCTGAGGAAGAACATCCGGGAAAGTAACTATAGTATCTCAAAGTATGCCTCCCAAACCCTGAGCCTTCTCAATAATGGCTTTGAGTTCTTTCATGCCCTTTATCCTGCTGGGTCTAAGCGATAAGCGTCCATGCGAAATCAGTCCCAACACTACAGGGAGCATCCCCAAAAGCTCAAAAGCCCTCAAAGGGTTCAAGGGGTTAGTTCTGGTTGGCAGGTAGAACCTGATAGTTCTGAGATAGTACCTGAGTGTGAAGCTAAATTCGTGAACACGCCCATTGCTCTTGATGGAATTAACAAAAGTCCGGTACATGACGGGGGTGCGGCTTCGTCTGGTGGCTACACCGTGGCGAATGGCTAAGCATTCTAAGGCATGCATGAGGTCTGTTGGCTTAATCCCCCTGGGGCAACGTGTCGTGCAGAGATAGCAGGAGGCGCAGTACCACATCGAATTGCTGGATAAGACCTCATCTCGCATGCCAGCGCGCACCATAGCGATGATCTGGCGAGGAGGGTAATCCATTTCATTAGCATTGGGACAAGAACCAGTACAACTACCGCACTGTATGCAAAGCTTAACACCCTCACCGCTGGGAATGGCAGAGACCTCTTGTATGAAACTCTTATCACCAGCTTCCTTCGCTACCACGCTCATCGGAAACACCTCCTTGAACCAAACACCCCCTCCTACACAAAGAAAGGGTGGCCGAGAGCCTTACTCAATCGACCACCTATTTCGAACTAAACTCAATACCATCCCAATAGATTCCTGTAGCTCCGCTAACCCTAGCCCCCTCACTCAAGGGTAGCTTACTACTTTAGCCTAACCCCTGTCAACAATAAGGCTAGCCTGCCTCCGGCAGCAGCTCTTCCAGTGCCTGGGCGTATGCCTGGTAGGTGGCAGCATCGAAGAGAACGAAAACTACCTCATCCAGGGACTCCTCCTGATGGAGAAAGTCAATGACCGTCTCGAGGGCTACCGCTGCGGCGAGCCTCACCGGGTATCCGAAGGCACCGGTGCTTATCGAGGGGAAGGAGACACTCTTCAGGCCTTTTCCCACCGCTACCTTCAGGCTCTGGCGATAGGCACTCGCCAGAAGCTCAGGCTCACCACTTTTGCCACCACGCCACACTGGTCCCACGGTGTGGATGACATACCTCGCCTCGAGGTTTCCTCCAGTGGTAATCACCGCCTCGCCGGTGGGCAAGCGCCCTTTTCGGGAAACGATTTGCTTGCACTCTTCGAGGATGGCCGGTCCCCCGGCACGGTGGATTGCCCCATCGACCCCTCCACCACCCATCAGGCTGGAATTGGCGGCATTGACGATGGCGTCAGTGCTTTGCCTGGTGATATCCCCCTGGAGCAAAGAAAGTCTGGTCTTGTTGATCAGCTTTTCGCCCATTTCACTCGTTTTTTCGCCCGTCTAGAGGCCCATGATGGCGACAGAGGTCACACTCCACGGGGGAAAGCCACCCACGTTATGGGTAAGCCCCAGCTTTGGGTCCTTTATCTGACGCGGCCCGGACTTTCCCTGAAGCTGCTTATACATCTCATATATCATCCTTATTCCCGAGGCAGCGACCGGGTGTCCGAAGCACTTAAGCCCACCATCCGGCTGCACCGGCAGCTTCCCGTCAAGGTCAAAGAACCCTGACTCTATATCCTCCCGCGCCTTACCTCTGGGGCTGAACTGCAGATCCTCCATGGTTACCGCCTCCGTAATGGAGAAGCAGTCATGGACCTCGGCCATGCTTATTTCCTCACGGGGGGTTTTAATCCCTGCCTCTTTATAGGCTCTTATCGCGGCACGGGTGCCCGTCTCCGAATGGGTATAGTCGAAGTCGGTGTACCACATCTCCTCGCCGGAGCTTGTGGCGATCTGGAGCGCCTTAATGTATACCGGGTCTTTGCGGAACTTCTTGGCATCCTCGGCGCGCACCAGAATGGCTGCTGCGGAGCCATCGCTGACCCCGCAACAATCGAATAGTCCCAGGGGCCAGGCGATTATGGGGGCGTTGATGATATCATCAAGCGTTACCTCACGGCGCAGGTGAGCCTTGGGGTTCTGTGCGCCATTCTTGTGGCTCTTCCAGGAGACCCTGGCGATCATCCTCTTCCCTTCCTGGGGGGAAAGCCCGTACCGCGCAAAATACCTGGTGGCCATCATGGCGTATACCCCGGGGGCGGAAGCGTTGGCGTTGACCATCTGCTCATGCGGTGGCCTCATGTCAGGAAGGCCGCCGTAACCGACGTCCTTCAGCTTCTCCACGCCGAGGGCGAGTGCTATGTCGCAGGCCCCTGAGGCTAGTGCGTAGGCAGCGCCCCGTATCGCCTCAGTGCCGCTGGCGCAGAGGTTCTCAACATGGGTCACGGGGATGAAGGGCAGTTTTAATACTTGAGATAGCTGTATGGCGCTTAGTCCCTGCATCGGATAAAGAGCGGCCCACCAGGCGGCGTCGATGTCCTTCTTCTCGATCCCGGCATCCTCCATGCACTCTTTATAGGCCTCAACCATGAGGTCGGCGCCACTCATATCCCAGCGCTCCCCAAATCTGGTACACCCCATCCCGATTATGGCAACTTTATCCTTTATTCCCTCTGCCATCTTTACTGCCTCCTTCGCTACTCCTTCACGGGAGTTCCTTTCCATGCGTATCCGGTAACACCGCGCCCCTGGTACTTCTTGCGGAAGGTCATCTTCAATAGCATCCCTACTGAGAGATCATCCAGGTCGCAGTCGGTAAGGTTGAACATCCCTCGCCCGCCACCTTCGAAGTCGAGTATCCCGTACATCTCCGGTGGGGTGGGGCTGAAGGCCAGGTTGTCGCCGGTATAGGTAAAGAGGTGCGCCTTCTTATCGGAGAAGCGGTAATCCTCCATCTCATCGATAGCGCCACACTTAGGGTTAACGCATATGTGCTGCGGCGGCCACTGTGGTGTCTTGCATTTCTTGCATTTAGAGCCGACCAGGCCGTAGTTTGCCCTGCGGTTTCGCCACATTATTGTGGCTGAGGTTGGAATAGTCTCTTCACCGCGGCCGGCGGTATCTATGGTGAGCACCTCATTGAAGGTGACCATCCTCTCGTAACTGGTGAGGTCTTTCTTATTGGCAAGGCTCTTCTTTATTCCCCTTCGCGGTTCGACGTTCTCGATCTCTGCGGTTACCTCAAAGAGCATGGCGTCGCTGCCATTTCCGTAGCTGGCAACCAGGATCTTGTCCCCCGGCTTGGCATCCTCCAGCGCCGCTACCAGGAGCATCAACGGGTTAGCTGTACCGGTAAGGCCCACCGTGGTGAACATATGCGCCTGAAGCTGATCGGGCTCAAACCCCAGCTGCTTCCCGATATTGGCATGGGAGCGAACATACATGCAGGGGTAGACTACTTTGGTGAAATCCCGAGTGCTCAGGCTATACTTCTTCATCAGCCCGGAGATAGCTTCAGGTATAAATTTGCTGTAGCCCTCATCGCGGACCCATCTATCCTCCCAGATGCGGTTATACCTCTCCCCTTCTGCCCGCCAGTGGTCCATGAAATCGTAGGATAGCGAGTAGCTGCCCTCCAGGCTGGCGATCACCCTGGTTTTACCCAGCAGCAGGGCCGCTGCGCCATCCCCGTACATCTCCTCCTGGTAGCTGCCTGCCGGTCCGAGGCGGCAATCGGAGGCACATACCAGGACGCTCTTTGCTGTCCCCGCCTTGATGGTGTCGCAGGCGGCGAGCAGAGCGGTGGTTCCGGCCTTGACCGAGTCGGTGAAGTCAGCAGCGCGTATCTCCGGTTGAAGGTCAAGCGCGGTAGCTATTAGCCCTGCATTCAGCCTTTCCTTATATGGTGCAGTGGTGGTGGCGAAATAAAGGCCGTCGATCTTGCTCCGAGCAAGCCCGGTTAAGCAATCCACGCCTGCATTTACCGCCATACTAAGGCTGTCCTCATCGTAGTTAGCCACTGCCTTCTCACCTGGCATTATAGAGGCGGGGTTCAGCGAACCGATGGCCCCATAGATAGTGAGGCGATTGATGCGGTGCCAGGGTATATAGGCTCCGTAAGATGTGATCCCAACCATCTCACTCTCCTTTCCTTATAGACATTCGCTGGCTATAGAGCAAAATTTGCCCCCAGGCAATGATTATATCCACCTCCTAGTCTCGCCGGGAGCAGCCTATTTTTCAATGGCTCGCTGCTCCGGGCAACTACCCTGATATAATTATCGGTGAGGCCTGTCCAGAGTCCTTCATCAACCTCCTGTTCCCAGAGCACCATCATGGTTTGTCCCAGAAGCTGCTGCCTGAAGCGGCCAGCACTTTCCCTCGCCAGCTTAAGCATCCGCTCGCTCCGCTCCTTCTTAACCCGCTCATTAATCTTCTCAGGCATCAGCGCGGCGGGAGTGCCTGGCCTTTCCGAGTAGGGGAAGACATGAATATTGGCGAAGGCCATCCCCTGGCAGAAGCGATAGCTCTCCTCGAACTCCTCTTCTGTTTCTCCCGGGAAGCCTACCATAACGTCGGTGGTGATTGCCACATCCGGTATTGCCTCCCGAACCGTAGCCACCGCCTGCTCATAATCAGCTACCGAATATTTCCGCCCCATTCGCTGGAGCACCGGGTCGCTGCCGCTCTGGAGGGGGAGGTGGAGATGGCGGCAAAGCCTCTCATCTTGCCACAGGGTGAGAAGCCCGGTGGTGATCTCTTGAGGCTGTAGGGAAGAGAGGCGTAGTCGCGCCACGCTGGTCTCAGCGAGGATGCGCTGGATGAGGAGTTCCAGGCCCTGCCTATAGGAGCCGATTTGAGTCCCTGTCAGCACAACCTCCCGGTAGCCCATTTCAACCCTGGCCTTGACCTCTGCCAGTGCCTTGTGGAGGGGCAAGCTACGCTCCCGGCCCCGGACCAGGGGCACAATGCAGTAGGAGCAAAATTGGTTGCAGCCCTCCTGAACCTTGACCAAACTGCGGGTGCGAAGCATTTGAGCGCAGGTCGCGCTGCTGGTGCTGAGCAGCCCCCGCTCCCCTAAAACATCGAGCAGGCGGGCCTTTTCCTCATTGTCGAGGACCATGTCAACCCCTGTGAGCTGGGCGAGCTCCCTGGCGGCCCGCTCAGCGTAGCAGCCGACGGCGATGATGAGGGCGTCAGGGTTTCTGCGTCGCGCCAGTCTTAAGAGGTGGCGAGACTTGCGGTCGGCAATGTGGGTCACGGTGCAGGTATTGAGGATGTAGATGGCTGCGCCGTCTGAGGGAGGGACTACCTGATATCCCTTCTCGGCGAACCCCCTCGCTAGAGACTCGCTCTCCGCCTGATTCAACTTGCAGCCCAGGGTCTCCAGGGCGACGCCGTTTTCGAGGTTTCTCATCTGCCTCATCGTTTAGCAATCGTGATTTTCGTTCTTTGACTCCCAGTTTACTTATGCTATTATATGGTTTAAGCCTTCCAGGGGTCAAGAAGATATAGCGACTTTAGCCGTCAACATGATATACTATTACGACAAAAAGTGAGGAGCACTTCCTTGACTAATAGAGTTGTGGTCACCGGCATTGGGGTGATCAGTCCCTTAGGGCTCGATGTGCCATCGACGTGGCAGGGGTTAGTCTCGGGCAAGTCCGGGGTGGATCGCATCACCCAGTTCGACCCTGAACCCTTGGAGACCAAGATCGCCGCCGAGGTGAAGGATTTCGACCCTGCTCAATATATAGACCGCAAAGAGTTGCGGCACATGGACCGCTTTGTTCATTTTGCCGTAGCGGCGTCCCTTCAAGCGGTGGAGCAGGCTCATCTAAACATCGATGCCGCAAATGCTGCGGACATCGGTGTGGTTATCGGGGTCGGGTTTGGTGGGCTGAACACCCTGTTAAGCCAGAACCAGGTGTTTATGGAGCGGGGGCCCGATAGGGTCAGCCCCTTCCTCATTCCCATGATGATCGCCGATATGGCTTCTGGCCAGGTGGCAATTCTGCTTGGGGCAAAGGGCCCTAATTTCTGCACCACTTCCGCCTGTGCCAGCGGCTCCGATGCGATTGGGGAGGGCTTCGAGATTATCAGGCGCGGCGATGCTGAGGCAATGATCACCGGGGGGTCTGAGGCGGTAATAAACCCGTTTACCTTTGCTGGCTTCAATGCAGCCCGGGCCCTCTCCACCAGAAACCATGAGCCGCAGAAGGCCTCTCGCCCCTTCGATGCCGAGCGGGACGGTTTTGTCATTGGGGAGGGGGCGGCAATCCTCATCCTGGAGAGCCTTCTCTTCGCCACGAAGCGGGGCGCCCCCATTCTGGCTGAGGTTGTGGGCTACGGCGCTACCGGGGATGCTTATCACATCACCCAGCCACCAGAGGGGGGAGAAGGGGGGGCGAGGGCGATGAACGCTGCGCTCAAGGAAGCAGGGCTGGAGCCTGGTGAGATCGATTACATTAATGCACACGGTACATCTACTCCTCTAAACGATAAATTTGAGACCGCGGCGATAAAGGCCGTCTTTGGAAAGGAAGCCTACCGAATTCCCATTAGTTCCACAAAGTCCATGGTGGGACACCTGCTGGGCGCAGCCGGAGCCATTGAGGCGGCGATAAGTGTGCTCACTATCCAGCGCGGGGTCATTCACCCGACGATTAATCTCACCACCCCCGACCCAGATTGCGACCTTGATTATGTACCCAATATGGCTCGCCAGGCGGTGGTGAATACGGCTTTATCCAACGCCTTTGGCTTTGGCGGGCACAACTCCACCCTAATCTTCCGAAGGTATGGGGAGAAGGCATGAGCTATAGCCGCTGGCAAATGCCGCCTCGCATCCCGGAAGCGCAGCTTTCCAGAATAGGCCTCCCTCCCTTAATGGCTCAGCTCCTCCACAACCGGGGCGTCACCGACCCAGCACATATTGAATCCTTTCTCGCCGCAGATGAGCGCCTCCTTAACAATCCCTTCCAGCTCCCCGATATGGATAAAGCGATAGCCAGGATCTACCGCGCTTTGCTCTCGGGGGAGGCTATCGCTGTATTTGGGGACTTCGATGTCGATGGGATCACGGCCACCACGCTCCTCGTTGAGGGGCTCTCCTCTCTTGGGGGGAAGGTTGTTCCCTATATCCCCCACCGCATTGAGGAGGGCTATGGCCTTAACGATGCTGCCTTGGCGCGCTTATCTCAGCAAGGGGTTAGTTTGGTGGTCACGGTGGATTGCGGCATCAGCGCCGCCCCTGAGGTGGTGAGGGCGCAGCGGATGGGGCTTGACATCGTGATCACCGACCATCACACGGTCCCTCCCCAAATGCCACTGGCTATCGCGGTGGTCAATGCGAAGCGGGCCGACTCCCGTTATCCCTTCTCAGAGCTCGCCGGCGTGGGCGTGGCCTTCAAACTCCTCCAGGCACTTTTTCGTTCTTTAGGCAGGGACAGCGATATGGTGGACTTTTTGGATCTGGTAGCTTTGGGAACGGTGGCTGACATGGTTTCCCTCCTCGGGGAGAACCGCTACTTGGTGAAGCGCGGCATTGCGGTGTTACACACTACAGGGCGGCTGGGATTAAAGGAGCTGGCCAGGTGCGCTGGCGTGCCTCCTTCTGTTATTGACCCTGAGATCATCTCCTGGGTGTTAGCACCTCGCCTCAACGCAGCGGGGCGGCTGGACCACGCAGGCATAGGCTATAATCTATTATCGACCAGCTCATCAGCGGAAGCCCAAAGGCTTGCGGGTCTTCTGGAGAGGAAAAATGTGGAGCGACAAAGGCTCACCGAGGCAGTTCTCGCTAAGGCAAGGGAGCAGCTAGTTGCCATCGGCACCGATTTCCCCCTTCTCATGGTTGGTGGCGAGGACTTCCACAGTGGGGTGGTGGGTGTAGTTGCTGGCAGGTTGGCGGAGGAGTTCTACCGACCCGTGGTCGTCTTCGAGCAGGGTAAGCAGTGGAGCCAGGGAAGCACGCGCAGCATCCCGGAGTTCAACATCATCGCTGCCCTGACCGATTGTAGCGACCTCCTCTCTCGATTTGGTGGGCATCCCATGGCAGCAGGGTTCACCGTAGCTACTGAAAACCTGGGTCAGCTTCAGGAACGACTGGTTGAGATTGCGTCAAACCAATTGTCCTCTCTCGACCTCCGCCCGCTGATCCCTATCGATGCCGAGGTCTCCCTCTCCTCCCTCCGCGGGAATACCTTCAAAATGATGCAGCAGCTCGCCCCGTTCGGCTGTGCCAACCCTTACCCAGCATTCATTGCTCGGAATGTAATGGTGGAGGAGTATCGCAGCGTGGGCAGCAGTGGGGAACACCTGAAGCTAAAGCTAAGTGATGGCGGAGTAACCTGGGACGGCATTGGCTTCAGGATGGGCCATCTTATCGATGAGGTCACCCCTCGGCTGGACATCGTCTTCAACCTTGAGGTGGATCGGTGGCGTGGTGGGGAGGCGCTTCAGCTAAACATCCTCGATTTCGCCCG
Source organism: uncultured Dehalococcoidales bacterium (assembly GCA_964583545.1). Lineage (GTDB taxonomy): Bacteria > Chloroflexota > Dehalococcoidia > E44-bin15 > E44-bin15 > CAZOVW01. The sequence goes on along the minus strand of CAZOVW010000009.1, from coordinate 13,512 downwards.
CGCCACCTAGCGCCCGTGCTCGCCTCGTCCTGTAGATGAGCAGGGGGACACAAACCGCCAGCACGAGAAGAGCGATGAAATGGCTCTCATGTAAGACGCCCACATTTATCTGAGCCTGCGTCACCGCCCGGGTGAACTCGATGAAGAATCTCCCAAAGGAATATAGGGAGAGGTAGAGGAGAAAAAGCGAGCCATCCGGCTTGAGCCGCCCTCTAAGCCGCCAGAGCACCACAAAAACCAGGAGATTCCACATGATCTCATAGACCGGTGAAGGATGGGTTGGCACTCCTATTGAGGCGGAGGCACTAGGATGGGTGTAGACAAAAGCCCACGGCCATGAAGTCGGCGTCCCATAGGCGTCGCCATTTATGGTGCAACCGATCCTCCCCACAGCTTGGGCCAGGAGCAGCACCGGAGCGATGGTATCGGCCAGGTGCCCTAGAGAGATATGCCTAATCCTGGTATATATGAAAACCGCCAGCGTCCCCCCCAGGATCGCCCCGAAAATGGATAATCCGTAAAAGAATTGTTCAAATATCAGCTTGGGGTCGCTAATATAAGTGCTTCCCAGGTAGTCTATGACATGGATCAGCCTAGCCCCGATAATCCCGCCAATGATGGCCCAGGGTGCAATACTGTAGATGGCCTCCCTTTTGATGCCCGCGCCTCGGGCAAGCCACAGGGATAGCCCGATACCTACGATGACAGCGAGGACGACCATGAGCCCGTGCCAGCCTATCTCCAAGGAGCCTATGCTGAAGAGGATGGGGTCGATCCCTATTTCAATTGACATTTTTCAGCATTCTACGGTGGCTTTGTACCCCCTGTCAAGGA
>CAZOVW010000009.1:6984-12578 GCA_964583545.1 uncultured Dehalococcoidales bacterium | reverse complement strand
TGCATTTTTTGCATGGTTATGTTAAAATAGTTTCAGTCCAGGTTGATAAAGGAGACAGGGATGAGGGAGCAAATCCAGAGTTTTTTGAATCACCTCTCTATAGAGAAAGGCTTCTCCGGGAATACCATCGAAGCCTATAGAAATGACCTTTACCAAGTGGCCGATTTTGTGGAAGAGCTGGCCACCGTGCAAGGCTACCAGCCGCAATGGGCTAGTGTAGACCGCAATCTTCTCATCAACTACATCCTCGATTTAAAGGAGAGAAACTATGCCCTGGCTACCGTGGCTCGCAAGGTTGCTGCGGTAAAATCCTTTTTCGATTTCCTGGTTGCCGATGGCATCCTCCAGAGCGACCCCACAGAGAACCTTAGTTCGCCAAAGGTGGGCAAGTCCTTGCCCAAACCCCTGTCCGCTGCTGAGGTGGAAGCGCTGCTGGCAGAGCCGGCTAAGCTTTCCTCACCCGAGGCAAAACGGGATGCGGCGATGATTGAACTGCTTTACGCCGCTGGTATGAGAGTATCGGAGCTTGTTGCCCTGAACATGGGGGATGTAAACCTGGGGGCGGGCTTTGTGCGCTGCCTTGGAAAAGGTTCCAAGGAGCGGATCATCCCCATCCATCAAAAGGCAGCCCGGGCCATTAAGGAATACATGGTGGAAGCTCGCCCCAAGCTGCTGCATGATGAAGGAGAGGAGGCTTTGTTCTTAAATCGTAGAGGAGAGCGCCTCACCAGGCAGGGCCTTTGGCTTATCCTGAAGGCCTACGCTAAAGCAGCGGGCATAACAAAAGGGGTTACCCCTCATACCCTGCGGCATAGCTTCGCCACTCATGTCTTGAGCGGCGGGGCCGACCTGAGGGCGGTTCAGGAGCTATTGGGGCATGCCAATATCTCCTCAACGCAGATCTATACCCACCTTACCAGCGAGCATGTGCGCCAGGCCTATGAAAAGGCACACCCCAGAGCTAAGGACTGATACTTGACTTAGGGGGTTAAGATGTCCAGGCGAGCGGAATTTTGTAAAGATACCTGTCCAGTATGCAAAAGGGCAAGGGCAAAGGGCGGGGTTGCCAAATGGTTTGTGAAATATATTGATAGGAAGTTATGCCCAATGTGCCAGGCTTATGAGAGGGAGCATCACAAGCCCGCTTATAAATAGGCGAAAAGGTGAAAACGGAGTTTGTTACGGGGACGTTGATCGGTATAAGAGATGGGCCGGTCATTGTTATCGAGGTAAGGGGGCAACATAGAAAGTTCCCTTTGGACTGCGAGGTGAGCGTAGAGTGGGCGCTCTCTCATATGAATAACAGCATTACATGCCTTGTGGAGGATAGCAGGGTTACCAGGGTGGAGTAAAAGATGCCTAAGAAATTCCATCGTGTCGCCTCGAGGCAGGCGGCGGTTAGTAAGGAAAGAAAGCGGAAGAAGAGGGCGCAGGCAGCCCATAGACACCCCCTGCCAGTTGGCGCTCCCGCCGCGCCTTTAACTGCGGCTACCCCTGAGCCTCCCACTGCCCCTTCAGTGACTCAGCCTGCTCCGGCGCCGCAACGGGCAGCACCTCGCTATCAGTATGTTATCGCTGACTTGCGAAAGATTGCCCTCCTCGCCGGGGCTATGCTGGTCATCCTCATCGTGCTCGCCTTTGTGCTGGGATAGGATGCCATGGAAGCGAGGCGCTTCGAGGAGCAAGTGAGGGCATTGCCCCAAAAGCCGGGAGTTTATCTTTTTAGAGACGCCTCAGGCAATGTCCTTTATGTTGGAAAGGCCGCCAATCTCCATAACCGGGTAAGAAGCTACTTTGGCGCTCCGCTTTCCCAAAAGCTCCAGAGGATGGTGGCTCGGGTAAGCGACCTCGAATTCTTCGTTACCGATTCGGAGCAGGAGGCACTCATCCTGGAGTGCAACCTGATTAAGAAGCACCGCCCCCGCTACAATGTGCGCCTCAAGGACGATAAGACCTACCCCTATCTAAAGATCAATGTCGATGATGACTGGGCCAGGGTCTATATCACCAGGCGCATCGATAGAGACGGAAGCCGCTACTTCGGGCCTTTCGCCAGCGCCGGCTCAGTCAGAAAGACCCTTGACCTGTTGAAGCAGCTTTTCCCCTTCCGCTCCTGCAAAAGGGCGATCACCGGAACTGACCGCAGACCCTGCCTGGAGTATGACATCCACCGTTGTGCTGGCCCCTGCATCGGCGCTATCTCGAAGGATGAATACCGCGAGATTATTAATCAGGTGGTCATGTTTTTGGAGGGAAAGCAGGAGAGGGTGGTAAAGGAACTGGAGCGAAAAATGGCTGAGACATCGCGGCGATTGGAGTTCGAGCGGGCTGCGGTGCTACGCGACCAGCTCCGCGCTGTGGAGAGGGTCACCGAGCGCCAGAAGATCTCCTCAACTGAAAGAGGCGATCAGGATATCATCGCCCTGGCGCAGAGCAAGGATCAGGCCTATGTGGAGGTCTTCTTCATCAGGGGTGGCAGGCTCATTGAGCGGGACCACTTCATGGTGCAGGGGGCTCAGGATGAGGAACCCGGCCAGATCATGAGCAGCTTTTTAAACCAATTCTATGACTCGGCAACCTTCATTCCGCCGTTGATTTTGCTCCAATATGTCCCTGAATACCTTGCCATCATCAAGAGCCGACTGGAGAGCAAAAGAGGGAGCAAGGTCTCCCTTCGGGTGCCCCAGCGGGGGGAGAAGAGGAGGATGGTGGACATGGTAGCGGAGAACGCTCGCCATGGTCTGGAGCAGCTCATGGTGAAGTGGCTCACTGACCCAGAGGCTATTGCTGCTGCCCTCGAGGAGCTGAGAGACGCTCTTTGCCTGTCCCGGGCTCCGAAGCGAGTGGAGTGCTACGACATCTCGGACATCCGGGGGACATCGGCGGTGGGCAGCATGGTCGTTTTCGAGGATGGGCAGCCAAAGACAGCGCACTACCGCCGCTTTCGCATCAAGACGGGTGTAAATGCCGACGATTACGCCATGATGCAAGAGGTGTTAAAGCGGCGCTTCAAGAAGGCGGCCCAGGGGGAAATGGGTGAAAACACATGGGCGATCATCCCCGACCTGGTCCTTATCGATGGCGGCAGGGGGCATCTGAATGCGGCCTGCGATGCGATGAGGGAGGTGGGGGTGGACTTCATCCCCGTCGCCAGCATTGCCAAGGAGAACGAGGAGCTATTCTGCCCTGGCATCGCTCGGCCTATAATCCTCCCCCGCACCTCGGCGGCGTTACACTTGGTGCAGCGAATTCGTGATGAGGCGCACCGCTTTGCGCTGAGCTATCACCTCAAGGTGCGGAGAAGTGAGGCGATGGCCTCAGCCCTAGACAATGTCCCGGGAATCGGCCCGAAGCGGAAGCGAGCGCTGTTAAGGAAATTCGGCTCGGTGCGGGCGATAAAGGAAGCCGACATTGACGACATTGCGGCGGTAATTGGCATGCCCCGCAGCCTTGCCGAAAAGGTGAAGGAGTATTTGTAATCATTTTAACGCTCTAAAGCAACAAAAGCTCCACTGGCTTAAGTTGCTTTGATACCGGGTCTACTTGATAACCTAATGTTTCAAGGGCTGTAGCCCCAAGAATCGGTGTGTCCCCTTCTTCACCAAAGGCTATCGGAACTCCGCCAAAGGCATCAGCGTATCTGAAAAGGGCAGTCCCTACCCCCCGCTTGATAAGTTTACCGCCAAAGGTTCTGAATCTACGTTTGCCTACCGCTTTTATTTCTAGTGCCTCTAAAATTCGGCTGGGAATCACGCTCATTACCGCACCCGTATCCACAAGGAGCTCCACCTCACTCTGCCTCTCCCAATTGGTGGGGTTGCATACCCTAAGCTTTATATAAGTAAACCCCATTGAAGCCGTCCTTAAAGGAATAGTTCAAGAATATTATACTATACCTGATAAATATTTGGCGAGCGTCTGCGCATTCTTTATCGCAAAGCCCTCGGCATCGTTGTTGAAGTAGATGTAGACCGCCTCTAAATCCTTCGCCAGCCCGGAAATTCTCCTCGCCCAGCCCTCTAGCTCCTCATCGGAGTAGCAGCTAGAGTAAAGCCCGCTTGAGCCGTGAAAGCGGACGTAGGCGAAATCAGCAGTCGCTAGAAGCGGGCAAGGGAGACCGGGCATATCGAAGACGCAAAAGCCTATATTGTGACGCCGCAATATGTCGAACACCCCTTCATCAAGCCAGGACTCATGGCGAAACTCGATAACATGGCGAAGCCCTTTCGGCAAGAGCGAGAGGAAGCTTTCCAGCCGCTCATCGTTGCGGTGCATATTTGGCGGGAGTTGATAGAGAAGCGGGCCCAGCTTCTGCCTAAGATGTCGTGCCCGCTTAAGAAAGGTCTCTATCGGCTCGGCGACATCCTTTAGCCTCTTGATATGAGTGATGAAGCGGCTTACCTTGACAGCGTAGCAGAAGCCTTCTGGCGAGGTATCGTACCAGTTGGAAAAGGCCTTCTCTGTGGGCAGATGATAGAAGCTGTTATTGAGCTCTACAGTAGAGAAATGCCTGGTGTAAAACTCCAGCCACTTCGGCTGGGCCAGCTTTTGGGGGTAGAAAACCTCTCGCCAGTGCGGGTAAACCCAGCCGCTTGTCCCGATGTAGTATTTCGGCAACTCGATCACCTTGCCACCATCGATTATATGCTATCTCAATATCGCCATCAACCTTGATGTCATCGTGCGTTTGTGGTAGATTTTGAGATGACGGCATTGAAGCGCAGGTCGATGATGAGTCTGGAAAAAGATCGCGAAGAGCTGATTGAACACCTGCGTTGCGAGATTGAGGATGAGCGGGTGCTCGACGCAATGATGCGGGTGCGCCGGGAGCTTTTTGTGCCCCGCTTAAGTCGCCGCTTCGCCTATGAGGATCGACCCTTGCCTATCGGGGAGGGTCAAACGATCTCTCAGCCCTTCATTGTGGCCCTGATGACCCAGGCACTGCTTCTCACTGGGACGGAGAAGGTTCTGGAGCTAGGCACAGGGAGCGGCTATCAGGCGGCGATCCTTGCCGAGCTGGCGCACCAGGTAATCACTGTGGAGCGACTGCAAAAGCTTGCCCAGACAGCGAGGCGCACCCTGAAGACGCTGGGCTATACTAACGTAGAGGTTCACCTTGCTACAAGGACCCTGGGATGGTCCGCTGAGGCACCCTATGACGCTATCATGGTGACCGCCGCTGCGCCAGAGATTCCCCAGGTGCTTCTCGATCAGCTCATTGTGGGCGGTCGCTTGGTGATCCCGGTTGGCTCCCGCTGGGAGCAGGACCTCCTGCAAGTGGTCAAGCAGCAGGAGGGGATGACCATCAAGAATTTGACCCCGTGCCGCTTTGTCCCTCTCATCGGGGACGAGGCCTGGAACGAGGAATAGGAATCTGCCCCCTAATCGGCCTTCTTCCCCTTGAGCCGATCGATGAGCCTGGAGGCTTCCTGCTTGGTGAGCTCGGCAGGGAGCCGGCCGTAGGCTTTCCTGGCATGCTCGTTCATCCGCTCCTCGCTAAGGCCATGCTCCTCTTGGGCGATCGTATAAATCGCCTTAACCTGTGCTGCTGTGGCCATGGAATGCTTCACCGGGGCGTCCACAGGCTTATCATG
>CAZOVW010000009.1:0-6884 GCA_964583545.1 uncultured Dehalococcoidales bacterium | reverse complement strand
TCTTTGTGGAACATACGTTCTATTATAACGCTGTTCTTTAGGATTGTCAATGCTTTCTAAGTCGAGTTCTTGCCACGGTTTGTAAAGGTTGCTATACTAGCCGTGGAATGGATTACGAAACGATCATCGGGCTTGAGGTCCATGCTCAGCTACTGACGAAGAGCAAGATGTTCTGCCGTTGCGGCGCGGACTATATAAACGCAGCCCCCAACTCCCGTGTCTGCCCGGTCTGCCTAGGCATGCCTGGTGTCCTCCCCGTCATCAACCAGCAGGCGCTGGAGTATGCGGTGATGACCGCCCTGGCCCTAAACTGCACCATCCCTGAATATTCCAAGTTCGACCGAAAGAACTACCCCTATCCTGACCTGATGAAAGGCTATCAAATCTCGCAATACGATGCTCCTTTAGGTGTTAACGGCTGGATAGATATCGAAGTTGGAGAGCGAAAGAAGCGAAAAAGGAGAATCGGGATCACGCGAGTCCATCTTGAGGAGGACGTTGCAAAACTAATCCATCGTACCACCCCGGAGGGGGAATCCTACAGCCTGGTGGATGTCAATCGTGCCGGGGTGCCTCTTATGGAGATCGTAAGTGAGCCTGATCTGCGCTCCCCTGAGGAGGCGCGCCAGTATCTTATGAAACTGCGCACCATCCTCCAGTTCCTTGGCGTCTCCAGCGGGAATATGGAGGAGGGGAGCTTCAGGTGCGACGCCAATATCAGCATCCGCCCTCAGGGCAGCACCGATTCGGTTAAGGTCGAGGTCAAGAACATGAATAGTTTCAAGGCGGTCTATCGCGCTCTGGAATATGAGGAGAAGCGGCAGCGGAGGGCGGCCGAAGCAGGGGAGCGCCTTATCCAGGAGACCAGGGGGTGGGTTGAGGATCGGGGGGTCACGGTATCGCAGCGGAGTAAAGAGTATGCTCATGATTATCGATATTTCCCCGAGCCCGATCTCCCACCAATGACGTTCAGTCGGCAGTGGGTGGCGGAGCTTAGTGCGCACCTCCCCGAGCTTCCTGAGGCGAGGCGAGATAGATTCATCGCTGATTATGGTCTGTCCTACTACGACGCCAACCTGCTCACAGCGTCTAAGGCAACAGCCGATTTTTTCGAAGCCTGTGTGAAACTGAATACAACGGATCAGGTCGAAAAAAGGGCTAAGGTGGTGAGCAACTGGCTTTTGGGCGATTTCACCAGGTTGCTTCATGCCACGGACACCGAGATCGATAGTGCTAAGGTTACTCCGGAGCATCTGGTGGAGATGCTGGAGCTCGTTGATAAGGGCACGCTCAGCGGCGCTGCTGCGAAGACGGTTTTTGAGGAGATGTTTTCTAGTGGCAGACGTGCCAGTGAGATCGTCGCTCAGCGGGGGCTTACCCAGATCAGCGATGCTCAGGAGATAGCGGGGATTGTGGCCCGGATGATCGCCACCAATGCCCAGGCGGTGGCAGACTTCAAGAGGGGGAAGGAGCAGGCGCTGACCTTCCTCGTGGGGCAGGTAATGAGAGAGACAAAGGGGCGGGCTGATCCCGCTGTGGTGAATAGACTCTTAAGGGAGAGGCTGGAAGACTAATCATGCAGACCTATCTCAATATCGCCCAAATTATAGTAGCCATAGTATTGATTATCGCCGTCCTCCTTCAGGTGAGGGGAGGAGGTTTGGGGGGCATCTTTGGCACGCAGACAGGTATGTATCGCACCAAGAGAGGGATAGAAAAGACCCTGTTTCGCTTCACCATTGCCCTGGTGGTGATCTTTATCATTATCTCGATACTCGCGGTTAGGGCTACCGGTTAGCATTATGGCGATCATCACATTGACCACTGACTTTGGCACCGATGACCCTTATGTGGCAGCGATGAAGGGGGTGATCCTCAGCATCAATCCTGAGGTTAGCGTCGTCGACATCTGCCACACCATCAAGCCACAGAACATCGCTCAGGCTGCCTACATCTTGAGCACCACCTATCATTACTTCCCCAGGGGCACTATTCACATCGCGGTCGTTGACCCCGGGGTGGGCACGGAGCGACAGGCAGTGCTCCTGGTCACCCCTGAGGCCTTCTTCCTTGGCCCCGACAACGGCGTGCTGAGCTATATAGTGGAGGAAGCCTCCCCCGAGCTTGAGGCGATCGCCCTCACGAATCCCCGCTTCTGGCTCTCCCCGCTTAGCGACACCTTTCACGGTCGCGACATCTTCGCCCCTGTTGCCGCCCATCTCTCGCTGGGCGTTCCTTCATCTGAGTTTGGCGATCCCATTCCTTCCCCCGCCACCTTTTCCATCCCCCAGCCTCAAATTGGCGAGGACGGGGTGCTTATTGGTCAGGTGATTCACATCGACCGCTTTGGCAATCTGATCACCGACATTAAGAGGGAGCATCTGCCTAGAGGCAGGCTGTTTATCGAAGCTTGCGGCCATATCATAGATGATCTAAGCTCCTCCTATGAAGAGGGCGAGGAGCTCCTGGCGATCATGGGCTCAAGCGAAAGGCTTGAGGTATCGATTAAGAATGGCAGCGCCGCCAGGTTTCTCAAGGCCAAGGTTGGTGATGAGGTGAAGGTGGGGATCAATAAATCATCACTGAAAGGGCGGTTGAGATAAGCAAGGTAGCATCACCACTCTATGGTTAAACAGAGAAAGTACACGGATATCGTCAAAACCTGGGTATTGGAGACAAGGCCCCAGTTCCTACTGCTTGTCCCGGTTTGTGTCTTTACCGGTGTAGCAGTCTCTCTCTACGAGCGCTATCCTTTTAACGCCCTATATTTTATCTTGGCCTTTATTGGTGCTTTGTTCGCTCATATAAGCGTTAACGTTCTTAATGACTACTTCGACTACAAAAGTGGGATAGACCTCAAGACTCAGCGGACTCCCTTCAGTGGTGGCAGCGGCATCCTTCCCGCGGCACTGCTTGAGCCATGGAAGGTTTGTCTCCTCGGCATGGGAAGCTTAGCCATTGCCGTTATTATAGGTATCTATTTCGTTGTGCTCTATACATGGGCTGTATTGCCCCTAGGGCTCTTAGGCGTAGCACTGATCCTTTTATACACGCCTTACCTTACTAAGGTGCCTGGGCTAACTGAGCTTATCGGTCCTGGGCTAGGGTTCGGCCTAATGGTGCTAGGCATCTATTTTACCCAGACGGGGGATTATAGTCTGGCGTCGGTAGCGGTCACGCTTGTTGCAGGTCTTCTTATCGCCAATCTCCTACTGCTTAATGAGTTTCCTGATGTGGAAGCGGATAGGAGTGCGGGTAGGAAGCACATCCCCATAATACTGGGCAGGGGAAAAGCAGCTAAGGTTTATTGTTCGATAGTGTTATTGGCTTATGCTGTAATAATAGGAGCAGTCATTGCCAAGGTGCTCCCCTTACTGGCGCTATTTGGCTTAGCAACATTGCCGCTGGGCTTAAAGGCAATGAGGGGTGTGCTAAAGTATCATAGTGATACAGCCAACCTTATACCCTTAATGGGCGTGAACGTTTCCATTGTGTTGCTGACCCCTCTGCTGATGTCTGCTGGCATTATTATCTGGGCCTTCACCCTTTCTTGACTTGAGCTGCGGGTCGTTTAACCAGCCGACGGCGAATAATCACTATAAGTTCCGCAACTATCGCAATTACTCCCAAAGCAATGATGAGCCATACCCACCATGGCACCGATACGCCAGGGGTCAATGCAAGGATCGCCCAACTACTTAGGTGGTTTGTATGGGCACAGACAACACCCAAGCTCGTATTCACCGTGGTGTCAAGTACTACCCACTTACTTGAGGTCTCATCATAATATGCCAATTTCAAAAGGTGCGGATCGCCACCGGCAGCAGCTATATCATCATCAGTGTACTCGACACAGACCTCCACGTCCGCACCCAGGACGCTAATAGGCACGCCATCGGTAGTTAGTAACGTTATGGAGAAGCAAGTGTTGCCTAGTCTGAACCCCTCGGGAGCAGTATTACATGAGATCGGCTGAACGGTTACTGTAGAATCTCCTTCCACCGCGCCTTGAGGGAAGCTCAGGGTAACCCTGCCATCCTCTGTCGTCACTACACCGCCTTGTGATGTGATATTACCTTCGCCAGTGAGCTGTGGTGTTGGTGTAGGTGTCGGCGGTGCCGCAGCCACCCGCCCGTTTACTACAGTAAATGGGATAGGGTTGTCATTGTCACCCTTTAGCGTTATAACATTCAGGGTAAGCGCACTTTCACCACCAAGCCGCTTGAGGGTAATATCGGCTACCTTGATGGTTCCTGTTAACCCTGTCGCCGAAGTAACAAAGGCTACCAGGTGAGTATGGTCATTTCCAATGTTGGTCACCAGGCTATTAAAGTTGCTGCCTGAGGCACCAGTAACCTTCACCACTGCCGGGTCATAGCTAACAACAACATCAACACAGGAGACTGGTTCAGCAGCACCACTGATGGACAATACCACTGAGCCGGTATCCCCGGTGGGCAGTATGGCATCAGTGATAGATACAGTTGCCTCTTGGATAGCCAAGGTGGTGGTAGGGAATAGAATCCCCACCACCACCAGAATAACCGCTAGCAGCAATGTCTTAACTCTACTCGTAATTAGCCTCCTAGTGCATAGCCAGGAATGCCGGCGAGGAATCGCGCTAGGTAGGTGCAGTCCCAGGCATCTACAATACCGTCACCGCTAACATCCATGGTATCTGGGTCGATGTCATAGCCCGGGAAACCAGCAATGGCACGAGCGATATAGACACAGTCAAAGGCATCTATCGTGCCATTCCCGCTGGCATCACCGAGGGTATAACGCCAGGTCTTGGTTGAGGTATCAGTCAAGGCACCCAAGGTAGCAGTTATGGTGGCACTACCCGGTGCACTTGAGCTTATAGTAAAGTTGGCAGTGCCAGCATCCCCGGTAGTCACCGAGCTAGCGTTTAAGGTGCCGGAGGTAGTTGATAGGTTAACCACCTGTCCTGCCATTGGATTGCCCAACTGGTCAGTGACTGTGAGTGTGAACTGCTCACTTGTATTACCGGGAAGGATGTTAATCGCTGATTCCGGGGTTAAGACTAGGGTGGTGGCAACAGGGGTGTAAGTCCAGGTCTTGGTTGAGGTATCAGTCAAGTCACCTAAGCCAGCAGTTATGGTGGCACTACCCGGTAGACTTGAGCTTATGGTAAAGGTGGCAGTGCCAGCAGCCCCGCTAGTCACCGAGGGGTCACTCAGGGTGCCGAAGGTAGTTGCTAGGCTAACCACCTGTCCTGCCATTGGATTGCCCAACTGGTCAGTGACTGTGAGTGTGAACTGCTCACTTGTATCACCGGGAAGGATGTTAATCGCTGATTCCGGGGTTAAGACTAGGGTGGTGGCAACGAGGGGTATAATCGTAGCCTCGCCGTCGGTTGTGGTGTAGGATATAGGGGTACCGACATTGTCTCTCAAGGTGATGACGGTGAGTGTTAGTGGACTGGATGAGCCAGGATCGCCCACCGCCTGCAAGTTCACCCGAGCCAGAACCGCCCCACCAGTAGCATCAACACCCGCTGCACCCGTCTGATAGGCAACGAAACGCGCCGTTGTTGGGTTGTAGGAGGGATTCACTTCTAGGCTGTCAAAGTCGCTGTTCTCACCGCCAAGCACCTGTACCACCGTGTTGTTAAAACTAAGGTCTATAGTGGCCGCTCCCAGCCATGCGGTGTTGGTGGTGATGGTAAGGTCTACCGTGCCAGTACTGTTATAGATGAGCGTGACACTCTCTATAGCTACTGTAGCCTCTGCTACTGGCGCCGAATAATGGAGGATGGTGCCACCTCCCCCCACGGCGAAGACGTCGGTGGAGGAATTGCCCCAGACACCATAAAGATGTTGCGTGGTGAGACTGGCACTGGTCATGTTGACCCAGGCGGTGCCGTTATAGCGCACGATGGTGCCACTTGCCCCCACGGCGAAGACATCGGAGGAGGAACTGCCCCAAACACCCCAAAGCCCCTGTGTAGTGTTACTGGCACTAGTCCTGTTAAGCCAGGCGCTGCCATTCCACTGCACGATCGTACCCCCGTCACCCACGGCAAAGACATTAGAGGAGTTAGTCCCCCAGATACTATAAAGAGTACTTGTGGTGTTACTGGCATTGGTCATATTAATCCAGGCGGTACCATTATAGCGGACGATGGTGCCACTTAACCCCACGGCGAAGACATCGGAGGAGGAACTGCCCCAGACACTATAAAGATAACTTGTGGTGTTACTGGCACTGGTCATGTTAACCCAGGCGCTGCCGTTATAGCGCACGATGGTGCCACTTGCTCCCACGGCGAAGACATCGGAGGAGGAACTGCCCCAGACACCGCGAAGGGTTTTTGTGGTGTTACTGGCACTGGTCATGTTAACCCAGGCGCTGCCATTGTAGCGCACGATGGTGCCACTGTCTCCCACGGCGAAGACATTGGAGGAGTTAGCGCCCCAGACATCTTTAAGATGTTTTGCGGTGAGACTGGCACTGGTCATATTAACCCAGGCGCTGCCATTATAGCGGAGGATCGTGCCGCTTACCCCTACGGCGAAGACATCGGAGGAGTTGGCGCCCCACACACCTTCAAGAGTCTGCGTGGTGTTGCTGACATTGGTCATGTTACCCCACTCAGCCGGATGGGCTGAGGCTGGCAACACTACAACAAGAGAGGCTAGACCTAGACCAAGAACAATGGCTAGAAAAACAAATACCAGCTTTCTCATTTCTTCGAGATCTTAAAGCGTCTAGATTTTGCACTCGCAGGTTGAGGGTAGCACTAATATAAAATACAAATCAACGAAAAGTCAAGGCTTTGTACTCTTTCATATTATAAGTAACAGATTGCCTCTCCCCATTGTGCCTGTCATTACGAGCGGAGTGACGTCCTTTGTCATTCT
>CAZOVW010000008.1:14086-31191 GCA_964583545.1 uncultured Dehalococcoidales bacterium | reverse complement strand
GGAGGGAGATAAACTTGATCAGGCTCGCTCCAATTACTCAGCAAATGGCCCTGGCCTATATTGGCGAGCATGTGCTGGGAATGCCCAGATCCTACGCCGATACCTAATCTTGCATCTTTAGCTGGTAATGGATGAGGAGGCCAATATAGGGTGATTAATAAAATAGTCGAGACTTTCGCTCAAGCAGTAGTGGATGTGCCAAATGGGGCAGTTATCATGATCGGCAATTTTGCTGGCCCAGGGGGCACGCCCTTCTATCTGATTCAGGCCTTGGCCAAGCAGGGGGCAAAGGACTTGACGATCATAGCCAATACTGCTGGAGGCATCGGACTGACGCTTGACTACGATGATCACCGCATTCTGTTTGAGAACAGGCAAGTTAAGAAGGTGATCGCATCATTTCCTTTCTCCACCTCTCCGTCCCATCCCAGCCCTGCCGAAGAGCAGATTCTCGCCGGGGAGGTGGAGCTGGAGATAGTCCCTCAGGGGACTCTAGCGGAGAGGATAAGGGCGGGTGGTGCGGGTATCCCCGCTTTCTATACCCCTACCGGGATAGGCACAGTTGTCGGCGATGCTAAGGAGGTAAGAGACTTCGACGGCAGGCCTTGCCTGCTCGAGCGTGCCTTGAAGGCGGACTACGCTTTTGTCCGGGCCTACAAGGCTGACCTGATGGGGAATTTGGTTTACCGCGGGACGCAAAGGCAATTTAATCCTATAATGGCTACGGCGGCAAGGATTACCATCGCAGAGGTGGACGAGATTGTGGAGACGGGGGAGCTGAACCCTGAGGTGATCGTAACGCCAGGCATTTTCGTGAATAGGATTGTGAATGTAAAGGAAGACCCTGGATTCCCGCGTCACTTGGAAAGGAGCTTCTGGGCAAAGCGGATGTAGCGAAAGACTCTTGTTATACAGTGCGAGGAGAGAAAGGATGAAAGAGCGCCTGAGCAGAGAAGTCATAGCCATGAGGATAGCTAGGGAGCTGTTTGATGGGGCAGTGGTGAACCTAGGCATTGGCATCCCTACCTTGGTCTCTAGCTTTGTCCCCGAGGGAATAACTGTCATCTATCATACCGAGAACGGGGCTCTTGGCTTCGGGCCAGTGGTCACAGCCGAGGAACTGGATGAGAAGGCCGACATCGACTTGGTCAACGCCGGTGGGCAATACATAACGCCGCTGCCTGGAATGTGCTTCTTCCACCACGCTGATTCCTTCGCCATGATCCGTGGTGGTCACATTGATATAACGGTGCTTGGGGTCCTGGAGGTGAGTGAAAAGGGTGATCTCGCCAACTGGATGTTCCCGAGGAGGGGCGTCGGAAACATCGGTGGCGGTATGGACCTCGCGTTCAATGCCAGAAAGGTAATCGTTGCCACAGAGCACACCACCAGGGATGGGAAGCCCAAGATAGTGAAGGAGTGCAGTGTCCCGCTGACGGCCCCGGAATGTGTGGACCTAGTGGTAACGGACATCGCTGTAATTGAAGTGACGAGCGAGGGTCTGTTGCTCAAGGAATTGGCGCCGGGGTGGACAGTAGAGGAAGTGCAGGCTTTGACGGAGCCCAAGCTAATGATTGCCCCCGACTTGAAGGACATCGAGCTCTGACGGAAGGAATCGTACTTGAACCCATGCGGTAGGGCTTCACGTTAACAGGGCCGTCCGGCAAGCGTTGAATTGGGGAACCTGTTTGTGGATGGATTAGCACGCTGTGGCGCCTTTCATCTACTTGGATGCTACACTCTGCACTTATCTTGAGGTTGCAGATTTCCTGTCTGCTTGTAAAAGTTAGAGAAAGGAGGTGGACTCATGGGCATTAAATTTCAGTCCGAAGAATGGATCAAGGAATTCCAGAGTCAAATGAACGCCAGCGAGGTCTTTGAGAAGGCGGGCAAGGGCTTTGTGGGAGACTGGGTATTCATCGTTGAGGCCGATGCCGCATATCCCGAGACCATCTACTTCTTTATAAGCCTCAGTCATGGCAAGTGTCCCGATGCAGCAATGCTGGCCAGTGAGAACGAGCGGGAGGCTCAGTATGTCGTCCGCGCCCCCTTCAGCACTTGGCGCGAGGTCATTGAAGGTAAACTGGACCCCATCCGGGGAATGATGACCGGCAAATTGAAGCTGAAGGGCAACCTGGCGAAAGTCATGCGCTACGTAAAGGCGGCCAATGAAATGATGGAGTGCGTAATGCGCGTGCCTACCGATTTCGGAGCCTGATGGCGGAGGACAGAAGGTGAAGAGTAAAGGGCGAGCATAGCTGGCGATTTGCCCTTTGTCACCTATCATTGGTCGTTCGACAGAAGGAGGCTAGCGAGATGTGGAACTTCGTCTCACCGCGAATCGTCTTCGGTGAGGGAGCACTGGATGTTCTTGACGAGTTGGAGGGACAGCGTACCCTCGTCATAACCGACAAAATGATCGTCCGACTGGGCCTGGTGGACAAGGTGAAGGTTCACCTCGACGGCGCCGGTATTGAAGTGCATGTGTTCGATGAGGTTGAGCCTGATCCCAGTGTGCAGACGGTGTTGCGGGGAGCGCAGGTGGCTAGAGAGGTAGGGCCAGACTGGATTATTGCCCTGGGTGGAGGCTCGCCTATAGACGCCGCCAAGGCTATCTGGGTGCTCTACGAGCGCCCAGACATCGAGCCAGCCGCCATCAGCCCTGCCATGGACCTGCGTTTGCGCCAGAAAGCGCGCCTGATCACCATCCCTACTACCAGCGGCACCGGGGCTGAGGTCACCTGGGCCATTGTGCTGACTGACACTGAGGAGCAGCGCAAGATGGGGCTGGGTCATCGAGAGAACCTCGCCGACATCGCCATCGTGGACCCAGAGATGGCAGCCGGGATGCCACCTCAGTTGACCGCCGACACGGGCCTGGACGCACTGACCCACGCCGTCGAAGGCTACACCTGTACCTGGCAAACCGACCTGACCGACGGCCTGTGCCTCAATGCCGCTCGCCTCACCTTCCAGTACCTGCCGCGCGCTGTGGCTAACGGCTCCGACATGGAAGCCCGAGAGAGGATGCACAACGCCGCCACGTGCGCTGGCCTGGGATTCGGCAACGCCATGGCATCCATGGCCCACGCGATGGGGCACCCCCTGGGCGGGGTGTTCCATGTCCCTCACGGTCGTGCCGTCGCTTTGTTCCTCCCCTACACCATCGAGTTCGCCGCCCGCGAAGCGCCGGAGCGGTTCGCGGAACTGGCCACCTTCCTCGGTTACTCAAACGAGGGAGGTGAGAAAGCGGCGCGGGCGCTAGCTATGCGCATCCGCGACCTGTGCCGCGAAGTCGGCAACCCCACCAAGGTTGCTGAAACCGGCGTGGAGCGCGAAGCCTACGAGGCACGGTTGGACAAACTGGTGGATGATGCCTTCAACGACACGCAAATGATCACCACCGTCCGTTCCCCCTCCTACGAGGAACTCCGCCAACTTTTCCTCTATGCTTACGACGGCAGATCGCTGGATCTCTAAACTTTTTGTGAGGGCGCAGTATGCTGCGCCCTTAGTGCGCAATGGAGGCGAACGATGAACGGCTATATGGGAAAGATCCTGCGGGTTGACCTCAGGGCAGGGGAACTGTGGGATGAGCCCCTCAACGAGGAATACACTCGCGCCTTCGTCGGTGGCAGCGGACTGGCGGCGCGCATCGTGTACGACATGGTGGGTGGCGACACCGACCCGCTGGAGCCTGAGAACCCGCTGGTCTTTATGACCGGCCCCCTAGTCGGCACGACGATGCCCTCGGCTGGCCGCTGCAGTGTGTGCGCTCTCTCACCTCTCACCCGCATCTGGGGCGAGGCCAACACCGGCGGCTTCCTCGGTCCTGAACTGCGCTTCGCCGGCTACGATGGCATCGTCATCACCGGGCAGGCCAAGAGACCGGTGTGGCTCTCCATCATCGAGGGCCAGGCCAAGCTGCACGACGCCACCGATATTTGGGGCAGTGATTCATACGCGACGCAGGAGCGGGTACGTCAGGCTCTAGGCGAGCCGAAGGCCCGCGTGGCCTGCATCGGCGTGGGGGGTGAAAACCAGGTCAAGATGGCAGCCGTGATGAACGACAACGGTCGCGCCGCCGGCCGGACGGGTATGGGCGCCGTAATGGGCTCCAAGAACCTCAAGGCCATTGGCGTGCGCGGCACTGC
The DNA here is from genome assembly GCA_964583545.1 of uncultured Dehalococcoidales bacterium. Classification (GTDB taxonomy): domain Bacteria; phylum Chloroflexota; class Dehalococcoidia; order E44-bin15; family E44-bin15; genus CAZOVW01. The sequence goes on along the minus strand of CAZOVW010000008.1, from coordinate 27,037 downwards.
CAAGGTCCGCCTGGCTGACCCCAAGGGGTTCAAGGCTGTAGTCAGGGAGAGCATCGTCAGATCGAACGAAGACATTCCGGCCCGGGCGCTTCATCTGGCCGGAACCTCTGGCTACGTGGATATGGGACTTGTGTACGGCGATATACCTATCCGATACTACCAGCAGGGGGAGTGGGAGAACGTCAGCAACCTCTCCGGCGTCCTCATGTCGGAGCAGTACCTGAACAAGAACACCGCCTGCTACCGCTGCCCCATCGCCTGCGGTCGTGAGACACGTGCTCCCAACTACGGTCTGGAGAAGGTGGATGGCCCCGAGTACGAGACGCTCTGTGCGTTAGGTCCGCTGGCAATGGTGGATGACCTGGAGGCGGTTATCTACGCTGGGCACCTGTGCAACCTCCACGGCCTCGATACCATCAGCACCGGCTGCACTATCGCGCTAGCTTGCGAGATGTTTGAGCGCGGCATCCTCAGTCAAGCGGACACCGGCGGCCTCGAGATTCGCTATGGAGACATTAGGACAACGCACCGCCTGATTGAGATGATCGCCCGCCGCGAGGGCTTCGGCGACATCCTGGCTAAGGGGAGCGCTGCCCTGGCTGAGCAGTTCGGTGTGCCCCATCTGGCGGTTACTGTCAACCGGCTGGAAGTGCCCATGCACGACCCGCGTGCCTTCGTCGGCATGGCCATGACCTACGCTCTCTCACCGCGTGGCGCCTGCCACATGGAGGGTGACATGTACGGAGTGGACATAGGCCAAGGTCCTCCTGTAGAGCTCGGCGTCGAGCCGGGCGCTCGCCTTGAGTCATCAGTGGAGAAAGGCCACATCGCCGCGCGGCACCAGGCATGGCGCAACTTATACAACGCACTAATCCTGTGTCAATTCCAGAACCCCGGCGTCGATCTGGTGCTGGAGGCTGTGAACAGCGCGGCGGGGTGGGACCTGGAGGCCAAGGATCTGATGATGCTGGGCAAGCGCATTGTCACGCTCAAGCGAATGCTCAACCTACGCCGTGGGCTCACCCGCACCGACGACCGCCTGCCTGCCCTGCTGCTCAAGCCGCTGAAGGGCGGCGGGACCGAGGGAACGGTCCCCGATGTAGACACGCTTCTTTCCGGTGCCTACGCCGAATACGGCTGGGACCTGGAGACGGGCATACCCAGGCGGGGGACGCTTGAAGAGCTTGGTCTGGCCGAATTGTGATACGATTCGGGAGGAATTGATGGCTCATTACAAGGTGAAAGATGGAGAGCTGGCAGAGGCTGGAGCAATCCAAGTCCTGCTAGAGAGCCTCTGGCTGAGAATTGTGGGCTTGGCCGTACGGGTGATCGACAGGCTGCTTTTGCGCTATCTCAACAACCGATTCGGAAGGCCCATCCTATGGGTGATAGCCCGGATATTCAAGCACTTGATTGACACCGGGGAGGTGGTTACCCTTGAGAGGGCAAAGGCCTTTATAGACACCATATCAGTTCTCGAGAACTCACAGATTATCGTCTCTCCGTGCAAGTGCCAGAGAGCCCTGGATAAAAGGAAGGGAACCTATATGAAGTGTATGATGGTCCTGTACGGCGCCGAGGCATATAGGAGGGTGCATAGCGACTACAGGGACCTGACTCCTGAGGAGGCAAAGGTACTTTTCCAGGAGCTCCACGAGGAGGGCTTGATGCATGTCTTTTTAGTCTGCATGGGGTCTAAGGAATGGTTGTATGTGATATGTGGTTGCGAGAGGGAGATATGCTGCGAATTCAAGGCTCACCAGGTAGCCGGAGGATTGATCAGCCCGGGGCCCGACATAGTGGCTCTGAACAAGGAGCTGTGCACCGGGTGTGGCATATGTGTGGAGCGCTGCCACTTCGGCGCAAATAGCATGGTGAACGGGTCAAGTGAGGTCAATCTGGCAAAATGTTATGGCTGCGGGCTGTGCGTTTCCACCTGCGCTGGAGAGGCAAGGACGATGGTGGAAAGGGAAGGCTACCGCAACCGGTATTACCCCGTAGAGCTGGTAAGAAAGGCCTCCGCTCACCAGAAGGTTCTATGACGGTCTCAAACGTGGGAAACACTTCTCAAAGATCGGATTGATATTCCGGTACCGCGGTGACCATAGGTCATTGCTGGAGAATCAGGAGGGGATTCGCCATGGCTAAGAAGGTGAAAAGACTGGATGCAGATGTGGTAGTAGCTGGCGCAGGGCCTGGAGGATGTACAGTAGCTAAGGAAATGTCCAAAAGGGGAAAGAAAGTGATCCTCGTTGAAAAAGGCGGGACCAGGGAGCGCTTTCTTGGCAACCGATTGGATACTCTATTCCGTGTGGAAAAAGGATGGAGGGTAGGGCTATTTCTCCGAGAAACCGTGGAGGGAGACAGCCTAACCTTGGCCCATGGGGTTGGAGGCGGAACCCATGTATACCTGGGCTCAGCTTTTCTGCCAGACATCGATTATTGGAAAAGGCACGGCGTGGACATTCCTCAAGACGTGGTGGATGAAGCAGTAAAGGAGTGCTGGGTCAATACGCCCCCTGACGAATTCATTGGGCCCGGGACTAGGCGTATTTGGGAAGCGGCTAACGATCTTGGTATGCCATGGGCAAAACTGTATAGGCATGTTGACTTCGCCAAGTGCAAGGTAGGCTGCGAGGAATGCATGGTAATCTGTCGCAGGGGGGCTAAGTGGACTGGGAAGGTGTTTGCTGAGGAGGCGGTAGGATACGGGGCAACTTTGCTTACCCACGTGAAGGTTAGAGATGTCATCATCGAAAACGGTATGGCTAGCGGAGTGAGAGCTATTGGTAGGAATGGTCAGAGATATGAGATCAACGCCAAGGTAGTCATATGCAGTGCGGGCGGCGTACATACGGCTGAGATCCTGAAGCACAGTGGATTACACGAGGCCGGGAGCTGGTTCACTGGAGACCCAACAAGCTTTAGCTTTGGCTTTGTCGAAGAGGGCAAGGGCAACGGTTTTGAGCACACCATGACCGTCGGTTATAACGATAAGGAGCACGGGGTTCTGTTCAGTGCAATGCTTATGCCCTATCTTGGATGGCACTTGCAATTCATCCAAGACGAGAAGCTTAGGGCTGTGATGAAGTTGCTTCGCTTCCGCAAAGCACTGAGTTTGTTTGCCAAGGTATCAGATGAGGGGATCGGGCGGGTAACCCTCGATGGCAAGGTTTCCAAAACCTTTACCCAGAGGGACTGGGCTCGGGTGGAGTATGGCCGAGTGACCGGCGAAAGAATCCTAGTAAAAGCGGGGTGTAACCCTTACGACCTCCACCATACTGGGCTTACCCTAGCTCATCCCAGCGGAACCGTAAGGGTTGGGAAGTTGGTCGATACCAATTTGGAGACTCCGATTAGGAATCTGTACTGTTGTGATACCAGTGTTTTCCCTGAGGCGCCTGGACGGCCTCCTGTTCTGACAATTGTCATTCTGGCCAAGCGTCTAGCCCGCTGGTTGGAAACTATTGCATAGACTTACTATAGGCACGTTAGGTGTAAACGTAGAGCGAAAGATGAGGGGGCAGTTCTCTCTGCATAGGCATCGCTTAATATCTGACAGCCTTGCCGTACTTCTCCCTCAGAACCGTCTTCATTACCTTGCCCATCGCGTTGCGGGGCAGGGCATCCACGAAGTCCACCGATTTGGGCTTCTTGTAGCTAGCTAGATGGCCCTTGCAGAACTTTACGACTTCCTCCGCGGTCAGATCCTCTCCTTGCTTGCGGACAACCACAGCCTTGACGGATTCACCCCACTCCCGATCGTAGACCCCGATAACCGCACACTCCAGTATCTTGGGATGCTTATAGAGGACCTCCTCAATCTCGGCTGGATAGATATTCTCCCCGCCGCTAACGATCATGTCCTTCTTCCGGTCCACGATGTAAATAAACCCTTCTTCATCACGCCTGACCAGATCACCGGAGTGAAACCAGCCGCCCCGCATGGCTTCAGTGGTGGCCTCAGGATCCTTATAGTACTCCTTCAGCACCGTCGGTCCCCGATAGATCGCCTCACCGACAACCCCCACGGGAACATCGTTGTCTTCATCATCAACGACCCGTATCTCAAGGAAGGGCAGGGCTTTACCCACCGATGTCTCCCGCCCTTGAGATTCGCTATGCGCAAGACCTGAAACCAGTGCGCTCATCTCGGTCATCCCGAACAGATCGAAGATCTTGACATTGGGGAAGTGCTTCATGATTCTCTTTCTAGTCTCTGTGGACAGAATCGCCCCCGATGACCCCCAAAACTGGAGGGAGCTGGTATCGTATTTGTCCAGGTCGGGCAGCATTAGTAGGAAGTTGGCCATGGCGGGTATCAGGACGATTGCATTGATCTTTTCCTTTTCGATGGTCTTCATGATATATTCCGGGTTGAATACCTCTGTCGGCAACACCACGGTCATACCATAAAAAAACGCACACTGGCAGTAACCGAAAGCCGCCAGATGAAATACTGGGGGAGGAGCAAAAGCCTTGAAGTTCCAAAGGTCAGAAAGACCCGGTTCGGAGAATAGAAGGGGGCCTGACAGCATCCACAGTGTCATTTCATTCTTGTGGGTTATGACGGCTCCCTTGGGCCTGCCGGTGGTTCCGGCGGTGTACATGATGAATGCCGGATCATCCTCATCGACCAGAATGAGCGGTTCGTCGTCGGGATACTTTGCAATCCAGGTTTCGTAGTGCAGCATCCCTTCTACCGGCTTATCGGTGATGGAAATGTAATCCTTGACCTTAGGCAAGCCTTTCCGGATGCCCTCCACGGTTTGCAAAAAAGCCTCCCCAGTGATGAAGGCCTCTGCATCGGAGTTGTCTGTAATGTATTTGAGCTCTTCTGGATGGAGGCGGAAGTTGAGGGGCACGGCCACCCCACCGACCTTCGCCAGGGCAAAGTAGGCCTCTATGAACTGGTTGCAGTTAAAGGCCAGTATGGCTACTTTTGACCCGTTCTTAATACCAAGGTCGAGAAAGGCATTGGCCAGTCGATTGATGCGAGCGTTAAGCTGCTTGTAGGTCAAACGGGTTTCTCCGAATATCAGCGCCTCCTTATCGGGAAACTTGCGGCTATTGCGGGCCATCACTTCTCCCAGAAGAAGTCTCCTCCCCAGGGCCTCAAATATTGATTGTTTATCTTTCATGATTATCCTCCTTGTCACACTTTTCCTTCTCTTTCGGAAATGCCTGCTGCCCCCATGCCACCTCCAGTACACATAGTCACCAGGCCAAATCTTGCTTTCCTTCGCTCCATCTCATAGAGCAACTTGGTGGTAAGACACACCCCGGTACAGCCCAAGGGATACCCCAGAGCATATTTTACCGCTCACTACTTAGATATGTCAATTAGATGAAAGATTCGGTTTCGGACTATCCTTTGTCCAGGAGAAGGCGATGCCATCCGAGCAAAAGCCATAACCTTGACTTTTAAGCCAAGATATAATATAGTATGGCTCACCTTACAAATAGAGAGGATGGAACATTATGGCAGGGATTACTTCCTACGGCGCTTACATACCTTTCTACCGGATTAACCGCATGACTATCTACTCAGCTCTAGGGTGGTTGAATCCGGCATCTCTCTTACCCGGGGAAAAGGCGGTGGCCAATTATGACGAGGACAGCCTTACCATGGCAGTAGCTTCTGCCATGGATTGTCTGACCGGGATTGAACGGGAAAAGATCGACGGGCTACTCTTTGCCACCACCACCACACCCTACAAGGAAAGGCAGAATGCAGGGATAATCGCCACTGCCCTCAATCTTCGCCCTGAAATTCGAACCTCTGACTTCACCACCTCTACCAAGGCTGGAACCGGAGCACTGATCTCTGCCTACGATGCTGTAACGTCGGGTTCAGCTAAGAACGTCATGGTTTGTGCCTCCGATTGCCGCCTGGGGAAACCCGGCGGCTTTCAAGAGGAGATCTACGGGGATGGTGCCGCAGCACTCCTTGTGGGAGATAGCGGGGTGATCGCCAGCCTTGAGGGCACGTATTCCGTATCTTATGACTTCGTGGACCACTGGAGGTCAGAAGAAGATAGATACAATCGCACCTGGGAGGACAGATGGATCAGAGATGAAGGATACGGCAAATTCATCCCCGAGGCTATCTCTGGGCTTCTCAACAAATACAACCTCGCTCCCAAAGATTTCGCCAAGGTGGTTTACCCATGCCTCTATGTGAGAGCTCATACAGACATAGGGAAGAGGTTAGGGTTTGAACCTAGTCAAATACAGGACCACATGTTTACGGCAATTGGCCACACCGGGACTGCCTACACCCTTATGATCCTGGTGGCAGCACTCGAGGATGCCAAGCCAGGGGACAAGATCCTTGTTGCCAGCTATGGAAACGGAGCCGATGCTCTATTTCTTCAGGCAACTGAGGAAATAGAGAAGGCGAGGGATAGAAGAGGAATCAAAGGCCACCTCGCTTCAAAGAAAGACCTGGGCAGCTATGAGAAATATGCCACCTTCCGTGAGATACTTACTATAGATACCGGCGGTCGTGGCGAGGAAATCGCCGCCACCCAGCTATCAACGCTGTGGAGGGATCGCAAAATGGTCTTGGGCCTCTGCGGATCGAAGTGCAGGCGCTGCGGCACCCCACAATACCCCCCCCAGGAGGTATGTGTCAACCCTAAATGCGGGGCTATTAATGAGATGGAGGGTTATCGCTTCTCCGATAAAAAGGGGCACCTATTTACCTATACCGGAGATGTTTTGGCCTTCAGTCCCAGTCCGCCAGCAATCTACGGCATAGTCGACTTTGATGGTGGTGGGAGATGGATGTTTGATCTAAACGACTGCGAGCTTGATTCACTCGAGGTAGGCATGCCTGTGGAGATGAGCTTCCGCAGGAAATACCACGATGTGTCGCGTGGTATCCAGGGCTACTTCTGGAAAGCAACACCGGTTCGAGCCTAGAAGTTTATTAGAAATGGAGGAGAGATGGCAGAAGGCATAAAGGACAAGGTGGCTATTATCGGGATGGGATGCACCAAGTTTGGCGAACAATGGGATAAGAGCCCTGAAAACTTAATGGTCGAGGCCTTTATCGAAGCTATTGAGGATGCCGGTATAGAGAAGAAAGACATCGATGCTGCTTGGTTTGGCACTTGCTATGAGGAGGTCTCTGTGGGGAAATCCGCCATCCCTCTAGCTGTGACATTAAAGCTACCATTCATTCCCGTAACGAGAGTGGAGAATTACTGCGCTACTGGCTCAGAGGCTTTAAGGGGTTCCTGTTATGCCGTTGCCTCCGGGGCTTATGATGTCTGTTTGGCACTTGGTATGGAGAAGCTTAAGGATCTCGGCTATGGTGGTCTCCCTCAAAACGAGAACCAATGGGGGACAACACTCAGGCTCGTCTTTCCTAACCTTACTCCCCCTGGAGGGTTTGCTATGATGGGTACGAGGTACTTTGCGCAGTATGGCCTCAGCCCCGAGGAAGGCAAACGCGCCCTAGCCCATATATCAGTGAAGAGCCATCACAACGGGGCTTTGAATCCTAAGGCTCATCTTCGCCGTGAGATTACCGTGGATCAGGTAATGAATGCTCCTATAGTTGCCTGGCCTTTGGGGTTATTTGACTGCTGCGGAGTAAGCGATGGTGCGGCGGCGGCCATAGTGACACGAGCTGAACTGGCCAAGAAATTCAGGCCTGACCCGGTCTATGTTAAGGCAGTCCAGATCGCTGTAAGTTCCGGGGAGGAGATGATGTACACTGACTGGGACTATACTCATGTTGAGTCCACTGTCCAAGCCGCCCAGAGAGCTTACCGCGAGGCAGGGATTAAGAGCCCTCGGGAAGAGATAAGCATGATGGAAGTCCATGATTGTTTCTCCATCACTGAGCTCACCATATATGAGGACCTGGGGATCTCGCCTCGAGGCCGAGCCAAGGAGGATATCGAGACAGGATTCTACGATCTCGACGGGAAAATCCCTTGCCAGCCTGACGGGGGCCTCAAGTGCTTTGGTCATCCCATCGGAGCTTCTGGGCTGCGGATGATGTATGAGATGTATAAGCAGCTTCAGGGGAAGGCTGGGCCTCGGCAAATAAAAAACCCCAAATTTGGTCTTACCCACAATCTAGGAGGAATTCCCCCGGTAAATGTGGTCAGTGTCTTCGCAGTCGGGCTTTAGATCTAGAGGTAGACCGACCAGGAGTGATCGAGGCTATCCTTACATAAGCGGTGTTTACTCACTAGCCTGGGAAAGTCAATTTTGCCTATTCATGGTCGCTGGTTGCCCAAGAGTAAGATAGAAGGCTTCATCATTGACAGAATAAAGGGCTGTATTATTACAGATGAGAACTTTACTGATTGAGAGTGATAGAGAGTCAGTTCCTGTTCTTGCTTTTATACAAAGTGGCTGGGGAACTAGGATTCGAACCTAGCCTTGCAGATCCAGAGTCTGCCGTCCTACCGCTAGACGATTCCCCAGCGCTTTCATATTATACAGTAAGACGCTCACTCTGGTAAAGCCTACCTGTCGGTCTCACTCTTCTCTGGAGAGTTATCGAAGGGTAAGCCGGAAAGGCCACAGCAACCACCACTTGCCACTATCCTAAAGCTGCGCTCGATAAAGTCATCACAACATGCCACTCGCTGCTCAGGGCTTATTTTGCCATGCAGGAGGCACTTTCCCTGTTCGGTGTAATAAACACACAGTTCACAATACATGCCATCTCCCCTGTCTAATCTGTTGTCGCATCAGCCAGTCGCAATCTGCCCAGCGCTCCCTCAATCCGCCTCAGGCATCGCTCCCGCCCCAGCACTGCCATGGTTTCAAAGAGGGGCGGCGCTGCGGTTCGACCGGTGACCGCCACCCTCAGCAGTCCAAAAAGCTCCCCGGCCTTGAGCTCCAGCTCCGCTGCCAGGGGGCGGAGGACATCCTCCAGCGACGAGGCATCAAAGGTTGGCAGCGCCTTAAGCTTCTCTAAAGCAGTTCTCAGCGCTATTGGCGCTTTTTGCGCTCCATAGGGAAGAGGGCCTGTGTATCTTTCCCCTGGTTCTACTTCTAGAAGCCGTTGTTCAACTGCCCCCAAACCCATGCCGAGATATAGATCAACTGGCCTGTAATCAAGCTCATCAACAAAGAAGAAGTCGGCAAGCTCACATACCTCACCCAGGACCCTTATTCTCTCTTGAATCAAAGGCACGATTTGGCGCACATAACCTCGCGAGATGGGGCGCTGCACTGTCTGGGCCAACCCTTTTTTCAAAAAAGGCATCACCCGCTCGACCATCTCCTCAGTGCTCAGCCGGCGCATATATACCCCATTCATCCAAGCGAGCTTCTCCTGGCTGAAGATTGCCCCTGTCTTGCCGATGCGCTCGATAGAGAAATTTTGTACTAGTTCCTCTCGGCTCATGAGCTCGGTCTTATCATCTAAAGACCAGCCCAATAGGGCGAGAAAGTTCATCATAGCCTCCGGGAGGTATCCTTGATCCCGATACTCGATAATTGAGGTAGCACCGTGGCGCTTGCTCAATTTGGCGCGATCCGGCCCCAGGATCATGGGGAGATGAGCAAACTTTGGCGGCTCATATCCCAAAGCCTCATAAAGCAGGATGTGGCGCGGGGTGCTTGAGAGCCATTCATCCGCCCTGAGGACATGGGAGACCTTCATGAGGTGGTCGTCGACCACATTGGCCAGGTGATAGGTAGGGTAGCCATCAGACTTTAACAGCACAAAATCATCAATGGTAGCTGCCTCGAAGACCACTGTGCCGCGGATCAGGTCGTGAAATTCGATTTTTCGTTCTAGTGGTACCTTGAAGCGAACTACCGGTGTGCTGCCCTGAGCCTCAAGCGCCGCCTGCTCCTTTTCGCTCAAGTCACGACAGCGTCGGTCATATCCAGGGGGCTCTTTCCGCTTCACCTGTTCCCTTCTCATCTCCTCAAGGCGCTCCGGGGAGCAATAGCAAAAATAGGCGAACCCCTGTTCAACCAGCCGCTGCGCTACGCCTCGATATATCTCCAGGCGCTGCGACTGAAAATAAGGGCCATAATCGCCCCCCACCCCCGGGCCCTCGTCCCAGTCCAATCCCAGCCACCTGAGGCTATCGAGGATCGCCTCTTCAGCGCCCTTTACCTTGCGGGCGACATCAGTATCCTCAATGCGCACAATGAAGCTACCGCCGTGGTGCCTGGCGAAGAGCCAGTTAAACAGGGCGGTCCTCATGTTGCCCACATGAGGAATGCCCGTGGGACTGGGAGCAAAGCGAACGCGAACTGAATCACTCGTCCTCGTGCTAGAACCCATTACTGTCGGTACTCCAGCGATGAGAGCATAATTCTAGGCTGCCCAAAACATGAGTATTCCAACCCACGCGATGAGGATTACCCAAAGAGAGATAGCTACAATGCCACATACCAGACCAGCTATCGCCATTCCCCTACCACCAAGGCTTGGGTCTTTCCTAGTCTGGCTTATTGCCACCCCCCCGAAGACTATGGCAAGCACGCTTAAAATAAACCCGACCCAGGGAATAACCAAACCGCAAATACCACACACCAGAGAGGCTATCGCTAATCCACTTGTTCGTGATCTTTCCAACTGTTAGGCCTCCTTTTTTCGTATTCTATCATATTAACAAAAAGCGCTACAACAGCGAGATGCGCTCCAGCGCCTCCTCAAGGTCCGCCGGCAGCTTTGAACTGAATTCTACCCACTCCCCGCTTGACGGCAGCTTGAAACCAAGACAGCAGGCGTGGACAAACTGCCGGTTTAAGATAGGCGGCCTCTTCCCGTAGACCTCATCGCCCACTACGGGGAAGCCGATGGAGGAAAAGTGAACCCTTATCTGATGGGTGCGCCCCGTCTCCAGGGTTACCTCAAGGAGAGTGTAGTTATCTAAATACCTGATAACGCGGTATTGGGTACGCGCCTCCCGACCCCCGGAGACCACTGCCATCCTTTTTCGATTGTGGGGGTCGCGCCCGATAGGTGCTTCGATGATGCCCCTCTCCGGGGAGAGGTACCCATGAACCAGCACGACATATCGCTTCAGCATGCTGCGTACCTTGAGTTGATTTGACAGGTTGTTATGAGCAGCATCGTTCTTGGCGACCACCATCAGCCCCGATGTATTCTTGTCCAGGCGGTGCACAATCCCCGGTCGCACCGACCCGCTGATGGCAAGGTCAGGACAGTGGGCTAGGATGGCGTTCACCAGGGTATGGCTGGGGTGACCGGGGGCTGGATGAACCGCCAGCCCCGCTGGCTTATCCACCACCAGGAGGTCGCTATCCTCGTAGACGATGGTAAGGGGGATTTCCTCCGGCAGTGGTTTAGGGGGAGCAGGTGGTGGTATTATCGCTGTGACCCTGTCGCCGATTTTGAGCTTCAGGCTTCCCTTCGCCGCGCGACCGTTTACGGTGATGTAGCCATCGCTGATCAGCCTCTGGACGTAGGAGCGGGAGAGCTCCGGGCACTCCTGGGCCACATAGCTATCGAGCCGAGTCCCTGACCTGATAACGATAAGCTCAAGCTTTTTGTTCATCTATTCACCGTTTGGTTGCACTGCCTTTCCCTTTCTCGCTGAAAATATGAGATAACAGGCGAGAAGGATCACGCCGACTACAATGGCGGAATCGGCGAGATTAAACACGGGCCAGGCACCAACGTCAATAAAGTCAACTACCTCTCCGAAGCGGATGCGGTCTATCAGGTTGCCCACGGCGCCTCCCAGAAGCAGCCCTAATGCGATCCTGACCAGCAAACTGTTGAACAGAGGATAGCGGGAGTAAATAAGGATTGCAGCAACGCCAACGATGGCGGTGAGCGTGATGAGAAAGGCCTGATTGGCAAAGATACCGAAAACACCCCCGGTGTTGGTACCATAGGTGATGCGGAAAAACCCCTCCTCCGGTATTGATTGCCCAAGGGCCATGTTTGCTCTAATGAAAAACTTGCTGACCTGGTCTAGAGCCACCACTACTAGAGCGACAAGGAAAAGGGTCAGCTCTTTGGTGAGTCCTCTCATGCAAGTACTCTTCCCGAAAAGTTCGAAAAAGGGGATTAGTCCAGCATCATCCTTAGCTGCCGGATAGTGGCTACTGCTTGCCCTCGCCAGTGATTGTTGGCGAAAACGAAGGTCCTCTCCGCTACCTGATCCAGATAACGGATCTTTGGCAGCCATTCCTCAAGCTCCTCCGGGGAATAGGAGTAGTCGTATCTTTCATAGGCATGTTCATGCTGCCACCACTTCTCTTCATTGCGCCCATGAAAGCGAACATAGGCAATATTGCTCGTTGCCTCCGCGATGGGCGGCAGGAGGTTTGGCAACTGGGGCTCATCGACACAGCAAAAGCTCAGTTCATTGCGACGCAGCCAGCTAAACACGTCTTTTCTCAGCCACCCTACATTGCGAAATTCGATGACGATGGGCAAATCACCCAGCCGTTCCCTGAAAGTCTCCACATAGTCACGATTTTGGGTGTTGAATCTAAAGCTATTGGGGAACTGAGCCAGCACGCAGCCCATCTTTCCCAGGTCGATTAATGGGGTGAGCATTTCCCGAAAAACCTTAAAAACCTCATCATTATTTTTCTGTTCATGGGTCATACGCTGGTTTGCTTTGACGGCAAAAAGGAAGCCATCGCCTGTCTTCCTGGCCATAGATTCCAGGGTCGCGGGCTTGGGGAGGGTATAGTAGGTGGCATTGATTTCGCAGGCGTTAAATTCGCGCGCATAGTAGAGAAGCCAGTCTTTCTTGGGCATGCCTGAGGGATAAAAAGGCCCCACCCAGTCGTTATAGCTAAAGCCGGAGGTGCCCAGATAAATCACAGCGTTAGTCTACCACATCCCCCTCGACAGGGCAAAGCGTTTCGCTGCAGGGAGTCAGGGGTGCTTTTTCTCGCGTTTAGGGATAAAATCTTTAGCGTGGAGAAGGGAACTTACGCCCTTGTGATGGCGCTGAAAAGCGAGGCCACCATCGC
>CAZOVW010000008.1:0-13986 GCA_964583545.1 uncultured Dehalococcoidales bacterium | reverse complement strand
TGGAGAAGGGAACTTACGCCCTTGTGATGGCGCTGAAAAGCGAGGCCACCATCGCTGTGGGGAAGTTGGGCCGATATAAATTCCCGACGGGCCATTATGTGTATTTTGGCAGCGCGCGTGGTGGCCTCTCCGGGAGGGTGGTCCGTCATCTAAGGGTAGATAAGCCGTTTCACTGGCATATCGATTATCTCATCCAGTTTGCCGATATAGTGGAGGTTTGGTACGACATCGGGGATGAGCAGAGGGAATGTCTCTGGTGCCAGGTTGCCCGTGAGATGCCTAATGCTCAAATCCTTATTCCGGGGTTTGGCTCCTCCGACTGCCGCTGCCCTGCTCACCTAATCTACTTCTCCTCGCCGCCTTCCTTCGAGCTTTTTCGCCAGATACTTGAAGGGCGAGGCTATTGGGCAAACAAAGCCTCTCCAGTCAACTTTCTTTCAAGCGCTGAATAGGAGTTCAGGCGGGTTTACTATCTTTTTCGTCCTTCGGCCCCCACTGGCAGAAGCTAATCCCTCGGGCATCGCCGCAGCAGGGGGCGAGCAAGGCATCGAAGTAGTCCTCATAGGTAAGCCCCTCGGCGCTTGAGGTACCCAAGAGGAACCGGTTTTCTTCCAGTTCCGTGCTGCCGCACCGGGGACAGCGAAGCTCGCCCTCTTGTTCCAACTTTTCAAACTCATGCTTGCACTTGGTGCACCTATATTTAGGATTCATCTTCATGTTCCTTGCTTATTACTTATACCGCTTCACCTCAAACCGGTAGAGTTTCACCGGCTCGTGGGGCAGGATGCCCGCCTTGGAGCGGCAGATCTCGATCTGCTGCGCTACCGTATACACACCCTCAAGGTCGGGGAGCAGCAGCCCCCTTCTCCCACCACTCTCCACGATGATGCCGTATCTTTTGGGGTCAAGTTCGGCCTCGCTTACCACAGGCTCGGGCGTTGAAAGGACATCGACACTGTATTCCAGATTGGCTAGCTCGTCGGGTAGTACCGGTGGAAAGCGGGGGTCACGGGTCGCCGAGCTTATGGCGTTGACGATAATCTCCTCAGCGACATTCACCTTTGTGGGCTCATATGTGCCAATGCAGCCCCGAAGCAGGCCGCCTAATTTCAGAGAGACAAATACCCCGGCGCGCTCCCTCATCTCCGGGGTGAGCTTCTTCGGTCTAGGAATCGTTCTATCGCGAACATAGCTCTCGATGGTCTCCTTCGCCAGTTTTACCAGTGGGTGCATTTCATCACCCCCTCTTTATTATTATGCCAGCATAGCCCACTACACTGCGATAATCGCCTATTATGTCACCGCTTGTTTGGTACCTCACTAATTCCGCCTGCCTCGCCCCTAATTCCTTGCAGGCTGAGAGGAGACTGACCGTCGGCACATACCCACACATCGTAATATGAAATTCCTCGACTCGCCTTAGAAGTTCGTCTTCATTTAACTCCAGTATCGCTTCTATAGCCAGATTATCCTTCCTATTGGCAGATTCCTGAGGCTCGTAGTGGGTCATGTCGCTGCTTGCCATGATTACCGCCTCTCTGTTCAAATCCTTGACCGCCTCGGCGATCCCCTTCCCGATCTCCTTACAGGTGGTGCCAGTGGCATGGGCAAGCACAATGGGCACTATCTTAACGTCCTTTTTAAAGTACTGTAAAAACGGTAGCTGAACCTCAATGGAGTGTTCCTCTAAATGGGCTACATGATCCTCTTCCAAATGGGGGGATACCTCCAAAATCTTTCTGGCAAGCTCCGAGTCGATCTCTACCTCGCCCAGTGGCGTTTTCCATATCCCTTCCGTCATAATACTAAAGGGTTGTCCCAAACCCGTATGGTTGGGGCCCATGATGACAAAGGTATCTCTGAATTCAACCCTGGATATAACAGCCCCGGCCACCGGTCCGGAGTAGATATATCCAGCGTGAGGTGAAACCAGACCAAGCACCTCTTCTTTCGGCGCCTGTTCATCAATAAATTCCTTAATCTGCGCCTCCAGCAAAGAAGGCGATCCTGGATAAAACTGCCCAGAGACAACCGGATTCCTAATCATGGTGGCCTCCCCCCGTCCTCATGTTAAGGTCAGCGCTACAAAAGCGGCACCTCGAGTCTTCTAGACCGACGATGTCGGTATGATAGCCCATCCTGCCAATAATCAGGTTGCCACAGGAATAGCAAATGGTATTCTCATTCTCATGGCCGGGCACATTACCCGTATAAACAAAGCGCAGCCCCGCCCTTCTGCCGATGTCGTAGGCATGTTCCAGAGCGGCTATTGGGGTAGGCGGCAGGTTAAGCATCTGATGCTGAGGATAAAAGCGAGTGACATGCCAGGGGGTCAGTTCCCCAAGCTTATCGCGAACCCAGGTGGCAATGCCCTCAAGCTGTTCCTCGTCATCGTTCATCGTGGGGATCACGTTAGTCACCACCTCAACATGCATCCCCCATTTCTCCTTAGCCCTCTCGGTTACCTCGAGGATGCCACGCCATCTAGAAACCTTAGCCAAATCACGGTAGAACTTGTCAGTGAACCCCTTTACATCAACACGGTAGCCTTCAAGATAGGGCCCAATCATGTCGAGAGCCTCTTGGGTGATGTAGCCGTTGGTCACATAGACGGTGTAGAGACCGTTCTCCTTGGCGAGCTTCGCCGCATCCAAGGTATACTCAAACCAGATGCCCGGCTCATTATAGGTCCAGGCGATTCCCTGGCAGCGCTCCCGCTTTGCCATCTCAATAGAAGCCTCCGGGGAGATAGTTCGCGAGCCTCGCTCCAAAAATGAAGGGGCGGCCCACGATATCTGCCAGTTCTGGCAGTGCTTGCAGTGAAAATTGCACCCCCAGGTGCCCAGTGAGAAGACCAGGCTTCCAGGGAAGAAGTGGAACAGGGGCTTCTTCTCGATGGGGTCTACGGCTACCGATGAGACCTCAGCATAGTTCAAGGCGTAGAGGACACCATCGACATTCCGGCGCATCTGGCAAACGCCAAGCTTGCCAGGGCCAATTGTGCATCGCCACTGGCAGATATGGCACCTGACCCGGGAGCCAGGGAGCTTATCATAGAGCAACGCCTCCCGCATCGCCATCGCTCCTCCCCGTATTCTAACATATTTAGGATGGAGTGCAACCCTGCGTTTGCTTGACTGCTCTGCCTCAAGTTGGTAGACTGGTTCAGCGCCATAAATGCGAGCAGGGCTTTTCACAGGTATGACGCTAGCAGGCCTGTGAGGATTATCGGAGTTTTCCAATAGCCTTATAAATACAGCGTAAAGTTCAAAGAAATGATCGTCATTGGTCTTACGGGGGGGATCCTTAGCGGAAAGAGCACCGTATCCGGGATGCTTGCTGAAAGAGGGGCCGTGGTCATCGATGCCGACGAGATTGGCCATGAGGCCTACAAACCCCATACAAAGACCTGGCAAGAACTGGTCGATGCCTTTGGCGATGGGATCCTAAAGCAAAACGGCGAGATAGACCGCAAAAAGCTTGGTGAGATCGCCTTTGATGACCCTCAGGCCCTTGCCCGGCTGAACGAGATCGTGCATCCCCGGATGCATGAGATGATGAGGGAGGAGATCGAGCGGCTGAGGGGTGAGAGGGTCGCGGTAGTAGTGCTGGAGGCCGCGGTGCTCATCGAGGCAAACTGGACTGACCTCGTCGATGAGATTTGGGTCACTGTCGCCCCTGCGGAGGTAGCGGTAAAGCGCCTGCAAAACAGGGCCGGGCTCAGCGAGGAGCAGGCGTGGGCGCGCCTCCGCTCCCAGCTCCCTGTAGAGGAACGGGGCAAGTATGCCAATGTGATCATCGATACCGATTGCCAGCTTAGCGAGGTCAGAGCAGTGGTGGAAGAGCTCTGGGGGAAGCTCCAAAATAGGGAGGCCTATCCATGAACACCGTTGAACAAATGAGGGCTCTTCATGGAACTGAGGTCAGTGACCCTTATTTCGAATTTTTGAAGCGTGAAGATGGTCGATAGTCCATCGACAGCGTAATTGGCAAAATATCGCAAAATGCTCGCAAAAAAGATCAGCCGGATCCTCGCCCAGCGGGAGAAGCAGACCATTGTCCTCTCCAACGCCCCCTTAGCCCCCGCCGCGGTGCTCCTCCCCATTTATGAGAAGGAGGGGGAATACTACATCCTGCTCACCAAGCGGACCCAGAAGGTGGAGCATCATAAGGGGCAGATCTCTTTCCCCGGGGGGGCACGCCGTGAGCAGGACTGCAATCTTATAGATACCGCCCTCCGCGAGACCTTCGAGGAGATCGGGGTGTGCCCTGAGGATGTGGAAATACTGGGGGAGCTGGACAGTATGGGCACGCTCACCAGCAATTTCCTGATCACCCCCTTTGTCGGTATTATTCCCCATCCCTACAAATTTATCATAAACAGAGATGAGATAGAGGAACTGGTTGAGTTGCCGCTATCGGCCCTTGCGGATGAAAAAAACTACCGGGAAGAAGTCTATGTCATTGATGGGACCCCCAATATAGGGAGCGTCTTCGAGTATAACGGCAGGGTGATCTGGGGCGCTACAGCGAGGATTCTCAAACAGTTCCTCGACATTTTTTCGGACTTTTCGAAAACTTCAAAATAGGTGAAGGCGACGATTAAGATTATTCGAAAAAAGGGGGCGGGCAATCACCCACCCCCTTTTCATTAGCCCAGGGGAAAGCTCACTTTTCCTCACCCTTGGCCTTAATCTCGATGGTCTTTGGTTTCGCCTCCTCAGCTCTAGGGATTGTGATGGTGAGGATGCCATTCTCGAAGGTGGCCTCTGCCTTCTCGCTCTGGAGGGCGTGGGGAAGGCTTACGGAGCGGCTAAAGCCACCATAGCGGTGCTCATGATAAAGATAGTCCTCACGCTTCACCTCCTCCGTCGCCCTGGTCTCACCCTTTATGGTTAGGGTGTCCCCGGTGATGGTGGTCTCGACATCCTCGGGTTTCACCCCGGGCAGGGAGGCTTTGACCACCACTTCATTGGGCGTTTGATACACATCGATCGGTGGCTGCGCCTCCTCACCAAAAAGACCAAACGCACGCGAGGGCCTCACGAAGCTTTCCTCAAGGAGTCGGTCCATTGCCTGGCGCAGGCTCATCAACTCCCTGAAGGGCTCCCAACGGACTAAGTTCATCTGGTTCACCCCCTTTCCTTCTCATCGATTTTAATATAGCATATTCACAAAGCGTTGTCAAGTCTTCTAACATCAATTTGTTAGAAATAATATTGACAAATTATGCTACTTATCTTATAATAAAGACTGGAAGGGCGAAAATGGCAGCTAAGGACTACTATGAGATTCTGGGGGTGAGCCGGAATGCTACCGATAAGGAGATAAAGCAGGCCTATCGGAGGCTGGCACGCAAGCATCACCCGGATGTCAACCCTGGCGATAAGGCGGCTGAGGCAAGATTCAAAGAGATAAACACTGCCTTTGAGGTTCTCTCCGCCCCTGAGAAGCGCAGGAAATATGATCAGTTTGGCGAACACTGGCAGTATGCCGATCAATTCGCTGGCTGGCAGGGCGACTTCTCCAGAAGAAGCACTATCCTTGACTTTGACGACTTGTTTGGAAGGGGCGATACGGGGGGGACTTTTGATAGCCTCTTTCGCGGCTTTGGCACCAGGACCACATCCCGCAGGCCGAGGCGCGGTCGGGATATCGATTACCCTATCGAGGTAACCCTCGAGGAGGCCTATCATGGCAGCACCAGAGTCATCACCGACATGACGGGACACCGCCTCGAGGTTAAGATACCGCCCGGGGTTAAGGACGGCTCGCGGATAAAAGTGGCTGGGAAGGGTGAGCCAAGCCCTGGCGGCGGACAGAGCGGAGACCTTTATCTGGTAGTCTCAGTGAGGCCTCACCCCATCTTTCAGCGCAAGGATAGCGATATCCATGTTGAGGTTGCTGTCCCGCTCACCGATGCAGTGCTTGGCGGTGAGGTGGCTGTGCCCACCCTGAAGGGGAAGAACCTCGCCCTCACCATCCCGCCGGAGACCCAGAACGGGAAGGTATTTCGCCTGGCTGGACAGGGTATGCCCCGGATGGGCGATACCAAGAAGGGTGACCTCTTCGCCAAGGTGAAGGTGGTCCTGCCCCAAAAGCTGACGGCGCGGGAAAGGGAGCTCTTCCGGCAGTTGAAAGATTCCAAAAGAGGTGAAAAATGAACTTTGATGATTCCGCACCCTGTTATGTGATCAGCGTGGTGGCGAGGATGCTTGGCGTGCATGCTCAGACCCTGCGCTACTATGAGAAGGCGGGGCTCATCGAGCCATCGCGCTCCATGGGGCGGGTGCGCCTTTACTCTAATCGAGACATCGAGAGGCTGCGCCAGGTCAGGACGCTGATGAACGATCTTGGGGTCAACCTCGCCGGGGTGGAGGTCATTCTCCGCCTTGGGGAACGCATCGCCGCGATGGAAAGACAAATGGAGGAAATGGAGTTGGAGATCAAGCGCCTCAGGGAAGCGGGGCTGTAGATTAGAAAGAAGGATTTGTCTCAACCTCTGTAAAAAGCGAAAAAAGGAGCGAAAAAATGAGACAAGATAGATTTACCGAACAGGCACAGGAAGCACTGGCCCTCTCCCAGGAGCTGGTGCGTAACCACCAGCATAGCCAGTGGGACGTGGAGCATATCCTGCTCGCCCTCCTCCAGCAGGAGAAGGGCTTAACCGGCGAGATATTGAAGAAGCTGGGGGTGAATGCTGACGAGGTGCGCCGCCGCGTCGAGGGGGCGCTGGAGAAAACGCCCAAGGTTTCCCATGAGACGCCGATGATCTACGCCACGCCGCGCACGGTGCGCCTGCTGGACAATGCCGCCGCCGAGGCCAACAGGCTAAAGGACGAGTTCATCGGCACCGAGCACCTATTGATCGCCATGGCTGCCGAGCGCGGGGGTGAAGCTGCCAGCATCCTCGGCGATTTCGGCATCGACCAGGAAAAGGTCTACTCAGCCCTTCAGGACATCCGCGGAGGACACCGGGTTACCGACCCCCGGGCGGAGAGCAAATACGGCGCTTTGGAGAAGTATAGTCGCGACCTCACCATGCTCGCCCGCGAGGGCAAATTGGACCCGGTCATCGGGCGTGAGGATGAGATAAAACGGGTGATGCAGGTCCTCACCAGGCGCACCAAGAATAACCCTGTGATCATCGGCGAGGCCGGTGTGGGCAAGACTGCCATCGTGGAAGGACTTGCCCAGAAGATTGTGGGCGACGATGTGCCCGATTCCCTCAAAGGTAAGCGGGTCATCGCCCTCGATATGGGAGCACTGGTGGCCGGCTCAAAGTTCCGCGGCGAGTTTGAGGAGCGCCTCAAGGCGGTGATGGACGAGATCCGCCAGGCTCGTGGCGAGATCGTCCTGTTTATCGACGAGATGCACACCGTGGTCGGCGCCGGGGCTGCTGAGGGTGCCATTGATGCCAGCAATATGCTCAAACCGGCCCTTTCCCGGGGCGAGCTCCGGTGCGTCGGCGCAACTACGCTGGATGAGTATCGGGAGCACATCGAAAAGGACGCTGCACTGGAGCGGCGGCTGCAACCTGTCTATATCGGAGAGCCCAGCGAGGAGGTCACCATCGAGATGCTCCGCGCTTTGCGTCCCCGCTACGAGGCGCACCACAAGATACAGATTACAGATTCCGCCCTTGAGGCTGCCGCCAAGCTAAGCCACCGGTATATCTCGGACCGCTACCTCCCCGATAAAGCGGTTGACCTCATCGACGAGGCTGCCTCCAAGCTCCGAATCGATACGGAGAGCGCCCCACCTGAAGTGAAAGAGCTCGAAAAGATGGTGCAGCGGCTGGCCCACGAGGAGGAAGCGGTATCGCAACGACAGGAATTCGAGCGCGCCGCCCAGCTTAAGTCGGAACGGCTCCGCCTCGAGGAGCAGTACAATCAGGAGAAGGTTAAGTGGCTCCAGAGGGAGCGGATCGACAGCGTGGTGGATGAGGAGGACATCGCCGAACTGGTCTCCAAGTGGACGGGTATCCCCGTGTCCCGCATGCTGGAAGGGGACGCGGAAAAGCTGCTTCATATGGAGGAACGTATCCACGAAAGGATCATCGGCCAAGAGGATGCCGTTAGGGTGGTCTCCGACTCCATCAGGCGAGCCAGGGCAGGGCTCAAGGACCCCAAGAGACCGATTGGCAGCTTCATCTTCCTGGGACCGACCGGCGTCGGCAAGACGGAGCTGGCACGCGCCCTGGCTGAGTTCCTGTTTGATGATGAGGAGGCTATGGTGCGGCTCGATATGTCCGAGTACATGGAGAAGCATACTGTCTCTCGCCTTATCGGTGCCCCCCCTGGCTATATTGGCTATGAGGAGGGGGGACAGCTCACTGAGGCAGTGCGCCGCCGACCCTATAAGGTGATCCTCTTTGACGAGGTGGAAAAGGCGCACCCCGACGTGTTCAATATCCTCCTCCAAATCCTGGAGGATGGCAGACTCACCGATGGTCACGGCAGAACCGTTGATTTCAAGAATACCGTGGTGATCATGACCTCCAACCTGGGCACCGAGGAGTTCCAGCGCCAGTCTATAGGCTTCTCCAAGCAGACGAAGAGCGAACGGGAACGGCAAACGACCGCCATTGAGACAGCCCTGAAACAGACCTTCCGCCCCGAGTTCCTCAACCGGATCGACGAGGTCGTTATCTTCCAGGCGCTCACCGAGGAGCAAATTAAGCAGATCGTCGATTTGATGATGAAGGATGTGAAAAAGCGCCTTGCCGAGCGGAAGATCACCGCGGAGCTTACCGAGGAGGCCAAGGCTCAGCTCGCCAAGGAGGGCTTCGACCCGGCATTCGGGGCCCGCCCCCTGCGCCGCACCCTGCAGCGTCAGGTGGAGAACCCGCTGTCCACCAAAATCCTCAAGGGGGAGTTCAAGGAAGGCGATCGCATAATGGTCGACGTGAGTCCTGAGGGCTTCACCTTCACTACTTGACTTCTCCAGCCATTCCCGATACCCTTTCACCGTAAAGAGGCATGAACGAGCATGACGAGGGCATGAACCTGACAAGTGAGGAAGTCACCGCGCAGGTAAAGCAGCGGCGCTGGATAAGGCGGCACTGGATAAGCCTTATTTCTATAATCGCCACCCTGGTCTTCAGTATCGCCATTTTTTTCACAGGGGAACTGTTAGGCGACGTTGAGGCCTACGGCTATTTAGGGGTTTTTTTGATCTCTATCTTGGCTGCTGCGGTCCTCATCGTACCTGTACCCGGCCTGCCGGTGGTTTTTGTCATGGGTGCAGTATTAAATCCATGGCTTGTGGGGCTGATGTCGGGGCTGGGAGAGCCGATCGGTGAGATCGCCTGCTATATGGCAGGTTACAGCGGTCGGGCGTCAATGGAGAAAAGCAAGATTTATGTTAAGTTAAATGCTTGGGTGAAGCGGCGGGGTTCTCTAGTCCTCTTCATCTTCTCCAGCATTCCAAACTTTTTCTTCGACCTTGTCGGCGCTGCTGCCGGGGCGCTCCGCTACCCGCTTTGGAAATACCTCCTCGTGGTATTTGTAGGTAAGACAGTCAAGGGCTGGATTATCGCTTTCGCCGGGTACTGGACGCTGCGCCTGCTCCTCCAGTTTCTCATCGGATAAGGCGCTCCCCTTTGACATGCCCACGTTTTTGTGTTAACCTATATAAACTAAGTTACCTCCCGGCAAACAAGGCGAGGCTACTTTTAGTTATAATCTTTTTTATATTAAAGGAAGTTCCCGCTAAGTGTAGGGCAATCCGCTTTTTTGTTGGCTGGGGGGTGGAGGAGGTGCATAAATGAGATCCCCTCATCGAGGGAGTCGTCGGCGATTCCCGCAGATTCCAACCGTTGCTTTTCTCGCTGCTCTCGTAGGTCTGGTAATTGCCTTGTTCATCTCCGTGCTCCTGACATTTCCCCTTTCCATGCTTCCCGGACTCTGGGGGAAAATCACCCCGATTACCGTCAGCCTTTTCCTCTGCCTGGTTATCATACCTATCACAGTAGCACAGAGAAGGGAGCTATTCCGAATATTCGATATCTCCCTCCCTGAAGGAGCGAGAGGCAGGCTGGTGGCCCACAATGGAAAGCTCATCGTAGACACCAGCACCCTCATTGATGGGCGCATCGCTGATATAGGTCAGGCTGGCTTTATCCCAGGCTCACTGGTCATCCCCAGATTTGTCCTCGACGAGCTGCACCACATCGCCGATTCCTACGATTCGGTGCGCCGCAATCGCGGGCGGCGGGGCCTGGAGATACTTACCAAACTGCAGCAGGAGTCCGATATCCCCATAGAGATCTCTGAGATGGATATCAAGGATGTCACGGATGTTGACAGTAAGCTGGTGAAGCTGGCGAAACTCCTCGGTTGCGCCATTATGACCAACGACTTCAACCTGAATCAGGTGGCCAAGATTCAGGGGGTCCAGGTGCTCAATGTCAATGAGCTGGCCAATGCGGTAAGACCCGTGGTGTTGCCCGGTGAGGAGATGGAGGTTCGGATCATCCAGGAGGGCAAGGAGGTCGGGCAGGGCCTCGGTTTCCTCAACGATGGAACGATGATTGTGGTAGAGGACGGGCGGCGCTACATCAATAGCAGCATTGAAGTGGTAGTTACCAGGGTGCTCCAAACAGCGGCAGGGCGCATGATCTTCGCCCACCCTAAAGCGGAGTGAGGCATGGAAAAGGTTGGCGCCATCGTAGTTGCTGCTGGCACAGGCAGGCGAATGGGTGGGGTGGAAAAGATCTTCGCCAACTTAGCAGGCAAGCCCCTCCTGGCCCATACTGTCGATGTATTCCAAAGGTGTCCCGCCATTGACCAGGTGGTCATTGTATTAAGCAAGGAGAGGCTGGATGAGGGGTGGCGACTGGTAAAGGAGCATTGCTGGTCCAAGGTAACCGAGGTATGCCCCGGTGGGGCACAGCGGCAGGATTCGGTAAAGGAGGGAGTTAAGAGGCTCTCCGGCTGCCAGTGGGTAGTGATCCACGATGGGGCTCGTCCTTGCCTTAGCCAAGGGCTGATTGAGGAAGGGCTTAATGAGGCTCGTCAGAGTGGCGCTGCCATCCCGGCCCTCCCCGTTACCGATACTATCAAGGTCGTTTCCTCAGACCACTTCGTTGCGGAAACGCCGCCTCGCCAGCGCCTTTGGTCCGTGCAGACCCCTCAGGTATTTCGATTTGATATAATAAATGAAGCCTATCGCAAGGCTCGGGGCGATGCCACCGACGATGCCACCCTGGTAGAGAACCTGGGATATAAGGTTAAGGTCTATCCAGGCTCTCACACCAACATCAAGGTGACCACCCCTGAGGATCTCCTCCTAGCAGAGGCTATTCTCAGGGAGCGACGCTGGTAAATAACCTCGACGATTACGGATAATACAGGCAAAACGAGCGAAGAGGTCGAAAAAGCGAAAGATGCGCGTAGGCATTGGCTATGATGTTCATCCCCTGGTCGAGGGGCGTCCCCTGGTGCTTGGTGGCGTGACGGTGCCCTTTGGGCACGGCCTCCACGGTCATAGCGATGCCGATGTGCTCACACATGCCATCATCGATGCCCTCCTCGGCGCCGCCGCCTTGAAGGACATCGGCACCCACTTCCCCGATACCGACCCCCAGTATAAGGATATATCCAGCATCACGCTTCTCAAGCGTGTTGGCGATATGCTTCATAATGGGGGTTTTAAGATCGAAAACATTGACGCCACCATCATTTGCGAGCAGCCTCGGCTGGCAGATTACATCGACGAGATGTGCCGAAACATTAGCGCAGCCCTGGGCATCATGAGAGAGCAGGTCTCGGTGAAAGCGAGCACCTCGGCGGGCCTGGGCTTTCTCGGAGAAGACGAGGGCATCGTTGCCCATGCGGTAGCTTTAGTAGAGACAAAATGAAAATCTATAACACCCTCTCAGGTCGAAAAGAGGAATTTACCCCCACGGGCGACATAGTAAAGATGTATGTCTGCGGGGTCACACCATATAGCGAGTGCCACATCGGGCACGCCATGAGCTATATCCTCTTCGATGTCATCAGACGGTATCTTGAGTTTCGTGGCTACCGGGTGAAGTATGTGCAGAACTTCACCGATGTCGATGACAAGATCATCGCCCGCTCGAGTCAATTGGGCATTTCCGCCAAGGAGCTTGCCGAGGGGTTCACCGCCCAATACTTCGCCGACATGGATGCCTTAAATGTCAAGCGTGCCGACATCTATCCCAGGGCCACCGAGGAAATACCAAAAATTATCGAGGTCATCGCCGGCCTGGTCGAAAAGGGGCATGCCTATCAGGCAGGAGGCGATGTCTATTTCCGGGTGAGGAGCTTCCCCGAATATGGAAAGCTCAGTCATCGAAGCCTGAACGAGATGGTGGCCGGGGCGGGTATCGAGGAAGAGGGTGAAAAAGGCGAAAAAGAGCATGCAATGGACTTCACCCTTTGGAAGTCAGCAAAGCCCGGCGAGCCTCAATGGGAAAGCCCCTGGGGTCCAGGAAGGCCCGGCTGGCACATCGAGTGCAGCGCTATGTCCCTCAAATACCTGGGCGAGACCCTGGATATTCACGGCGGCGGGCAGGACCTTATCTTCCCTCACCATGAGAACGAGATCGCCCAGTCGGAAGCCTTCACCGGCGTGAGCCCCTTCGCCAGGCACTGGCTGCACAACGGGCTGATGCAGCTTGGTGAGGAGAAGATGAGCAAGTCGCTGGGCAACCTGATCACCGTCAAGGAGGCCCTGGAGCGCTATAGCGCCGATGCCATCAGGCTCTTTGTCCTGAGCTCTCACTACCGAAGCCCCCTCACCTATACAGAAGAAGGGCTTGAGGCAGCGGAGCGGGGGGTGGAGAGGCTGCGCCTGGCGGCACATCGGCAGGGCGGCAATAGACCACCAGCACTGGAGACCGCGATTTACCGCCAGCGCTTCACGGAGGCTATGGACGATGATTTCAATAGCGCCCAGGCTCTCGCCGCCCTCTTCGACCTGGCAAGGGAGATCAACCGAGCCGGTGAAGAGGGCTCCGCTATCGGTGAGGCTCAGGGAATACTCTTCGAACTCGCCGGGGTGCTGGGCCTGACTCTGGAAGAGGCCGAGGTTCACCTTGATGCCGCGCCATTCATCGAGCTGGCGGGGGTGTATGGCATAAGCCTGGTCGGGGAAGCTCAGCAAGCGCCTCATTATATCGGTCTACTGATCGAAAAGCGAGCCGAGTTGAGAAGGGCGAAAAAATGGGCCCTTGCCGATAAAGTCCGCGCCTCTCTGGCAGAGCTTGGCATAGTCCTCGAAGACACCCCTCAAGGGACCGTGTGGCGATATAAGAAATAAGCGCCCGCCTTGATTTTCTACCGAACATATACTAAAGTGTGGTGGGAGAATAAAATGGCGATAATAGAGAAAGAGGTTGAACTTGTAGGCTCAAAAGGGAGAGAAAAGGTTATCGGTTTTTTTGATAGTGGCGCTAGCTACTCCTGCATTGAGAAAGGTTTGGCACAGAAGTTAGAGACGATAATCCCTCTGCCGACCCCGGTTTCTCTGGAAACCGCAGAAAAGAAGAGGAGGGTGAAAGCAAAGGGGCGTGTAAGTCTTGACTTTTATCTGGATGGCTATCGTTTCTCTGACGAGTTCATGGTGCTGCCTGATCTTTCCGAGCAGCTTATCATCGGAACGGCAACGATACAGAAGTGGCGGTTCAAACTCGATTTTGAGCATGAAGAGGTTATCATCGACCCAGGAGTGACCAGGCTCCGCTTGCTTTTTATGAAGGGGCTAAAACTCCAAGCCTTACCTCATTCAGATAGATAAGTGACGCTTTGGGCCCATAGAAAGGCGAGCCCACAGGGATCTCTCGACCTGTCGGCCTCTGAATCAAAGTAAAGATCGGTCTCTGGAGAGACCTCCTACGAATTTGGGCCGTAGGAGGCGTCTCACGACGCCGATATAAG
This sequence comes from uncultured Dehalococcoidales bacterium, assembly GCA_964583545.1. GTDB lineage: Bacteria > Chloroflexota > Dehalococcoidia > E44-bin15 > E44-bin15 > CAZOVW01. Next base: position 79 of record CAZOVW010000008.1, on the reverse strand, counting down.
GGGGTCGCCTACGGCGACCGAAGCAATCCCGGGTGAGGGAATAAATTCTCCCTCCCCTGGCGGGAGGGAGTTTATACCC